>NZ_JAVIIR010000012.1:0-239941 GCF_033977325.1 Mesorhizobium vachelliae
CGGCAGCACGACGTCGGATTCGCGCGCCATGGTCGATTCGCGCACATTGACGACCGTGCCGATCTTCATGCCGGCCTTGCGGCAATAGCGCAGCGAGGCCAGCGTGTCGGCGGTCTCGCCCGACTGCGAGATGAAGAAGGCCGCATCGTTGGCTGAAAGCGGCATCTCGCGGTAGCGGAACTCGGAGGCGACATCGATATCCACGGGAAGCCGCGCATAGCGCTCGAACCAGTATTTCGAGATCAGTCCCGCAAGATAGGCGGTGCCACAGGCCGAGAGCGCCAGCCGGCCGATCCTGGCGAAGTCGAACGGCAGGTCGAGCGGCTTCGACTTGCCGGAGACGAAATCCACGTAATGCGCCAGCGTGTGCGAGATCACCTCCGGCTGCTCATGGATTTCCTTTTCCATGAAATGCCGGCGGTTGCCCTTGTCGACCATGAAACTGGTCGACAGCGACTGCTGGCGCTTGCGGTCGACCTTGTTGCCGTCGATGTCATAAATCGTAACGCTTTCGCGACGCACGACGGCCCAATCGCCGTCCTCCAGATAGGTGATCGAGTTGGTGAAGGGCGCCAGCGCGATGGCATCGGACCCAAGAAACATCTGATCGCCGCCATGTCCAATCGCGAGCGGGGGACCGTTGCGGGCGCCGACGATCAGGTCCTCGTCGCCCTTGAACATGATCGCCAGCGCGAAGGCGCCGGAAAGCCGCTTCAGCGCCGCATGCGCGGCTTCCACGGGCTTCAGCCCCTTGGCGAGCTCCCGCGCCACCAGATGCGCGACGACCTCGGTGTCGGTCTGTGAGGCGAAAGAGTAGCCGTCGCGGGTGAGCTCGTCGCGCAGCTCGGCGAAATTCTCGATGATGCCGTTGTGGACGATCGCGACGCCGTTGGAAAAATGCGGATGCGCATTGGTCTCGTTGGGCACGCCATGCGTCGCCCAGCGCGTGTGGCCGATGCCGATCGTGCCGTCGAGCGGCTCGTCCTTCAGCCGGCGCTCGAGGTTGATGAGCTTGCCTTCGGCGCGGCGGCGGCCAAGCTCGCCCTTCTCGATGGTGGCGACGCCGGCGGAGTCGTAGCCGCGATATTCGAGCCGCTTCAGCGCGTCGACGATGAGCGGCGCGACTTGGCTTCGACCGACGATTCCAACGATACCGCACATCGCGCTTGCCCCTCCTCTTCAGCAAAGTATCGGCCTGGACGCCGCAGCGACGATATTATCTCCGCTTGACCAGCAGCTGATCGTTCATTCGAAGGAGCTTCACTCAATCCGGCCCGGATTATCGTGCCGAGTCCACCTTGCTGCGACTTATACTGGCTTGGCACCGGCTCGCCTCGAAGCTGGCCCATCGATCGAACAGATGAAGCCGAATTCTTCCGTGCAACCTAAAAAGGAGGACGCGAGGCGAATTTGGTGGATAGTTGAAGCATGCCGATGGGCTCAACTTGGGGGTGTTGCGCAGTCTTTCGAGCCGCGCAACCCATCAAGTCGGCACTCGTCGCGCCAACAACTTCGTCATCAAGGTTCACGCACATGAGCAATTTGTGCATATCGGCGTTGCTCATTGCGCTGATCTGCAGCCAATCGGTGCTGCCTGCGGGGGGAGGTGGCAAAACGCATCACTACACATCCGGTGGCTCGGGCATTGCAATCGCGACCGCGGGCTTCGACCTTGCCGATGTACAAACTGTAGAGCAACTCAATGCCTTGCCGCCCGGGATGAAGGGGCTGATATGGCTAAATGAATCCAGCGGCGTGACGCCAGGCTTCATCGCCAAGGTGAAGCCATTTATCGGCAATCCGCGGCTGTTCGGTTTTCGCCTGTGCGATGAGCCGGACATCACCGGCAAATATCATTCTCCAGCAGTCAGGCCGGCGGACCTGAAAGCGGAAGCCGATTGGATCAGAGCCAATGTCCCCGGCGCAGTTACGTTTGTCACTTTGATGGACATGGGATCTTTCGAAGCCCCGGCTTTCATGAACACCTTCAATCCCGCCAACACGGGGATTGATCTGTTCGGCCTGGACCCGTATCCGGTGCGCGGCAAAGCTTTCGATCTGGACTTCATCGACCGGACGGTCGAAGCAGCCGTTGCCGCTGGTATCCCTCTCGATAGGATTGTGCCTGTATTCCAGGCCTTCGGAGGTGGCAGTTGGAAGACCCGTACCGGAGTGGCTACGGACGTCTACGTACTGCCGACACCGGACCAGGCGAACCAGATATTCACGCGCTGGGCTACCTACTCTCCCGCTCCTGTATTCGACTTTGCTTATGCGTGGGGGTCGCAGAGCGGAGACGTCACGCTGGGCAGCACCAGCCCTGAGGCGCTCGAACTTCGCTTGGCATTCAAGGCGCACAACACGGCGCAGTAGCAACAGCCGTGATCATTTTACCGAAGGTATCCCCAACTTGTGTATGCGCGAACTTTTTGCCGCGCATAAGCCTTTCAATACCCAAAGCGCGCCGCGATCTTTCAGATTCGCTCCATGACTTTAGGTTTTGATTTTACGCATGTCTTTATCCCGAAACCGGTTCCCACCTTCGGGAGACATGCTTTAACCGAACAGATGATGCACTTGGCCGTTCAGCTGGATGCCGAGTCCTCGGCTGCGAAACTTATGGATGATTGACTTCTTTTCTTGCCAGCGACGCTTCTCGGCTTGGCGCCTATGGAACCAAAGGGCACCGCCAGCGACAAGACAACATACGCCAATGCCGAATGTGAAGAGAGGATCGCCCTGTTCTCCGCCACCAAAGAATATCGCCGAGACGATAAACATTCCGCCTGCGAGCACTCCGGCCAGGACTGCTATGCCGTATCTAGAAGGTCCATCGCGTTGACCGCAAAGAAAGCGGTAGCGTTCAGCAAGGCGCGCTTCGTCTTCGCTCAGACTCACAGCGCAGTCTTCGTTGGCTTCGTGCAACATATTCCACCCCTACTCCTTTGCATACGGGGTATCGGCGACAAATGTTTCATTCAAGCGAGGGATAAGTAGCGATTTTTTTGCATCGTTATGACGCCGTCACGATGCAATGCGCAATAACCGGACTAGATCAGAATGACGTTTTCGTCGAACCGTCACCCTGACCTAACTCTTTGTTGGTACATGATCTTCTTCGAAAGCCGGTTCCCGCTTCTCGGGATCATGCTCCAAGGGCGATGTTCAGCGCGGCCGGGCGGCGCTGCGGGACTTGCGACAACCCATATGGGCATGTTGCTAGTCGTGTCTCATGACCGGTGTCATTGGGAGTGTCCTCCATTCGCACGGCGGAGACTTCATTGAGAGTTGCTATAACAGCATCAGCCGGCGCCCTGTATCTAGTCCGTGCCCCCGCCGGTCAGGCCCGGCCCGTGGGCTCCCCCGTTCTCGTGCCGGGCCGCTCGCTTATCGAAATCGATGGCTCCCTCCGCAGCTCAACAGCGCATGTTATCAATAGCGAGCAGAGGGCACTCGATTTTTCCGGCAATTCAACCAACGTCACCCCAACGGTGAACCGTCGGGCCGCCATTCGCGGTCGGCTCCATGATGAGCAAAAGCGCTGAGTGCTTCTCGAACAAAGCCAACTTGTCGGTATACCCGATACGGTTCGCAGCTCCGCAACCCTCACATCTGAAGGTGGAGATCACCTTGAACCATGACCCCTTCCTTACAAAGGCACGGTCACACTCCAGGCATTTGAATTCCAAGTCGGCATCATTCAGCGCCGCGGGCAGGGGCATCGCTCATCTCCAATGACGTATCCCCTCATTCGCCACCCAATGCCTCTTCAAGACTATGAGCAACATCACATGTTAGTGCTGGGCCTATTGCGCCTTGATGACACGACCTCAGTCCCAACCATCGGCAGGTGTCCAGCGACGTTGGACGCGACGAGTTGTGCGACTGCCATCACCGAGCTCGCCGGCTGGCCAATGCCCCAGCTTCATGATCGATAGCTGGTTATCCTCGACCCTATTGGCATCTGGCTGAATACAGAGACGTCAGCGATGGGCTGAAGGGCATACTTCCCATGACGTCCACCGGCAGCTTCGATTCAACCATGTCGGGCACCAGGCCGCCTCGACCGACGGGATTACTCTACCGGCAAGCAACCGCGTGCATCCGGATTGCGGTGGCAAGTCTTGCACACGAGGGAAAACTTCGCAAAAACTTTAGCATCTTGCGAAAATGCAATGTCAGCCAGCCGAGCGACGCGCTATGCCACAAATCACCTGGGGCGAAGCGACAGGTGTTGCCCGGCCAATGATTGAAGAGGGCGGAAGAGGTCATGGAAATTGTAACGCTTGGTCATTTCGCCGGCTGCGTCGGCAGTTCGTTCGACATCGACTTTGGACAAAGCTCAGTCCCGCTAACCCTTGCGGAGGCAAATCCCCTGCTGGAAACCGGCTTCCCCGGGATGCGGCGCTCGCCTTTTTCACTGATATTCCGCAGCGGCTCGCAAGTGGTGCTGCCGCAAAAGCTCTACAAGCTGAAGAACGCCACTCTCGGCCAGATGGAAATCTTCCTGGTTCCCGTTGCCCGCGACAAGGCCGGTATCGTCTATCAGGCGATCTTCAACTGAGGCGCGGGCGGCGGCCAGGATCCGCCCCATTGCATCTCGATATGGGTATCGCTGGTGCCGATTTCACGAAAGTGGAGACGGCGATAAAGCGCCAGGGCGCGCAGATTGCGGCGCTCGACATGCAGCATGACACCGGAAGCCGAACGGGCTTTCGCCTGGCGCTGAATTGCTTTCAGCACGGCCTGTCCCCTGCCGCGGCCGCGCCAATGCGGCAGGTAGCCGATATCTATGACATGCCAGCGGTCGACGCTGGTATCGACATAAAGGCGTCCGATCGGCTCGCCGCCGTCCAGCAGCAGCAGGAAATCGGCGCTGGAAAACCTCGCCACATAGTGGCGGTGCTGAAGATCGAACTGCTGATCGATAAATGCCCGCTTCATCTCCTGCGGCCAAGGCACGGGCTCCATTTCCTCCATGCGGAACGACCAGTAAAGCCGCCGCAGGAAGGCAATGTCGCCGAGCGTGGCGGCGCGGTATGCGCCGCGGGGCAGCGTGAGCCGCGGCTGCGCGACCGATGGAAATGCAGGCAGCTGCTCGGCATCGGTAAACGCCATCACCCGAAGGACGGAAAGGTGCCCTGCATCGCTATGCAGTAGTTAATCGCGAGATAGGGCTGCCGGTTTTCATGCGGCTGGCCCCCTCCGGTAAAGCCGATCATGTTGGCTGGGAATTGCGCATTCGGTTGCGCATTAGCGACAAACAGAGTGGTATCCACTGGCGAGGTCAATGAATTGCCGGCAGATGGCGAGCCCGATTTCTTGGTCGAATCCGGCTGGTTGTAGATCGTGAACTGGTGCATGTGAGCCGGCATTTCGGCGGTCGTCAGCGTCTCGCTGTTCTCGCCGAATGTCTCGCCAATGGTGCGGGGCGTCAGCCCCGGACCCTGGCCCTGATTGCAGCCGGCCCGATTGGCGAAATTGGGCAGCTGAAAATTGGTCTGGCCATTGCCGCCGTAGTTGACGCCTAACAGCGCGAACAGCGCCGTATTTTGCTGGATTGGAATCAAAGCGCCGTTACACGACGCCCACCCATATGGCGCAAAATTAAAACCGAGGATCTGTATCTCTCCGAGGAAAGGCGTGGTCATTGGGATATCCTGCGATCTTGGTGACTGGGCATCTTCCGTTGATAACCTGCGCGCGGTTCAGCCCTGCGACGGGAAAATTCCGGCATAGGCGATGCAGAACTGCACGGTGAGAGTGGGCATCGTGTTGTCGTGGGGCGAGGTCCCGCCGCTGGGCTGCGTCGATTGAGGAGCGGTGATGATGGGCGTCGCGCCGGCAGTATCGGTCACGTACATGGTATCGTTTGCGATGGCCCCGAGTTCGACCGTAGCGGAGACAGATTTCGCGTTGGCGCTCGCAGGCGTCGCAGTCATTGAATGATTGTGCTGCGGCAGCTGCGCGGGCAGCAAAGTCACCGTCTCGCTTCCTCCCAGTTGGCCTATAACGTAGCGCGATAGGCCCGTTCCGGCCCCCTGATGGATCGGCAAGTGTCCCGAAAGCTGCGGCGTGGCGAAAGTGACCTGACCGTCGCCGCCGTAATTGGTGCCAATCAGCGCATACAGCGCGTCATACTGGGAGATGGCGTATAGCGATCCATCGCAAGGCAGCCAGCCGACGGGCAAACGGGGGAAACCGAACATGCGGATTTCTCCGACATAAGGCTCACTCATCGATCAATCTCCATGGAGGTTGGCGCTGGCTGGCAGATATCAGGAGCGCGACGGAAATATCCCGTTCATCGCGATGTTGTAGTTGATGGTCTCGTAGGGCTGTATGTTCGGGTGCGGCTGGTTGCCGCCGACATAGGTCACGGTCGGGCCCGCCAAGGGCACCACGCGACCATTCGGTGCCGCATAGATGGCGTTTGTGGTGGAGCCGTAAAGCGCATTGCTGGGACTGCGCCCTGCGCCGGCTGTCGTGGTTGCGTTGCCGACATGATTGTGCGCCGGCACTTGCGAGGTCAGCAGCGTGACATTTTCGACGCCGCCGGTTTCTCCCAACTGGTAAGGTGAAGGCTGCCAGGCAGCATCGGCCGATGCCCCGAAACCAACCGGCGTGCGGCTCTGCAGGTTTGGCAAAGCGAAATTCGTGGTGCCATTGCCGCCATAGACGGTGCCCAGAAGCGAAAACAGCGCCTGGTTCTGGGCGATCGCGAGGAGCGACCCGTTGCAAAAGGCAAAACCCCTTGGCGGGAAAGCGAAGCCCGTCATCATGATCTGCCCGAGGAAAACTTCGGCCATTAGTTCCCCCTAATATTCTAAGAAACGCGGTTGTATTAAAGATTGCTCATGATTCATGGATTCTGCAAGTGCCTTTTTCATCACAAGATGGACATGATGAAAACTTCATGATCTACTTTGTGTGGGAATCCTGCAGAGAAATCACCCGGGCATTGCGTAGACAGCTAAACATTTGACATCGCGGAATTCTGCGCTTCGGTACTAGATCACATAAAACTGCTGGCATGGGGGCATGCATTGAACTGGAATGCAAAGTATCGCACAGTGCGTGCGCATGCGCTGGCAAGCGGCTTCGCGCTGTGGCTGGCTATGCTCGCGCTTGCTGCCCTTGCCGCCTTGGCGCCATCCCAGGCCCAGGCCGCGACGTCGGTAGGCTGCCCCACCCCGATTGCGATAACGGTGGCGTCTGGCGGCTCTCATCAGATCGACGCCTCGTCATGCGATCCTAGCGGATTCGGAATAAACCCGGAGAGCGACGTTGTGCAACCGGCACACGGCCATGTCACAGTCGACAATGCCGCCGCCGGGTTGCTGACCTACCTCAACAATGGCGACGGCGCCACCTCGGACACCTTCACCTTTCAGGATGCGTCCGCGGGCGTCGTCACGGTCAATGTGACCATTACCCCGGCCACTTCGCCCATCACCGTCAGCCCCGCAACCCTGCCGACGCCAGCGATCGGCGTCTTCTACGACCAGACGCTGACGTCCACCGGAGGCGTCGCGCCCTATACCTATACTTCGGGCGGCGGCAGCTTGCCTCCGGGCCTCAGCCTTGCGTCGAACGGCCGGATCTCCGGCACGCCGACCGGCTCGGGTCCTTACAACTACACCGTCCATGTGACCGATTCGACGTCGCCTACCCAATTGACCGCGGACAAGAGCTACAGCTTCACCGTTCCCGGGCCGACCCTCGTTGTTTCGCCGACCAGTCCGCCCCCCGGCGCAGTGGGCTTTGCATACAGCCAGCAATTCAACACCAGCGGCGGCACCGCGCCCTATACCTACAGTCTCGATAGCGGCGGCCTGCCGCCCGGATTGTCGCTGTCTTCCAGCGGCCTGCTTTCCGGCGTACCGACCACCCAAGGCAGCTTCACATTTGCGGTGAGGTCGGTGGACAGCACGACGATTTCCACTGGCGGTCAATGGTTCGTTGCCCCTAGCATCACCGTGGTCATCAACACCGCGCCGACCATCACTCTTGCCCCCACCACCCTGCCCGGCGGCGCGACTGTCGGATCGGCCTATAGCACTTCCATCACCGCAAGCGGCGGCACGGCTCCTTATACGTTCACGATCAGCGCGGGCTCGCTGCCGGCCGGGATGACGCTGTCCTCGTCCGGCACGCTCTCCGGCACGCCGACTGCTGGCGGCACGTTCAACTTCACCGTCAGAGCCACGGATGCCAGCGGCGCGCCCGGACCGTTCAACGGTACGCAGGCCTACACGCTCACAGTCGCGGCGCCGACGATCACCCTGCCAGCGACGACGCTCGCCAACGGCACGATGGGCCAGGCATATTCGGCGTCGCTCAATCCAGCCACCGGCGGCACTTCGCCTTATACATACGCGGTCACGACGGGGACGCTGCCGCCGGGTGTTGCCCTGTCCGCCAGCGGGACGATCTCGGGCACGCCAACCGCGGCCGGGACCTTCAATTTTTCCGTCACCGCGACCGACAGCAGCACCGGCACCGGTCCCTATTCGAGCGCGGCGCGCGCCTACAGCATCCAGATCGTCGACATCCCGCCGGTTGCGAACCCGGTATCAGCCACGGTTGCCTATAACAGCGGCGCCAATCCGATCACGCTCAACATTACCGGCGGGGCACCAACTTCCGTCGCTATTGGGTTGGCGCCGGCCAACGGCACGGCCATAGCCAGTGGCACGTCGATAACCTACCAGCCCAATCCAGGCTACCATGGCACGGATAGCTTCACCTATACCGCCACCAACTCGGCAGGGACATCGGCTCCGGCGACCGTTACGATCACGGTCAGCAATCCCACGATCACAGTGAGCCCGTCGGGGGCGCTGACCGCGCAAGTCGGCGTCACCTATACGCAGACCTTCACCGCGTCCGGCGGCACCGCGCCATACACGCTGGCGGTGAGCGGCTTGCCGGCCGGCCTTTCCCAGACTGGCACGACGGCGAACAGCGTGACGGTTTCCGGAACACCGACGCAGGCAGGCAGCTTCAGCCTGACGGTCTCCGGTTCCGACAGCAGCACCGGCCCAGTTGCAATCTCGCAGCCCTTCACGCTTTCCGTCGGCGCGCCGACGCTTGCCATGACGCCGCCGGCGGGAACGCTGACCGCTACCTACGGCTCGGCGTACAGCCAGCAGTTCACGGCGTCCGGGGGCACAGCGCCCTACACCTACACCGTCAGCGCCGGCTCGCTGCCTGCGGGCCTGTCGTTGGATGCCGCGTCCGGCATATTGTCGGGAACAACCACCCAGACGGGGTCGTTCACTTTCTCGGTCCACGCAAGCGACAGCAGCACAGGTACCGGCGCGCCATTTGCCAGAACACAAAATTACGTCTTGCAGGTCGGTGCCCCCACCATCACGCTCGCACCCACAACGCTGACGAATGCGACGGCCGCTTCGGCCTATTCGGCCACCATCACCGCAACCGGCGGTGTCGCGCCATACAGCTTCCTGGTCAGCGCCGGCGCCTTGCCGAACGGCCTGTTGCTGGATTCGGCGGGCGTGCTTTCAGGCACCCCGACGCAATCCGGCAATTTCTCCTTCACGGTCCAGGCAACCGACACTCACGGCCAGATCGGCACGCAGGCATACAGCTTCACCATCGGTACGCCGAGCCTGACCCTGTCGCCCGCCGCCATTCCGTCCGGCACGGCCGGAACCGTCTACAGCCAGCCGGTGACGGCTAGCGGCGGCAACGCGCCCTACACCTTCGCGGTGACCGCCGGGACGCTGCCGGCAGGCCTGTCGTTCTCTTCGACGGGAACGCTTTCGGGAACGCCAACAGTTGCCGGCAGCTTCAGTTTCACGGTGACGGCGTCGGACAGCACAAGCGGCACGCCCGGCACCGGCAGTGTGGCCTACACGCTGGCGATCAACGCGCCGACCATAACGCTTGCTCCCGCGACCCTGCCAGCCGGACAGTACGGCGTCGCCTACAACCAGACGATCACGGCCGGTGGCGGCAACACCCCTTACAGCTTTGCGCTGACGAGCGGCTCGCTGCCGGCTGGAATGACGCTGTCATCCACGGGCACGCTCTCGGGCAGCCCCACCGTTGTCGGCTCGTTTCCCATCACCATTACGGCGACCGACAACCTCGGCTTCACCGGCGCGGCGAGCTATACGCTTGCGATCGGCAGCAACCCACCGGTCGCCAACCCGGACACAACCGAGACGCTTGACGGACAGGCGGTCGCCATAAACGTCACGAACAACGACACCGGCGATATCACTTCCATAGCGGTCTCCACCGCACCGGCGCATGGTACCGCGACGGTCAACGGCACCACCATCTCCTACACGCCGGCGACTTCCTTCGTCGGATCGGACACCTTGCGGTACACGGCGACCGGACCGGGCGGAACCTCGGCGCCGGCCACGGTCACGATCAATGTCAGGGCGCATCCGGTTCCCGTCGCGCAGAATGTCACGACGGTATCGGGCAAGGCCGTGGTCGTCGACCTGACCAAGGACGCCACCGGCGGTCCATTCACAACCGCCAGCCTGGTATCGGTGCCGCCGCCCTCATCCGGCACGACGGCGCTCAACGGCTTCCAGATGACCTTTACCCCGACCACGGCGTTCGAGGGCACGGCCACGGTGACATTCACGATAAGCAATGCCTATGCCACGTCGGCCGTGACATCGATCACGATCAACGTCGAGTCCCGCCCGGATCCGACCAAGGATAGCGAGGTCATGGGCATCCTCAACGCGCAGACCGAAGCAACGCGCCGTTTCGCCACGTCGCAGATCGACAACTTCCAGCAACGGCTCGAAGCCCTGCATGACAGCAATGACGGCCAGGAGCCGACCGATGGCCTGGCTTTCGTTCAGGGCATCGCGCTGTCCTTCGACAGCACATGCGGCGACAACGAGCTGGTTGCGCAGGGCGAATCCTGCGGACGCAGCCAGGCGACCGCCCAGGACGGACCGTTCCAGTCCTTCATGGACGACGGCACCACGGCGAGCACGCCAGGCAGCTTCGGTACCGGCAGTTTCGGCCATAGCAAGGTGACGATCTGGACCGGCGGCTCGATCAACATCGGCAAACGTGACGGCGATGGCGGTTACAAGTTCCAAACCACAGGCCTCAGCGCCGGCGTCGACTATCGCTTCAGCCGCGCCTTCGCGATCGGTCTGGGCATGGGTTACGGCCGCGATGCCAGCGACATAGGCGACAATGGCAGCCGCAGCACCGGCCATGCCTACACGGCAGGCATCTATGCCAGCTACCATCCGGGCCAGAACTTCTTCATCGACGGTCTGCTCGGCTATCAATGGCTGTCGTTCGACTCCAAACGCTACTTGACGTCGGGTGGCGGCTTCGTCACCGGCGACCGCGACGGCGGCCAGTGGTTCGCCTCGGTCTCGGCGGGCGTCAAATATCAAGTCGAGGACTGGCAGGTCACGCCTTACACGCGTCTCGACGCGGCCCGCGCGACGCTCGATGCCTTCACCGAGGACGGCGATCCGTCGTCGGCGCTGCACTATGACGAGCAGGATATCGACACCATCACGGGCAATCTCGGCCTCACCCTCGCCTACAAATACCCGGTCAGCTTCGGGGTGATCTCGCCGCAGCTCCGGCTGGAATATCAGCACGACTTCCAGGGCGACAGCGCGATCACCATGAACTACGCCGACATGTTCGGCGGGCCGTTCTACCACACCTCCATCGACGGGCTGGCCCGGGACCGCTTCATGATCGGCCTCGGGATGAACATCCAGACGGCACAGGATTTTGCCGTGCGGTTGGAATATCGCGGCCTGATCGGCAGCGATGGCGGCACCGACAACGGCTTCCTCGTCAATTTGGGCAAGAAGTTCTGATCCTGAAGCCCGTGATGTAGAGCGGGCTGCAGCTGCGGGCTCCTCTTGCCCCAGCGCATTTCACCGTTTCATGGAAACGGCGAAACGCGCTATCTCTTTGTTTTTACGCATGTCCTTGTCCCGAAACCGGTTCCCAATTTCGGGAGACATGCTTTAATACCGGACCATGCCCGCATCGACGTTGATTGTCTGGCCAGTCATCCAGCGCGCATCGTCCGAGGCAAGAAATGCTACGACGTCGGCGATATGTTCGGGCTGTCCTTTACCCTTCATAGCCTGCAGCATCTCGACGAAACCGAACGCCTCGTTGTGCGGACTCGCTTTGACGCCGTCGCTCTCGATCAGGCCCGGCGTCACCGCATTGGCGGTGATGTTGTATTTGCCAAGCTCCGTGGCCAGCGCGCGGGTGAAGCCAATGACGCCGCCCTTGGCAGCGACATAGGCAGCCATGTTCGGCGTGCCGGCGAAGAATGTGTTGGAGGCGATGCTTATGACGCGGCCCGCCTTGCCCGCGGCTCGCATCTGGTCGGTTGCCGCACGGGTGACGATGAAGGTGCCCGTCAGATTGACGTCGATGATCTTGCGCCAGTGTTCGAGGTCGACGTCGTCCCAGGCGATGAACGGAACGATGCTGGCATTGTTGACCAGTATGTCCACGCCGCCGGTCAGCGCCTGTATCTCGCCGAACAGCGCCTTGACCGACGCCGGATCGGAAATATCGGCGACGACGGCCTTCGCCTTGCCGCCGATCGACGCTGCGGCCGCCTTGGCGCCGTCGGCGTTGATGTCGCTGACGATGACGGTCGCGCCATCGGCGGCAAGCCGTGCCGCGATCGCCTTGCCGATGCCTTGTGCGGCGCCCGTGACCAGGGCCGTCTTTCCCGCAAGCCGTTCAGTCATCAAAATACTCCCTCAATCCGATGATTTCGTTCAGGCGTCCGCGTCAATGACGCTCAGTGCCGCGTCGATGCCCTTGCCGACCGCAAGCTTCTGGCCGGCCGCGTTCATGGCGCCGCCGAGTGCCGTCAGCGCCGCGATTGCATAGATCGGTTGCGCGGTCGGACCCATGTGGCCGATGCGCGTCAGCTTGCCCAGCGTCTCGCCGCGACCTGACGAGAACACCACGCCGTAACGGGCGCGGGCAGCGGCCCGAAGCGCCTTTTCGTCGATACCATCGGGCGTGCGGACCGACGTGGTCGTCGGCGAGGCGATGGCATCGCTGGCGGGCCAGATCGACAGGCCCATGGCGACGACACCGGCGCGCATGGCCTTCGCCGTCAGCGCATGGCGCGCCCAGACCGCCTCCGGCCCTTCGTCAAGGTAGAGATCCAGCGCCACGTCGAGGCCATTCATCTCGGCAACCGACGGCGTGAAGGGGAAGGGCTTGTCGCGCGACCAGGCGTCTTCCCAATCGACGATGCTCAGCATCGAAGCGCGAGGCGCCGCCTTGTTGGCCTTCATCTTGGCCCAGGCCCGCTCGCTCACCCCCATCATGGTGAGGCCGGGAGGCGCGCCCAGGCATTTGTTGGGGCCAGTGACGTAGATGTCGGCCTTGCAGTCCTCGGGATGCGTCTTCATGCCGCCAAAGGACGAAACCGCGTCGACGATCAGGTAGCCGCCATGCGCCGCCACCACGGCACCGATGGCGTCGATCGGATTGATCGTGCCCGACGGGGTGTCGTGATGGCAGACGGAGACGACGGTGACCTCCGGATGCGCCTTCAGCATGTCGGCGACAGCCTGCGGGTCGATCGCCTCGTTGTAGGGCACTTCGATTTCGAGCAGATTGGGCGAATAGCGCTTTGCCCAATAGCCGAACCCCTTGCCGTAGACACCGGAGGCAAGGTTGAGCACGACGTCGTCGGGCGTGATCAGCGATGCCGCAGCCGCCTCGAGGCCCAGCACCGGCTCGCCATGCAGGATGACGGGCCGGCTGGAAAGCCGCATCGCCTTTTGCGCCTTGCCGACCACCTTCTCGTAGAAGAGCTGGAAAGCCGGGTCATAGTCATAGAGCACGGTGCGGCCGAGGCCGCGCAGCACGTCGGGGTAGGCGTTGACCGGTCCCGCGGTCAGGGTGATGACCGAATCGGCGTGATCGGGATAGCGCATGGGCGTGGGTCTCCGGATTGGCGGCGGGTCAGCCGTAGAACTGCGTGCCGGTCTTGTAGGTCTTGAAGTTGTCCATGTCGTGCGAGTACATCAGCTCCGCGCCGTGATCCTCGGCCAGCTTCTTCACCTTGCGCATCGAATTGACGCCCGCGACCGGGTCGATGTGGAAGGCCGCCTGGCAAAGCGTTTCCAGGCTCTTCTGCGTGTAAGCGGCGTCGATGGTGAACATGATCGGCTTGCGCTTGGAAAACTCGACCAACAGGCTGTAGTGGCCGATCGAATGGCCGGGCGTCGAGATCAGCTTCACACCCTTGGCCAAATCGACATCGCCCTCGATGCCCTCGAAGGTCGAATTCGCGCGCGTCGTGCCTTCCAGCAGCTGTGCGGTGGCGCCACGGGCTTCCGCTGCCTCGGCCGAGAAGCTGAGGTCCGAATAGCCGAGATGTTCGAAGGGCTGCGGATTGCAGGCCTGCGGCACCTCTGAGCGGTGGCAGATCTTCTTGGCATGCGGAAAATACTTATTGCCGCCGCAATGGTCGAAATGGAAATGCGAGTTGACGACGACGTCGATGTCCTTCGGTTCAAGCCCGAGCAGGCCAAGCGCGCCGGGAATGGTCTGATGCTTCTCCTGGATCGGCTTCTCGAAGGGCAGCACCTTCATGACGTGGTCGTAGTCGTAGCCGGTGTCGATCAGGAACCGCCCCTCGGCATGCTCGATCAGGATCGAATAGACCGGGAAGCGGACTTCGCCGCCGGGGCCGCGATTCCAGAACACGTGATAGCCGTCGAGAACGAGCGAGCCCCCGTCGAGCAGGTAGACCTTGGTATCCGACATTGTTGCCTCCTATTGTTGCGCGGCTCCCGTCCGCGTGTCCGGTTTTTCAGCGCGCGCCGCGCTCGTATGGAATGCCGAGTGCGGCGGGCAGGCTGGCGCGCCTCCCGAACAGCACCAGCATGATCATCACCGCCAGGAACGGCAGCATCTGGATGATGTCGGTCGGAATGTTGATGCCCGCCACCTGCATGGCCGTGGTCAGCGACAGGCACACGCCAAACAGAAGGGCACCAAATAGCACCCAGATTGGATGTCCCCGCGCCAGCATGGCCAGCACGATGCCGAGGAAGCCGGCGCCGTTGGTGATGAAGGGAATGAAAAGGCCGGCTCCGACATTGGCAAGATAGGCGCCGCCTAGCCCGGCCAGAGCGCCGGTCGACAGCACCGCAATGGCGCGTGTCCTGATGACGTCGATACCCGCGACATCGAGCGCGGCTGGCTTGTCGCCGGCGGCCTGCAGGTTGAGGCCGAGCTGCGTGCGCCGGTAGAGATAGCTCATGGCGAAAACCAGGGCGACCGCCAGATAGACGATCAAGTGATGCTTGAAGAAGGCCGGCCCGATGACGGGAATGTCCGACAGCAGCGGAATGACGGTCGCGTCCGCCGCCGGCAGGCGGGGATAGCTGCGCGAAAACTGGAAATGATGGAGCAGCGCCGTCAGGCCTTCCAGCCCGAGCGTCAGCGCGATGCCGATGACGATCTGGTTCAGCCCGATGCGCACGCAAAGCAACACCATGATCAGCGCCACCGCGATGCCGCCAGCGGCGCCAGTAAGGAAGCCGAGCCAAAGCGACCCCGAATAAAAGGCGCCGACGAAACCGAGATAGGCGCCGGCCAGCATCATGCCTTCGATGCCGATGTTGAGCACGCCGGCCTTTTCCGACATCTGCTCGCCGAGGCCGGCAAGCAGCAGCGGAATGGCCGCGGTGACGGCACCGAACAGCAGCGCGCTGAGAAAGACTTCGCTGAAGAGCCCGGTCATGTCTCAGGCCTTTCTCGACTGGTTGTAGCGGTGGTCTACATATTCGGCGAGGGCGAGCACGATCAGCACGATCGAGACCAGCACCAGCGTGAAGTGATTGGGCACGCCCAGCCGCCGCGCAGCGCTCTCGCCGCCGATCGAAAGCACCGAAAGCAGGAACACGAAGCCGATCGCGGCGAAGCCGTTCATGCGCGCAAGGAACACCGCGGGAATGACCGCCAACCCATAGGCGGGATTCCAGTCGGCGCGGACATTGCCCTGCACGCCGATGATGTCGACGGAGCCGGCAAGGCCGGCGAGACCCGCCGAAATGGCGAAGACGGCCATGGTCAGGCCGGGCACGCCCAGCCCAGCATGGACGGCCGCGCGCGGATTGGCGCCGACGATCCTCAATTTCAGTCCGAACGCCGTGCGCGTCATCACCAGGTGCACGATGATGATCGCCGCAAGTCCGAGCACAAGGCCGCTGGTGATGGTCGTGTCGAAGAGCCGCGGCAGCCTGTCGTCCACCGGCAAGGTACGGGTCTGCGGCACGGTCGTGCCAGGGTCGCGGAACACGAGCTTGACCAGCACGTTGGCAAGCGAGGTGCCGAGGAAAGTCATCATCAGCGTGGTGATGATCTCGTTGACGCCCTGATAGGCGCGCAGCAGCGCCGGTAGCAGCGACCAGATCATGGCCACCACCGTGGCGATCAGGAATGAACAGATCAGCGCCAGCCAGGCAGGCATGACCTGCACCAGGACGGGAGCGCTGGCGGCCGCCGTGACCGCTCCGAGCAGGAACTGGCCGTCGCCGCCCAGGTTCCACATGCCGGCGCGAAAGGCCACGATCAGGCCGGCGGCGAGAAACAAAAGCGGCGCCATGCGCGTCAGCGTCTGCTGGATCCCGAGCGGCGAGAACAGCCCCTTCTCCAGCACATAGCCGTAGTAGGCGAGCGGGTCGACGCCGACGGCAAGCAGGATGCAGCCGGCGATGACGAGAGCGGCAAGGATGGGTCCGAGCGTCATCAGCAGCCGGTGCAGTATGTCGCGGCGGGTGGTGGCGCCGCTCGTGGCGTCGAGTGCGGTGGCGCCGGCGCCAGGTGCGGTGTCGATGCTCATGCGGCTAGTCCAATCATCAGGCGGCCGACCTTGATGCGGGCCTCTTCGGCATTGGCGACCGTGCCGACCAGCGAGCCATTGGCGATGACGGCTATGCGGTCGCACATGCTGAGCAGTTCCTCGAGGTCGGTGGAGATCAGCAGCACGGCGAGGCCGCGCGCCGCCGTGTCGCGGATGCGCTGGCGCGAAGCCATTGTGTTGGCGAGATCGAGCCCATAAGTCGGCTTGTTGAAGATCACCGCCTTGGCGCCTTCGGCCAGTTCGCGCGCCAGGAGCACCTTCTGGATATTGCCTCCCGAGAGCCGGGCGACAGGCGTCTTCAGGCTGGGTGTGCGCACATCGTATTCGCGTACCAGATGGGCTGCGCGCCTGTCGATCTCGGCGCGCTGCTCGACGCCGCCGCGCCAGAAGGGCGCGGCGCCAACCTGCTTGAGGAAGAAGTTGATGGAAACGGGGAACGTGCCCACCGTGCCCTCGCCCAGCCGGTCGTCGGTCAGATAGCGAAGGCCGCGCTGGCGGCGTTCGCCGACGCTCAAGGCTTCGATGGGGGTGTCTTCCAGCCGCACCGAGCCGCCGATCGCCGCACGCTGCCCCGCCAAGGCCTCGGCCAACTGCTTCTGGCCATTGCCGTCAATGCCAGCGATGCCGAGTATCTCTCCCGGGCGGATGTCGAACGAGATCGACGACAGGCCGGGCGCGTTGTCGGTCGGCGCCACCGTCAGGTCGACCACCCTGAGCAATGGCGCGGCTTCGGCGTGGACCGCGCGGACGGGGCGTTCGACCGCTTCGGGATCGCCCTTCTGCTTACCGAACATCAGTTCCACGATCTCCGAGATGATCTCCTGCTCGCCAAGCGCGCGAAACCGTTCGGGCGGAATCTCACCAACCTTGCGACCGAGCTTGAGCACTGAGATACGGTCGCCGAAGGCCGCGGCTTCCTTGAGCTTGTGGGTGATGAAGACGATCGCCAGCCCCTGCTCGACGAGGCGGCGCATCAGCGCGCCGAGCCCCTCGATGCCCTTCGGGGTCAGCATCGACGTGGACTCGTCGAGGATCAGCAGGCGACTGTTGCGCACCATGGCGCGCAATATCTCGACCTGCTGCTGCTCGCCGAGCGAAAGTTCCGAAACCTTGGCATGCAGCTTCACGGTTATGCCAAGGCTGCTGGTGATGCCCGCGACGCGGGCCTCGAGTTCCTCCGTCTTGGGCCGCTGCCACCATGGCCCGCCAAGAAGCAGGTTCTCGGCCACCGTCAGCGTCGGCACCAGCATCATGTGCTGGAACACCGTGCCGATGCCCAGCGCCAGCGCATGGCGCGGCGAAGCGATCGGCGTCGGCTTGCCATCGACCAGAATGCGCCCCTCATCCGGCTGCTGCAGTCCCGACAGCATGCCGATCAAGGTGGATTTTCCCGCGCCGTTCTCGCCGAGCAGCACATGCACCTCGCCGGGGCGGATCGACAGGTCGATACCGTCATTGGCGACGATGCCTGGAAAGCGTTTGGTCACGCCTTCGAGCGCGACGATGTCGCGCTTGTCGGCGGGCAATGAAGAAAAACTGCTCATGACGGCCCAGCACTGAAAAGCGGGAAATATCCGGAGGGGTGAACCGGTCGCCCCTCCGAAAGCTGTTGGTCGCCTTACTGGGCGACGCTTGTCATCAGCGCCCTGACGGCGGCGGCGTCATAGACCGGATCGACCTTGATCTTGCCGGAGATGACGTCGTCGCGCACAGCCTGGATCTCGGACCATACCTTGTCCGGGATCGCGGCGGTCTTCAAAAGCTTCACGGAATCGTCCTTGAGGCCGATCGCATAGTGCTTGGTGCCGAACGTGTCCGCCTTGATGTCGGCGATCATCGCCGCATAGACCGGCTCGATGTTCCACACCACCGACGAAAGCAGGAAGCCCTTGTCGATGGGCGACTTGTCGCCGATGACGTCGATGAAGTAGACCTTCCCGCCATCCGTGGCCTTGGTGGTCTCGACCGCCTGCAGCATGCCGAAGCTGGAGCCGTTGCCCTGGCCGAAGATGATGTCGGCGCCAGAGGCGATCACGCTCTCGGTCACGCGCTTGCCGCCTGCCGCGTCGCTGTAGGCGGCTGGGCCGATCACCGCATAGGTGATCTTGACGTCCGGGTTCTCCGCCTTCACGCCTTGCGCGAACGCTGCCGACTGCGAGTTCCATGACGGCGGTTCGCCAGACACGACGATACCGACCGACTTCGAGCGCGACATCTTGGCGGCAAGCCGGCCGGCGAGATAAGCGCCCTGGTGGCCGCTGAGCGTGTAGTCGGCGACAAGACCTTTCTCCAGGCCGTTCGGCGTGTCGACGATCGCCACCGGAACCTTGAGTTCCTTGGCGATCTCAGGCGCTGAGGTGTTGTAGCCGCTGGCATGCGCGATCAGCAGGCTGGCGCCGTCTGACGCGAGTTCCCGCAGCGTCGGACGGACGTCGCCATAGCCGAGCCCCTGGGCCACGACCACTTCGACACCGGCTGCCTTGCCGGCCGCCTTGGCGGCGTCGATACCTTGCTGGTTCCAGCCATAATCGGTGCCTTCCTCCGGCGTCAGGATGGCGATCGACTTGACTTCGCCAGCCAGCGCGCTTCCGAGCAAGACGCCACTCAAGATGACTGCGCTTACACTACTCTTAAGAATCTTTAACATGTTACCCTCATTGTTTGATTTACCAATCAATATTCTTGTTGTTATTGCGCCGAAGCGAGATAGACTGCCTGAGAAAAGTTACCCATGGAGCCCAGGCAAAGTGAAAATTCGTTATGTCCTCCCGGTGATGCTGTCGTTCACATCCCTCGCCAACGCGGTTGAGTTGCACCATGTCAACGTCCGGAAGGGCACAGATGGGCTCGACATGGTCCCGTTGACGATTTCGAATGCGGGCAATGAAGAACTGGCCTGCAATGCCGACTTCGCCCACTGGTATTCGGCTGGGATCGCAACGATCGAGTCCGGCAAGAGTGCCCGGCTCGAGCTGTGGTTCGACCCCAAGACCGGCACGTTCACGATTCTCAACGACAAGCGCGAGAACCTGCCCATCGAGCGGCTGTGGTGCGGCCTGTCGCGCCGCGCATATGCCACCCGGGCACAGATCACGCTCGACCGTACCGACGCGGCCGAGGGGAGGCGCGCTGTGTCCTGCGGCGTGGAGCAGGACAGGCTGGCGTGCCGATAGGCGCCCATCGATCCGTCGACCCGCGTCATGGCGCGCCTATTCCTTCGCCAGGAACTTGTCGGTGAAGACGTCATCCGCCGGCAGGGCCGTCTTGAGCACGCCCTGATCGGTGAGCGTCTTCAGCGTTTCCTCCCACTGCGCCTTCGTCATCCAGCCGAGACCGTGCTCCTTGGTGTCGGGGCTGGTGAAGGTCGAGGCGATGTCGGCGTTGATCTGCGCAAGCAGCACATCCTTCTTGTCCGCGTAGCCTGGAGCTGCCTTGGACGTGATCTCGGCCGCCTCTTCCGGATGGGCGACGACATAGTCGAAGGCTTCCCGGTAGGCTTTGACGAAGCGGGCGACGACGTCCGGCTTGTTCTTGATCATCTTCTCCGAGGTGAACAGGCCGGAGCCGTAGGCCTTCCAGCCATGGTCCGCGCCCATCATGATGCTGAGCGAACCGGGACCGCCCGCCTTGGCCTCCAGTTCGGGAACCTCGGCGTCGACATAGCCGACAACCGTCTGGACCCGGCCCAGAAGCAGATAGCTTTCATAGGGTGGCGAGACGCTGTTCAGCGTCATGTCCTTCTCGGTCAGGCCATTGGCTGCCAGGAATCCCTTGAAGAAGATGTAGGTCGAACCGGCCGGATGAATGCCGATGGTGAGACCCTTGAGATCAGCCGGCTTGGCGAGCTTCACCGTCTTGGCCAGCGAGACGATCGCCAGTGGCGAATGCTGATTGACGGCGGCAACCGCCACCACCGGGACATTCTGCGACCGTGCGACGGCGAGCGTGGGAAGATCGCCGAAGCCGAAATCGGCGTTCTCATTGCCGACCAGCCGCATGGCGTCGGGCGACCCTGAGCCCTTGCGGATCTCGGCGACATCGATGTCGTTCTTGGCGAAGAAGCCTTTTTCCTTGCCGACGAAGAACATGGCGTGGTTGCCACGCACCACCCAGTCGAGCTGGACGTTGACCTTGTCCGCCGCCAGCGCCCCGCCGGAGAAGCCAAGCGTCCCGGCAAACGCTGCGAGCGTGGCCGCCTTGATGAATGAGCGTCTTAGCATTGATTGATCCTTCTGACGTTGGCTCGCCCAGGAAACCTAGGCGTGGCTGAATTTCGGTGCCCATGGCACCACGATGCGTTCGAGAATTTCGGCTGCGTAGTAGAAGGCGATGCCCAGCACCGAAACGAGGAGCAAGGCGGCGAAGACCAGCGCGGTGTCGAGCTGGGTCGAGGCGAACTGGATGACATAGCCCAACCCGTCCGAGGCGCCGGCGAATTCGCCGACGATGGCGCCGATCACGCTCAGCGTGGCGGCTATCTTGGTTCCTGCCATCAGGTTCGGCAGCGAATGTGGAACACGGATCCTGAATAGGATCTGCGTCTGGCTGGCGCCGACCGAATTCATCAGCGACAGCAGCGATCGGTCGACCGACTGCATGCCCGCCAGCATCGACAGCGTCACCGGGAAGAAGGCGATCACCAGGATCAGGCCGATCTTGGGGGCGAGCCCGTAGCCGAACCAAAGGATGAAAATCGGCGCCAGCGCCACCTTGGGCACGTTCTGGAACAGGACCACCAGAGGATAGAGCGCGCGTCCCAGCCAGTCGAAGCGCACGATGACCAGCGCGATGACGACGCCGACCACGACAGAGACGAGGAAGCCGAACAGGATCTCGCCGGCCGTCACCAGCGTGGCCTGCATGAGGGTCCCCCATTGCGCGACAAGCGATTGCGCTATCTCGGACGGAGCAGGGATGATGAAAGCCGATATGGCGAAAATCCGCACCACGGCTTCCCACACCACGATCGTGGCCAGCAGGAGGATGACCGCGGGCAGCCAACTGCTGGTCGCCGCGCCCCAATTCGAGGCAATCCGAGGCTCTGAGAGATTGGAGAGAGGTTGATCGCTCATGACGCGTCTCCCGGTTGATGGCTGGCGCGCAGCATCGTGCGAAGCTGGACGACCAGCCTGACGAATTCCGGGTCTTCCGTTACCGACAGGTCGCGCGGGTAAGGCAGGCCGACGTCGAGGCTCCCGGTGATCCGCCCCGGCTTGATGCCCAGGACATGGACATGCCGCGACAGGTGTATGGCCTCGTCGATGGAGTGGGTGACGAGGACGATGGTCTTGCCGGTGCGCTGCCAGATTTCGAGTAGCGACTGGCCCATCGAGTCGCGGGTGATGGCGTCGAGCGCGCCGAACGGCTCGTCCATCAAGAGCACCGCCGGATCGAGCGCGAGCGCCCGCGCGATGGCGACGCGCTGGCGCATGCCGCCGGACAATTCATGGGGGCGCTTGTGGGCGCTGTCGCCCAATCCCACCAGTTCCAGCATTTCCTGCCCCCTCGCCCGCAGATCCGCGCGCGAGAGCGACTTGTCGGCAATGCTGAGCAGCAACGACGCGTTGTCGACGGCATTCTTCCACGGCAGCAGGTTGGCGTCCTGGAAGACGAGGCCGATCATGCGCTTGCGCGCGGCCTCGACCGGCGAAAGCCCGGCGATCGAAACGCTGCCGCTTGTCGGATTCACCAGCCCGGCAAGCACTTTGAGCAAGGTGCTCTTGCCGCAGCCGGAAGGGCCAATGAGGGAGACGAACGATCCTTTCGGTATCGACAGATCGATATTCTGCAGAACCAGTTGCCGGGCCAGCGTCACCGAAACGCCCTTGGCCAGGATCAGGTCGTCGTCGTGACGGATATGGGCCGGCCGGCCGCCGGCCGCTCGAATGGGTTCAATGCGCATGGCTTGCCGCTCCATGAACTGCCGTCAGAGGTAGCCGTGCCGGCCGGTGCCCAAAGGCGCGCCCGGCGCAAACGGCCAGCGCTCCAACCCAACCCGCCCTGTGAGCTCGACGCGCCATCGGCTACTCCCGGCCTTCCAGGATGCGCCGCACCGCGACGAGCTTGCGCGCGCGGTCGGCTTGCAGCGCCTTGGTCTGCTCGGGCGTATAGGAGAACATGCCTTCGCCCGACTTGATGCCGAACTTCGAGGCGTTCGTCCTCTCCAGCACCATCGGCGCGACATCATCGCGGTTGGAGAGATCGGCGTTGAGGAAAGACGAGACGGACTTGTAGATATCCAGGCCCGCCATATCGAGCAGCGCCATCGGTCCGATCACCGCGATCTTGTAGCCGATGCCCCAGGACACGCATGTGTCGAGATCTTCCGGCTCGATGACGCCGCGCTCGACGAGGTCGACCGCCTCGCGCAGCAACGCATAGAAAACGCGGTTCTCGACGAAGCCCGGTACGTCCTTCTTCACCACCACCGGCAGCAGGCCGATCGAGCGGATCAGCTCGCGGATCGTCGCCACGGTCTGCGGCGCGGTCTTCTCGCCGCCGATCACCTCGATCATCGGGATGATGTGTGGCGGGTTCGACCAGTGCATGCCCACCATCCGCTCGGGATGCGAGATATGCGCCTGCAGCTTGGTGATGGGGATGCCGGAAGTGTCGGACGCGACGATCGTGTCCGATGAGATCAGGCCATCGATCATTCGATAGACTTCAGCCTTGACCGAAATGTTCTCGGGCACGTTCTCGATGACTAGATCGGCGTCCGCCACCGCATCGCCGATATCGTCAGTGAAGCGGACCGTTCCGGCGCCGGCCGACGAGGGCGCGACGCCAAGGGAGTCGAGAACGCCCTCTGCCGTGCCCAGCATGGTGCGCGCGCGCTCAATCGCTGCCGGGGCGACATCATAGGCGGTCACCTGCAGGCCGCCCCTGGCGAGCCTGGCGGCCATGCCCGGCCCCATCGTGCCCAGACCTATGATGGCGATACGTCGGATCATCACGCTGCCCTGCTTTCTATTGTTGCTTTCGATGCCGCGATGAGGTCGGCGGCCTTCTCGGCGATCATGATCACCGCCGCGTTGATGTTCCCGCAGACCAGGTCGGGCATGACGGAGGCATCCACCACGCGCAGGCCGTCGACGCCGCGAAGGCGCAATTGCGGGTCGACGACCGAGGCCGCGTCGGCGCCCATCCGGCAGGTCCCGGCGGGATGATGCACGGTGATGGAGGTCTTGCGGATATGCTCGTCGATCTCGTCATCGCTCTGGCACTTGGGGCCGGGAAAGAACTCCGCCTCGATGAAGGGCTGCATGGAGGGCTGGGCGGCCAGGTTCCTTGCCACCCGGAAACCGGCCCGCAGCGATTGCCAGTCCTTCGGGGAGGCGAGGAAATTCTGGTGGATAAGCGGCGCCGCGGCAGGATCGGCCGAGGCGAGTTTCACCGCTCCCCTGCTCTCGGGCTGCGTCGCCACGATCCGTGTCGCGAAGCCGTCCGCAAACGGCGCCTTGAACGGCTGAAGATATGGCCATGCGGCGAGTGGGGCAGCAGTGAACAGCAGCTGCACATCCGGCAGCGGCCGCTCCGGTGCGCTTTTCAGGAATGCCACGACCCCGCCCGGCACATCCCCCGAAAAACCGCTTCCCGTGAGATAAGTCTTGAGGAAATCCAGGCCGATCCGGTCCGCGCGCATATTGCGCAGGAACGGGCCAGGGGTCCGGCGCCGGTACATAAGGATGACTGAGACGTGATCCTGCAGGTTCTTGCCGACCGAAGGTGAGTCGACCCGCGTCTGGATGCCGTGCGCCGCAAGCTCGTCGGAGGCCCCGATGCCGGACAGCATCAGGAGCTGCGGGGTGTTGACCACCCCGCCCGAGAGCAGGACTTCCCTGCGGGCGATGACCGTCCGCTCGGCGCCGTGATGCTTTATCGTCACTCCTTTGGCGCGCGTGCCTTCCAGCACGATCTTCGTCGCCATCGCTTCGGTCAGCACGGTCAGATTGGGGCGCTTCAAGGCCGGCCGCAGATAGGCAGACGCAGCCGAGCTGCGCCGGCCTTTGGCGATCGTCATCTGGAGGCGGCCGAAACCTTCCTGCTGTTCGCCATTGTAGTCGCTCGTCTGCGCATAGCCCGCCTGCAGGCTGGCCTGCGCAAAGGCCTCGATCAGTGTGTCCTTGTAGCGGCAGAACTGCGTGTTGAGCGGGCCGCTTCCGCCACGGAAGCGGCTTTCGCCGCCTTCCCAGCTTTCCTGCTTGCGGAAATAAGGCAGGACCTTCTCATACGACCAGTCGCTGAGCCCGCCGGCGGCCCAGCGATCGTAGTCCCCGCGGTTTCCGCGCACATAGGCCATGGCATTGGTCGACGACGATCCGCCGATGACCTTGCCGCGCGCGCATTCGACGCGGCGGCCGCCGACATTGTCTTCCGGCTCGCAGAAATACATCCAGTCATGGCGGCGTTCGGTCAGGATCTTGCCCCATCCAAGCGGGATATGGATCATCGGGTCGCGATCCCAGCCGCCGGCCTCGATCAGCAGCACGGAACATTGCGGGTCGGCGCTCAGCCGGTTAGCGAGCACGCAACCGGCCGATCCGGCCCCAACGATGATGTAATCGTAGCTTTGTGCGTGCGGCATGGTTCTACTGCTTTCGCCTGACGCTCTGGCCCCGGAGAATTTTCGAGGTCGGGGCTGGATACCCTGGCAGGGAGCAGGCCGTGCCAGGGTGTTCAAAGACCCGCTGGCGCTAGGCCAGACCCGCTTCCCTAAGGCGCTGCGACCAGTGATCCCATCCCCGGTCGATTTGGGCGCCGACGAGGTTTCCCGCAGCCTTGATTTCGCCTGGCGACAGATACTTGATCTTGCCGATCTGCAGGCCGGCGGTCTGCGCTGCCGCTTCCTGTTCAAGATAGAAAGCCCGGAACACCACCTGCCGGACAGAACTGCCGACATTGACGACACCGTGCCGCGCCATGAGGACCACGGTCTGGTCGCCGAGGCTTTCGGCTATATCCCGGCAGACGCTCGGGCTGCCGCCGAAGAGGTCCGTGGCGTCACCCTGCTTGTCGCGTATTTCGTAGACGGGAACCGACTCGCCGAGAAACGCGCCCATATGGGTCACGGGCCGCAACGGCTGGTCGGTAAAGCAATAGGGCAGGACGGCCGGAGAGTGGCTGTGGAGCACGCAGTTGACGTCAGGCCGCGCCTTGTAGATCTCGCTGTGGATGTAACGTTCCAGGTAGGACGGCCGGTTGTCCGTGGTCTCGCCATCGAGATTGAACCGCAGCATGTCGTCGGCCGTTATCAGGCTTGGCGCAAGCTTCTGGGCGAGGAAGAAACTTTGGGGATCCTCGGGGTCACGGGCGCTGATGTGCCCGAACGTGTCCAGGATGCCTTCGTTCAGAAGTATCTTCGTCGCTGTGACCAGTTCTTCGAAGACCTTACGGTGCGCTGCGCTTTTGTCTTTCATTTCCAATTCTCCCATTGCGCAACGATGACGACCATTTTTATTGTTGTTGTCGGCCGCCGGCGACGCGGGGTTTCACTTGTTCTCGTAGATGCCGACGATCCGATTCTGCTCGATGATGTTCCCGGCATATTTCTGCAGGAACTCTTCCCTGGTGGGCGTCCCTTCGACCTTCGTGTCCAGGGCATAGACCCAGAAGTAATAGTGATGCTCGCCATGTCCGGCGGGAGGCTGGGGGCCGTAATATTGCTTGTCGCCGGCGCCGTTGGGTCCGACGCGGAACTTCCGCTGCGCGTCCGAAAGATCGGTGGTCGACGGATCTATCCCGTAGACGACCCAATGCGTGAAACCGTTGGCCAAGGGCGCGTCTGGGTCATGGCAGATGACCGCGAGCTCTTTCGCACCTGCCGGGACGCCGCTGACGGTCAGCCTGGGCAACACGTTGCCTTTGTCGCCGGCATGCTCGTCGCGCAGTTTCCCGAGCGGCTGGAAATCCGCGGAGGTGATCTTGAGGTCCTTGATGTTCAGGGGCATGGAATTGATCCTTTTCGATCGAACTAGACGGCGGCCTCGAGGTCGGCGACGGTTTTGCCCCCGACGCGCTGATGCACGCGCGGACCCGATGCAACGGCGACGCAGATCAGAAGCTCATCCGGGCGCGGGCCATCCGGCACGGAGAAGGTGACGGCATCGTAATGGGAACGGATGTAGAGCTCGTCCTTGTGGGCGAGAGGAATATCGATCGCCGTGCCGGCAGCGGCGACCTTGCTGACCGATGAAATCCAGGCCCTGCCGCCTCCCACCTGCTGCCGAAGCGGATCGCCGAACAGCGTGGTGATGCAGGCGACGACATGCTCCTGTTCGCCGGCCGTTCCGGCGATGCCGCCCTTGCCGTAGCTGTTGACCGGCCGGTTGCCGAGCAGCGCCGCGGCTCGTTCGCCAAGCGCATGGCCGATGGCGGGGCTGGGATTCACGATATCGGACAGGTCGGCGACAAATTTGCCGGCAAAAGGATTGCGGATGACGACCCCTACCGCGACTTTGATGAGCGTGTCGCCGGGTTCCCCGCCGTCATGCCGGATCTCATGGACAGTCGAATACCAGCCCCGAACGTCGTAGTTTTTTTCAACTTCCAATGAATGGTCCATATTATCTCCCGAGGAGAGCACAGCTTCTGCCGCGCGATTGATCTGTTGACCGGCCGGGCCGAATTATTGCGGCCATGAAAAAACGCGGCGCAGCGGGTCGTAACGCGCTGCTTCCAGGGCTGCGGGTGTGAACATGTTTCCCTTCGAGAGCGAACGGTTCGCCGCATAGTCGCCGGACAGTGCCTGGCAGCGATCGGTGATCGGGCGAATGCGCTTCTCCCAATCGACGAGCGCGTCTTCGACGGAAGAGCCCGTCTCCAGGTCCTGCGACAGGCTGAAGGCATTGACCATCGCGCAGCCGGCGCCCTGGGCAAGAGCCGGGCACATCGCGTGCGCGGCATCGCCGACAAGGGCGACCTTGCCCCTCGTCCAGCTATCCAGCTTGGTCGTCTCGTATTTGTCGTATCGAGCGGTCTTCAGCTTCGCCGCCTCGACCAGGCACGGCTCCAGGAAAGGAAACATCTCGACCCAGACTTCGAGGTCGATCGGCACTGCCGATCCACGCGGATCGGCGGCTGGAGCCATCAGGCCGAGATAGAGTTCGTTCTCGTTGCAGGGCGAATAGAGGATACGCTGGACACGCGGCCAGAAGTTCCACATGTCGATGGTGTTGTCCCACTCGCCATGGCCGAGTTCCTTCTTCTTGCGCGGGACGATCAAACGGATGAGGCCGTCCTTCGATATCCATCGATCCTGCGTGAAGCCGATGGAGTCCCTCACCTTGGAGCCGACGCCGTCGGCGCCGACGATCAGGTCGGCTTTGAGGACCTCTCCGGTTTGCAGGGTGAGGCGGCCTTCCGGATCGGCGGCGACCGCCTCGGAATTGACGCGGATGTCGACACCGAGCGCGCGGGCGCGGTTGACCAGCGCATCATGCAGATGGCTCCGGGTCATGATGCGCCATGGCAAGCCGTTGAACGTCTCCTTGGAGACGGACTTGTTGTGCATCCAGGTCTCATAGGTCGGAGGTGTATGCGAACCCTGGAGGACCTCGTCCAGCGCGCCCAACCCTTCGAGGACGCGAAGGCCGTTGTGCCAGAGATAGATGCCCGCGCCGAAGGCCCTGAGCTCGGAACTCTTTTCGTGCAGCCGGACATCCCAACCGTTCTGCCGCAGAGCGATCGCGGCCGTCAGGCCGGCAAAGCCGCCACCCGCGACCTCGGCACGACGCGTCTTGCCCGGAGTGTTGTTTACATTGGCCATTTTCTGTCTTGATCCTGCATGCAAGAAGACGGCTGCTCGACCGTCAGGCGTCGATGAAATTGGTGATGGCTTTCAGCGTGATCTCGGGCGAGACCTCGTTGACGTAGTGGTCGGCGTCCGGGACGACGACCACGGGCAGGTCGGGCCGCAGTCGGCTCGTCTTTGCCAGCGCCGCCGCTGAGACCAGCCTGCTTTGTTCCCCGCGGACAATGAGGACGGGTCTGGTCACGTCCCGATAGGTCTGCGTCAAGTCTGCCCGCAGGCCTTTGGCGGTCTGCGCCATGCCCGCAGGCGACGCCAAGGGGCGCAAGCCTCCCTCGACCCGCTGATAGCCGCTTTCGGCCCTGATCTTGATGGCGCCGGCGGGGATGTTCGGATAGCGGCCGGCCAGATATTCTTCGACGGCCTCGAGATCCTTGAAAAGCTTGCTTCCCGCGTTCACCCGGGATTCCAGCGCATCCAATGCCTCGGTCTCGATGTATGGCGTGAAGTCAATTGCGACGACTGAGCGTACCAGGTCTGGATACCTCACGGCGGCCGTGACCGAGTTTCTGGCGCCGAGCGAATGTCCGACGAGGATGGCAGGACCCCGGCCGAGCGTGCGTATCAGGCTGGCGATGTCGTCCGCGTAGTCATTCGCCTCATAGCCGCTTTCCGGCTTGTCACTGAGGCCATGTCCTCTCTGATCGACAGCCACAGTCGTGAAGCGATCCGAGAGCCGAATCATCAACGGCGCGAAGACCGCGGAGTTGGAGGTTATGCCGTGGAAAAACAGCATCAACGGGCCGGTACCGCTCTCTCGCACATTCAGGACGATGCGATCGGTATCCACACGTCGCGAACCAATCTGCCTGGAAAGTATGCCTGCCACGACGTTCATGATCCCCGGTGCTGCTGCTTGCTCGCAGAAGAGGATCACACAACCACTGGGGCGTCAACCTATATTGTCTGACATTCTTGCAATCTTAAGAATTGACAATCTGGCCATTCCCACTGTCCAATGCCACCGGCCTCGCATATGATGCGTCAGATTCTGACCTGAGCCCGTGAGACGTAACCGATGCCGCCCGAACTGAATTTGCGGATTTCGCCACGAACAGTGCAGCAGGAGACTGTCGGCAAGTTGCGGCTCGCCATCCTGTCCGGCCTGTTTGAGCCGGGAAGCCGCCTTATTGAGAGCCAGTTGTGCGCACAGCTCGGCGTAAGCCGCCCCTCGCTAAGGGAGGCATTGCGCAGCCTCGAGGCCGAACGCCTGATCGAGATCGTACCCAATCGCGGGCCGTCGATACCGGCGCTTTCGTGGAGCGAGGCAACCGCCATCTACGAGGTTCGAGAGCTGTTGGAAGTGGAGGCAGCCGGACGATGCGCTACCAGAATCCCGACCGAACAGTTGCACGAACTTGAGAAGTCTCTTGCCGCATTCGAGGAGGCGGCCTCAAGTAATGACAGCCTGGCCCAGGTCATGACCGCAGCCGACTTCTATTCAATAATACTCGCGAATTGCGGCAACCCCATCCTTGAGGAAGTCCATCGCGGTCTGGTGGCCAGGATCAGCTTTTTTCGAGGGCGATCGATGTCTTTGGAGGGCAGAGCGCAAAGCAGCCTGTCGGAGATGCGCGAGATATACGAATCGATTGCCGCCGGCGACGAGAAAGCCGCCCGTAAAGCCTCGAAACGACACCTCTTGAAGGCCAAAGCGGCGGCAAAGATGTCCATGAATAGCGAGAGTTAAGGCCTCGGAGACGTCCGACTGGAGTCTCGCAATCCTTCCTGTGTTTCGGATCGCGCATCCGCCCGGCCGGGATTGGCGAGCTGGGTTGGCTGCGGAACCGTCGGGCACGCAACCGCCGAAGCTTGGACTTGATAAGAATATGGAGGGGAGATGACCAAGGCGATTGGCGGGCACAACCCGAGTGCCGATGTCGTCATCGTCGGCGGTGGCTCGGCAGGCTCGTTGCTCGCGGCGCGGCTGAGCGAGGAGCCGGCCCGCCGTGTCATGCTGATAGAGGCGGGCGAGGAAGAGAGCGATCCCGATATCAGGGTTCCAGCCGCCTGGCCCGCGCTTCAGGGCCGCAGCTACGATTGGAACTATCCCACGGAGCCACAGAAGGGGACCGCGGGCCGGGTACATCGCTGGGCGCGGGGCCGGTTGATCGGCGGGTCAAGTTGCCTGCATGCGATGGGCTACATGCGCGGCCATCCCTCGGACTTCCAGGCGTGGGTCGAGGTGACTGGCGATCGCCGATGGAGCTGGGATGAATTGCTACCTTCATTTCTGGCGATCGAAGATCATCCGCTCGGAGGCAGCAGCCTTTACGGCAAGGGTGGGCCGATGCCCGTCTATCTGCCGTCGGATCATGTCAGTCCGGTGGCGCGCGCATTCATCGAAGCCGGCGCCTCTCTGGGCCTGCCACGTCTTGAGGGCCACAACAGCGGACAGATGATCGGCGTCACCCCGAACTCCCTGAACATTCGGGATGGGCGGCGGGTTACTGTGGCCGACGCCTGGCTCACGCCGATTGTTCGAAGCCGCGGAAATTTAACTGTCCTAACGGGATCCCAGGTGCGCCGGCTCACCTTGGATGGCAATCAGGTGCGCAGTCTCGAAATTGTGGGGCCACACGGCAGCCCCTTGGAAGTGCTTGCGGATCAAGTGGTGCTGTGTGCCGGCGCGCTGGAGAGTCCGGCTTTGCTGATGCGCTCGGGCATAGGTCCGCACGATACGCTTGAGGCCGCCGGTGTGGGCTGTTTGATCGATATGCCGGAAATCGGTCGAAACCTTCAGGACCATCTGCTGGGCGCAGGCAACCTGTATGCGGCCCGCAAGCCGATTCCGCCATCACGCCTCCAGCATTCCGAGTCGATGGCCTATATGCGAGCTGCCGGGTTCACCGGTACCGGGCAGCCCGAAATTGTCGTTGGTTGCGGCGTGGCGCCGATCGTGTCCGAACGCTTTGAGGCGCCTGCCGCCGGCACGGCATATTCGTTGCTGTTCGGGATCACTCATCCGACGAGCCGCGGCAGCGTGCGTATAAGCGGGCCGGAGCTCGATGATCGATTGATCATCGACCCCGCATATCTGCAAACCGGCCAAGATCGAAAATTGTTTCGACAGGCCCTGGAGGCGGCACGAGAGATCGGTCATCGAGACGAGCTTGCCGATTGGCGAGAGCGCGAACTTTTGCCAGCCGCCCTGAATGGTGAAGCGGAGATCGACAATTTCATAGCGCAGTCGGTCATCACACATCATCATCCCTGCGGTACCTGCAGGATGGGCAAGGATGCCGGTGCCGTTGTCGACCCTAATCTGAGGCTCAAGGCGCTCGACAATCTTTTTGTCGTTGACGCTTCGATCATGCCCAGTCTCACCGCAGGACCGATTCACGCTGCCGTTCTCGCGATCGCCGAGACCTTCGCCCGGACCATGAACACAGCGCATTGATTCTTGCCGATCCCGTGTTGGACATACACTTGGAGGGGCGAGCGAGATTTCGTGGCCTTGGCGCGGCGCTATCCCAGTGGACATGTTGATCGCAAACGACAAGCCTGACCGACGGGATCGGCTATCAACTGGGCGTGGCGGGAGATCTGAGACGGTCTCGAAAGCGCAAATCCGCACATTGACGGTCAGTCAGGCCGCGACACCGCCCAGATAGGCGCTGATGACCGCATCATTGTTGGCGAGATCGCTCCCCCGCCCCTCAAGCACTATACGTCCGCCCTTCAGAACGTAGCCGTAGTCCGCGAACTTCAATGCGACTTTGCTGTTCTGTTCCACCAATAGGATCGTCACCCCCTCGCGATTGAGGCGCTGCACGATGTTCATGACTTCCTTGATCAGCTGCGGCGCCAGCCCCATCGAGGGTTCGTCGAGCAGCAGCACCTTCGGGGCGGCCATGAGAGCTCTCCCGATCGCCAGCATCTGCTGCTCTCCGCCGGACAGGTTCCTTGCATCGCCATTGTGCCGTCGCGCCAGGATCGGGAAGAGCTCGAACACATGATCCAGCCGCCGTCGCCGCTCTGCATCGTCGGTCAGCGTGAACGAACCCAGGTCGAGATTCTCCTTGATCGTCATGTCGCCGAAAATGCGCCGTCCCTCGGGAACGTGAACAAGACCGCGGTGGGGCAACCGGTGGGCCGGGACCTTGGTTATGTCCTCACCCAGGAACCGGACACTTCCCGAGGACGCCGCAATGAGACCGGACAGCGTTCGCAATGTCGTGCTTTTGCCGGCGCCGTTCGCGCCGAGCAATGCCACGATCTGGCCACGCCTTATCGAGAGGCTGACGCCATGAAGCGCCTCGATGCTGCCGTAGCGCGTGACGATCCGGTCGGCCGCAAGGACAATATCGGTGTCCATCAATCCTCCGTGCCGAGATAGGCTTCGATGACTTTGGGATCGGCGCGCACGGCCTCGGGCGCGCCATCGGCGATCTTCTGCCCATAGTCGAAGACAACGATCTTTTCCGATACCTGCATCACCAGCCCCATATCGTGCTCGATCAAGAGCACGGTGACGCCCGTCTCGTCGCGAATGCGGCGGATCAGATGCACCAGGTCGAGCTTCTCGCGCTCGTTCAGCCCGGCGGCGGGCTCATCGAGCAGGATGATCTCCGGTGTCGAGGCCAAGGCCCTTGCAAGTTCAAGCCGTCGCTGGTCGCCGTAGGATAGGCCGCCGGCGAGACGATGCGCATGCTCGGCGATGCCGACGAAGTCCAGCCAGCGCATTCCCGCCGCGCGTATCATATCCTCCTCCCGCCGTTGCGACGGCAGGTGCAGGATTGCCGAGACGATGCCGTGGCGGCTGCGGCAATGCTGGCCGGACATGGCGTTTTCCAGAACCGACATTTCCTTGAACAGCCGGATGTTCTGGAAAGTGCGGGCAAGGCCAAGCGCCGTGATGCGGTGCGGCGGCAAGCCCGTGATCGGCCGGCCGCCCAGCCGGATCGAGCCGCCCTTTGGCCTATAGAAGCCGGTCAGGCAGTTGAAGAGGGACGTCTTGCCCGCGCCATTCGGCCCGATGAGGCTGTTGATGGCGCCCTTCTCCACCGAGAACGAAATATCCTGCAGGACCTTCAGCCCTCCGAAGCTGAGGCGCAGATCGCGGACTTCCAGCAAAGCCATGGTCAACCCCGCTTGTCCGGCCACAGGCCGTTCGGCCTGAAGAGCATGATTGCCAGCAGCGCCACAGCCGTCACCAGCGGACGATAAGTGCCGACTCCGCGCAGCACTTCCGGCAGCAGGGCCACGAGGATGGCACCCAAGACCACACCGGGAATGCGGCCCATGCCGCCCAGGACGACGCCCAACAGGATCAGAAGCGACTGGTTGAAGGTGAAGCTTTCCGGCGAAATCGCGGTCATCTTCGCGGCATAGAGGCAGCCGGCCACCGACGCGATCACGGCCCCCATCATGTAGGCCTGAAGCTTGGCCGACACGCGGTTGATGCCGATCCCGGCGGCGGCGTCCTCGTCATAACGGACATAGAACCAGGCACGCCCCATGCGCGACCGCTCGACGCTCAGGCAGACGAAAACGGCGAGCAGCGCCAGCGCCAGGAATGCGTAGTAGAAATGCTGCACCTGCATCAGCTTGAAGCCGAATATCTCCGGCCGCTCGATACCGACCAGACCGCTGGCGCCGCCGGTGATATCGAGGTTGCGGGCAATGATGCGCACGATCTCGCCAAAGCCCAGCGTGACGATCGCCAGATAGTCGCTGCGCAACCTCAAGGTCGGCGCGCCGATGATGATGCCGGCCAGGCAGGCAGCCGCCATGGCGACAGGAATGGTGAGCCAGAAGTTGAAACCGAATTCCGAGGTCAGGATGCCGGTCGTGTAGGCGCCAACGGCAAAGAAGGCCGCATAGCCGAGGTCGAGCAGACCGGCATAGCCGACGACGATGTTGAGACCGAGGCACAGCACCACATAGAGCAGCGCCGTTGTTGCCACCTCCGTCACATAGGCATTGGCGAATTGCGGCAGCGCGAGCGCGCAACCCAGAGCGACGAGACCGGACAGCAAAAACGAGCGCCGCACCAATGGCGGTTGCGCGGCGGCGGACAAGGTGCTCGCTCCGTCGCTCATCACACCCGCTCCACAACCGAGCGTCCGAGCAGGCCGGTTGGCTTGAAGACCAGGAACAGGATCAGCGCGCCGAACACGAAGACGTCGCGCCATTCCGATCCGACGAAGGGCAACGATGATCCGTAGGCCTCGAGAAGGCCGAGCAGCAGACCGCCCAGCATGGCGCCCGGTACACTGCCGATGCCGCCGATGACGGCCGCGGTGAAGGCCTTGAGCCCCATGATGAAGCCCATGAAGAAATGGACGCTGCCATAGTAGGCGCCGGCCATCACGCCACCGCCGGCCGCAAGTGCCGACCCCATGAAGAAGGTCAGCGCAATCACCCGATCGACATCGATGCCCATCAGGCGGCTGGCTCCCATGTCGATCGACACGGCGCGCATCGCCTTGCCGTACATAGTGCGCGAGACAAAGGCCTGCATGCCGGCCATCAGCAGGATCGAGGCGGCGACAAGCACGATCTGTGTGTAGGTGATGTGCACGGCCGAAACGTCCAGGCCCGCAAAACCGAGATCGGTGTTGAATGCGAAATGCCGCCCGCCGGTCAGCGCAAGCGCCGTGCCATTCAGGACCATCGAGGCGCCGAGCGCGGTGATCAGGATCGACAGGCGCGGCGCGTTGCGCATCGGCCGGTAGGCGAAGCGCTCGATGACGACACCGAGCAGGCCTACGGCGAGCATCGAAACCAGCAACGCGCAAACGACACCAAGCCAGCCATTGCCAACCCATATGCCGACGAAGGAAAACACGATAAGGCCGACGAAGGCGCCGCTCATATAGATATCGCCATGCGCGAAATTCAGGAGCTTGATGACGCCGAAGACCATGCTGTAGCCGAGCGCTATCAGGGCGTAGAACGAGCCGACGATCAGGCCGTTCACCAGTTGCTGAATGACAAGGTCGAGCGTCATTGATGCTCCGGTGCAGGTATTGGAAAAGTCGTGCCTTGGCGCGGCATCGATACCCCGCCCAGAAAACGAGCCGAAAACGACAATGGTGCCGAGGCTGGCACACTGCCGCCCCGGCATCGGCTTGCCTTTGCCGTTACTCCTCGGCGACCCACTTGCCGCCCTTGGCAACAACCGGGCGGAAGTTCGACGTCTGCAGCGTGTTCTTGTCGGTGAACTTGATTTCGCCGGCCAGACCCTTGAAGTCGCTTGTTTTCAACGCCTCGATGATCGCCTTCTGATCGGCAGATTTTGCCCGTGCGATGGCGTCTACGATCAGGTTGCCGACATCATGGGAAAGTGCCGCGTAGGCGCCTGCGTCGCGGCCGTAGGCCCCCTTGTACTTGGCCTTGAAATCGGCAGCGCCGGAGAGGAGATCGACGGTCGGCGGAGAGAGCATAAACACGCCCTCGCCGGCCGAGCCGGCAATCTCCAGATATTCCGGCGAATTGTTGCCGTCGCCAAGGACGATGCCGCCCTGGAAGCCTGCCTGCCGAAGCTGCTTGGTCAGAAGCGCGCCGCCGGCATGGTAGGCGGTCCAGAAAACGGCGTCCGCACCGCTCGACTTCACCTTGGTGACGACCGCTGAATAGTCCTGCTCGCCGGCGGTGGTGGTTTCCTTGGCGGCGATCTCGCCGCCCGCGTTCTTGAAGGCTTCGGCGGTGAGCTTTGCCAGGTCGGACGAATAGGCATCGCCCTCGTCTATGACGGCGATCTTCTTGTAGCCATTCTTCTTGAAGAGCTCGACGGCTGTCGTCGCCTGCATGTCGCCGGTCGAATTGGCGAGGAAGGCGTTGCCCTGATTGGCGGCGACCAGCTTGGTCGAATTCGCGCCGATGATGACGAACGGAACGCCGGCGTCGCCATAGATCTTCAATGTCGGCAGGACGGCGCCGGAGCAATAGCCGCCGACGATTGCCGTCACGCCTTCCGATACCAGCTTGCTGCCGGCGGTGACCGCCTGCTGCGGATCGCAGGCGTCGTCGGCAGTGGTCGTGGTGATCTTGTCGCCATTGACGCCACCCTTGGCATTGGCGGCATCGATCGCCATCTTCACCGCGTTTTCCATGTCCTGGCCTTCGCTGGCCAACTGGCCGGTCATCGGCGCGACGATGCCGATCTTGATCTCTGCAGCGGCGGCGGCTGCGGTCATGGCCAACCCGGCAAGGGCGGTGGCGCAGGCAAGCCTCTTGAAGGAAACAACCATCATTCTCTCCATTTTCCCCTGTTGGCGCATCCGGGTCGTGGCCCGGAATGCATTCTGCTTGATTGTCGCCGAGCCGCCCCGGGCGGATCGGCGAGGTTGCGCTCCTCCTTCAGAGGCGGAGCGGCAATGTCTGCAATCGCTGGCCGGCCTGCAATCGAGGCCCCGGCGTCAAGTTCCGCAGCTCAATGGCTGCTGGCCGAAGCCTGGGCATAGGCGCCCTGGTAACGGTTCTCCTTGATGCTCTGCATGATGTCGGCTTCGCGCGTTTCCTGCGCCTTGACGGCTGCCAGCAAGGTCGCGGCGCCCTCGAGCGGAAACGCAACGACGCCGTCCTCGTCGCCCACGACGATGTCGCCGGGACCGACGACCATTCCGCCCACCGAGACCGCAACATTGATGGCCCCGGGACCGTCCTTGTAAGGGCCGAGATGGATGGCCGATCGTGCGAAGCAGGGAAATGATTTGCGGCCGATGGCGCCGGCATCGCGGATGGCTCCGTCGATGACGATGCCGGCGGCGCCGCGTGAGGCAGCGAGGCTTGTCATGATCTCGCCGACGAGCGCCCGCCCTTCGTAACCGCCACCGTCGACGACAATGACATCGCCCGGCTTCACCAAGTCGAGCGCGCGGTGGATGAACTGGTTGTCGCCGGGTCGCGTCCTCACTGTCAGCGCCCGTCCGACCATGACGCCGTCGATCTTATGGAACGGTCGCAACCCGACAGCCCCGGGCACGCGGGCGAGATTGTCGCTGATCAACGGCGTGGCAAAGACACGGAACGCCTCGACCAGTTCACCTTCCCGCTGCCCGCCCGCCATTTTCATCCTCCAGCAGTCAATTTTCTGAATATATTATCCAATCATCATCTGAAGCGCAAAGTCAACCGACTTGCAAGGGATCATTCAAAAAAGGCCGATTCCCGGCAATCCTGGGCACGTGGCCGCTTTTTGACCTCCACACCGGGCTTGCCATAAGCTCACGCCTGGCGATAGATTGGATAACATATCCTCATTTGAAGCAAAAAAGGAATCGGCTGTGAAGCATGCAGGAAAAGTCGTGATCATCACCGGGGCGGCGCAGGGCTTGGGCCTTGCCTGCGCCGAGCGCTTTCATGCCGATGGTGCCAATGTCGTGCTCGTGGATGTGAAGGCTGATCGCGGCCGCGAGCATGCGCAACGTCTCGGCGCGCGCGCCGTCTGGCTCGAAGCCGATCTTTCCGCATGCACGGCGGACATGGCCGCCAACATCATCGCCGAGGCCACCGACGCCTTTGGCGGAGTCGACGTCTTGATCAACAATGCCGGCGTGATCCACCTCGATGATTTCGTCGACTTCCCCGAGGAAGCCTTCGATTGGGTTCAGCGCATCAATCTCAAGGCGCCGTTCCTTCTCGGCCAGGCCGCGGCGCGAGCCATGATCGCTCAGGGGCGCGGCGGCTCGATCATCAACATGTCGTCGATCAACGCGATCCTCGCCATTCCCAACTCCGTCGCCTACGCGGTGTCGAAGGGCGGCATCAAGCAACTGACGGCGGTGATGGCGGTCGGGCTCATCCCGCACAACATCCGCGTCAACGCCATCGGACCGGGAACGATCCTGACCGACATGGTCAAGAGCTCGGTCATGGCCAGCGAGGCGCAGCGACAGACCATCCTGTCGCGAACGCCGAGCGGTCGCTGCGGCGAGCCATCGGAGATCGCCAGCGTCGCTTCCTTCCTGGCCAGCGACGATGCCTCCTACATCGTCGGTCAGACCATTTATCCAGATGGCGGCCGCCTGATCCTGAACTACACGGTGCCGGTGAAGGACTGACCGCTCATGACCATTGGGCCAGCGCCGCGCATCAGCCTTGCGGGATCAGGCGCGCTGCTTCTCGATGGCGCGCAGGCAAGGTTCGACGACGCCACTCAAGAGTTGGTTTGGGCTGTTGCCGGAGCTGCACGAGGCCTCGACGGCGTGCGTGAGGCGGTCCCCGGCATGAACAACCTGCTGGTGCTGTTCGACCCGCTCGTCACGGATGCATTGAGTGTCGGCGAGCAACTGCAATCACTTTGGGTGGGCACCGATCCACAAGCCGCCGCCGGCACCTTGCACAGGATTCCCGTGCATTACGGCGGCTCGCGCGGCGAAGACCTCGCTGGCTGGGCCGCGCACTGTGGATTGTCGCTGGAAGAGACGGTCAATCGTCACGCGGCCGCGACCTATTCCGTCGCCGCCATCGGGGCCATGCCGGGGTTCCCTTACTTGTCCGGTCTCGAGCCGCGGCTCACCTGGCCACGGCGCAACAACCCTCGCCTGAAAGTAGCCGAGGGCGCCGTCATCATCGGCGGCGCGCAGGCAGGCGTCATGCCCATGGCCGCCCCGTCGGGCTGGCACATCATCGGCCACACCGACGTGAAGATCTTCGATATTCAGGCGCAATCGCCGGTGCTGCTGAGGCCCGGAGACAAGATCCGGTTCGAGATTGCGGGCATAGAGCAATGATCGAAATCCTGACCACCGGTGTTCCGAACACTGTCCAGGACCTTGGCCGTCCGGGTCATCTGTCGCTCGGGATCAGCCACGGCGGCGCGATGGACAAACAGGCATTGGCGATCGCCAATCTCATGCTGGGCAATGATCGATCGGCCGCGGGGCTGGAGATTGCGCTTTATCCCTTCCGGCTCAAGTCACATGTCGACACCGCGCTGGCCGTCACCGGAGCCGATTGCCCCATCAGCATCAGCGACCGGCGGTATCCATCCTGGTGGGCAACCAGCATTCGCGCGGGCGAGACGCTTCTTGTGGAAGCGCCGCGCGCGGGCGCGCGTTCCTACATCGCCTTCGCCGGTGGGCTCGACCTGCCGCCCGTCATGGGATCGCGCGCGACGGATGCGAAAGCTGGTTTCGGCGGGTTGGCTGGGCGCGGCCTGGCGCGCGGCGACCGGCTTCGGCTCAACACCGCGATGTGCCCGCTTCCTCCAGCCGGCCTTGGCGTGGCACTGGAAGAGCGGCAAGTCACCGGCAGCACCACCGCCTCTCCGGTCGAACTGAGGGTACTTCCCGCCGCCGAGTTCGACGCTTTCACGGCGCAGGCGCAGGTCGCCTTCACCAGCAGCGAGTGGAAGATCACCAGCGACGCCAACCGCATGGGCTATCGCCTGTCCGGAGAAACGCTCTCGCTCATCTCACCCCTGGAATTGCTCTCGCATGGCATCGTGCCAGGCACCGTTCAGGTGCCGCCATCCGGCCAGCCGATCATCCAGCTTGCCGATGCCAACACCTGCGGCGGCTACCCGAAGATCGCGACCGTGATCGAAGCCGATCTCTGGCGACTCGCGCAGGCCCCGGTCGGCGGGCGCTTGCGTTTTGTGCCAGTCTCGATCGAAGCGGCGACCCAAGCACTGCGTGCTGCCAGGCAGCAGCTTGACGCGTTCGTCCCCGCGCGGAACATCAGCGCCGGTGGCCTCCGATCAGGATGACGGCCGGAACGAAAACAAAAGCCGCAACGATATCGACTGGTTCAACCCATATCGGCGAGAGAACATGTCAACAGCTATCCGCCCCTTTACGATCCGGATTGCACAGGCTGAAATCGACGACCTGAAGCGGCGCATTTCAGACTGGCGCGAACCGGACCAGTTGCAGGAAATCGGCTGGGCCCAAGGGACGGAGCGGGAGGAACTACGGCGGTTTGTCGGGCGCTGGCGCACAGACTTCGACTGGCGCGAACACGAAGCCGCCTGGAATGCCTTTCCGCACTACCAGACGGATATCGACGGCCAGACCATCCATTTCTTCCACGTCCGTGCCGCTGTTCCGACTGCCAGAACCGTCATCCTGACCCATGGCTGGCCGGGCAGCTTCTGCGAATTCATCAAGCTTGCTCCGCTGCTGTCCGATCCGACTGCAAATGGAGGCAGGCAAGAAGACGCCTTCAACGTCGTCATCCCGTCGCTCCCCGGATACGGCTTTTCGAGCCGGCCGACCAAGGCCGGGCTCAACCTGTTCGCCATCGCCGGCCTCTGGGCCGAGCTGATGAGCCGCCTGGGTTATGAGCGCTATCTGGCGCAGGGCGGCGACCTCGGCGCCAGCGTGTCGACCATCATGGCGCACGCGCATCCAGGCAATCTGGCCGGAGTGCATCTGAATTTCATTCCTGGCTCGTATTCGCCCCCGCATGACCCAGGCCTCGGCGGCGACCTCACCGCGGAAGAACGCATCTTCCTTAGCGAGAAAGTCCGATGGGCGGATCTTCATGGCGCCTACAGCCACATTCAGGGAACACGCCCCCAGACCCTTGCCTACGGGCTCAGCGATTCGCCCGTGGGATTGGCGGCATGGATGATCGAAAAGTTCCGCGACTGGAGCGACTGCGACGGCAACTTGGACAACGCCGCATTCTCTCGCGACGAAGTCCTCGCCAACATCTCGCTCTACTGGTTCACGCGAACCGTCGCCTCGTCCATGCGACTCTATTGGGAGACTCGCGCTCGGCCATTGACATTCCCGCCTGGCGCGCGGATCGAGGTTCCGCTCGCGGTAGCGCTGTTTCCGAAGGAATTGCCGATGCCGCCAAGAAGCTGGGTCGAACGGGTTTTTCGCGATGTGCGCCGGTGGACAACAATGCCATCCGGCGGGCATTTTGCAGCCTTAGAGCAACCCGGCCTGCTCGCGCAGGATCTGAGAGCCTTCGCGAGCGAGCTGCAATTTTCCTGACCTGCAGGCGCATGCCCTGCGGGCAACCCCGAAGGCGAGAATGAGCACAACCGCCCTTACCATCGAAGCTTTGCATGAGCGCGTCGAGGCGATTTTCAGCAAGGCCGGGCTGAACCCTGCCCAGGCTGGCGCGATCACGCGCGCCATCGTCGCCGGGGAACGCGACGCCTGCAAGTCGCACGGCATCTATCGCATCGAAGGCGCGCTGCGCACCGTCAAGGCCGGAAAGGCCGAGCCCAAGGCAGTGCCTGAATTGCTGCCGCCGGACGCGCCGGCAATCGTGAAAGTGGACGCGAAGAGCGGTTTCGCCAATCCCGCCTTCGAGCTCGGCCTGCCCGTGCTGGTCGAGCGGGCGCGCGCAACCGGCATCGCGGCGCTGGCGATCAACAACGCGGTTCATTTTTCCGCCCTCTGGGTCGAGGTCGAGGCACTGGCCGGCGCCGGTCTTGCCGGCATCGCCATGTGTCCAAGCTACGCGACGGTCGCGCCGACGGGAGGCTCAAGACCCTTGCTTGGCACCAATCCCTTCGCCTTCGGCTGGCCACGCCAGGGGCATCCGCCTTATGTCTTCGACTTCGCGACGTCCGTCGCGGCGCGCGGCGAAATCGAGCTGCATCGCCGTGCCGGGAAACAATTGCCGGAAGGCTGGGCGATCGACGCTGACGGCAGGCCGACGACCGATCCGGAGGCAGCGCTTGCCGGCGCCATGCTTTCCTTCGGCGGTCACAAGGGCTCGGCCATCGGAACCATGATCGAGCTGCTCGCCGGCGCCATGCTCGGCGACCTGACGAGCCGCGAGGCCCTCGACCTGCTTGGCACCACGACGCTTTATCCGAGGCATGGCGAGTTGGTCATCGCCCTGTCGCCGGAAGCTTTCGCCGCTGGTCGCCCCGGAAGTCCTTTCTCCCGGGCGGAAGCGTTGTTCGAGGCGATCGTCGGCCAGGGCGCGCGCCTGCCTTCGCAGAGGCGGTTCCTCGCCCGTGAGAAGTCGAAACGGGACGGCATCAGCCTCACACCCCAGGAAGTGGAGCAGCTCGACCGCTTCCTCGAACTGGGACTCGACGCCGTCTGAAACGCCTGGCGCGAGCGCTGGCGCCGTGAGTTCGGGCGCGACCGAGCCTCAGCGCGTTGCAACGAAGGCCTTGACGCTTATACCACTCTGTTCCAGCCCGGCCCGCACGCGGGCGGCGATGGCGACCGCTGCCGGCGTATCGCTGTGGACGCAGACCGAGTCGATCGGCGTCTTCAGCAATTGACCGGAAATCGTCTCGATCGCGCCCTGCTTGACCATGCGCACGACCCGCTCCGCGGCCTTCCCGGCGTCGTGGATGACGGCGCCCTCCAGCTTGCGCGAGACCAGGAACCCCTCTTGCGTATAGGCGCGATCGGCGAATATCTCCGACTTGACCGTCAGGCCTGCGTCGCGCGCGATCCTGTCCTGGAAGCCGAGCGCGATCACCAGGCAGATCAAGGTAGGATCGACGGCCTTGACGGCGCGCGTGACGGCTTCGGCGACCGCGCGATCGGTCTGGGTGAGGTTGCCCAGCGCGCCATGCGCCTTCACATAACGGATCGGGTGCCCCGCATAGGAGGAGAGCGCCTGCGCCGCGCCGATCTGGTATGCGACCAGCCTTTCGATCTCGTCCGCCGAATGCGGAATGGTGCGGCGTCCGAACCCCCACAGATCGGCGAAGCTCGGATGCGCGCCGACGGCGACGCCCTTCGCCCGCGCCATGGAAAAGGTGGCCGTCATGATCTCCGGGTCGCCGGCGTGGAAACCGCAGGCGACATTGGCCGAGCTCACGATATCGAGGATCGCCGCGTCGTCGCCCAGCCTGTAGGCGCCGAAGCCCTCGCCCATGTCCGAATTGATATCGACTTCAAGTCCGCTGTCCGTCATGGCGGCTTCCTCAGAATTCATGTCACAGCAATTCGTAGAGCGGCGTGCTATAGCCGACGACCGCGCCATCCTCGGCCAGCGCGGCTCCCAGCGCGCCGTCCGCAGGCGCGACCACGCCCTTGAGGCATGAGCCGATCTGGAGGACGCCGACGACCTCACCCTTCCGGACCGGCTGGCCGCGTTCGATGACCGGGTGGCCAGTCGTCGGATGAACGAGACGGAACGTGCCGACGCCCGGCGCGCGAACGGTCTTCAGAACCTCGGCCTTCGGCACCTCGCTCGCCGCCGCGCGCAGCGCAGGATCGGCTGACTGGATACGCAGGCAAAGCGAAAAGCCGGCCTCCGCCAGTTCGATCTCACCGACACCCGCGGCCGTACACCATGCGGCAAGCCTCTCGATCTCCTCGGCCGTCATCGCTGCCCTCGTCCGTCGAGCAGGCCGCCTTCGATCAGGCGCTCGAGATGATGGATGTCGAAGCCTCCGGCCGCGAAACCTGGCTCCTCCATCAACATGCCGTGCAGCGGCGCGTTGGTGGCGATGCCGACCGCCTCCATCTCGGCGAGCGCGCCCTTCATCCTGCGGATCGCATCGCCCCGCGTGGCGCCATGCGCGAGCAGCTTGGCGACCAGGGAGTCGTAATGCGGCGGCACGGTGTAGCCGGAATAGAGATGCGACTCGACGCGGATCCCAGGACCGCCCGGCGGCGTCCAGCGCTCGACCAGCCCCGGATGCGGCCGAAAGCTGTAAGGATCCTCGGCGTTGATACGGCATTCGACGGCGTGGCCCTGGATGCGAACATCCTCCTGCCCGAAGGACAGAGGCTGGCCCTGGGCGATCCGGATCTGCTCGCGAACGATGTCGATGCCGGTGATGAGCTCGGTGACGGGATGCTCCACCTGCACCCGAGTGTTCATCTCGATGAAATAAAACCGCCCGTCCTCGTAGAGGAACTCGAACGTGCCGGCGCCCGTGTAGCCGATCTCGACACAGGCGCGGGCGCAAAGATCGCCGATTCCGCCGATGGCCTCGCGATCGATGCCGGGCGCGGGCGCCTCCTCGATGATCTTCTGGTGGCGGCGCTGCATGGAGCAGTCCCGCTCGCCAAGCCACACGGCGGCGCCATGCCGGTCGGCCAGAATCTGGATCTCGACATGGCGCGGGTGTTCGAGGAATTTTTCCAGATAGACGTGCGGGTTGCCGAAGGCTCGTCCGGCTTCCTCCCGCGCCAGCGCGACGGCTTCCATCAGCGCGCCTTCCTCGCGCACGATGCGCATGCCGCGCCCGCCGCCGCCGCCGGCCGCCTTGACGATGACCGGATAACCTATGGTTTCGGCGATCGCGCGCACCGCTTGCTCGTCCTGCGGCAGCGCGCCTTCCGAGCCTGGAACGCAGGGCACGCCGGCGGCGACCATCGCCCGCTTGGCCGCGACCTTGTCGCCCATCGTGCGGATTGCCGCAGCCGACGGCCCGATGAAGACAAGACCGGCATTTTCGATGGCCTCGGCGAAAGCCGCATTCTCCGACAGAAACCCGTAGCCGGGATGGACCGCGCCCGCGCCGGTGAGTTGCGCGGCTGTGATGATCTCCTCGATGTTGAGGTAGCTGTCGGCCGAAGCCGCCGGCCCGATGCAGATCGCCTTGTCCGCCAGCGCTACGTGGCGCAGGCTCGCATCGGCTTCCGAATAGGCCGCCACCGACTGAAGGCCGAGATCGCGGCAGGCGCGCAGAATGCGCAGCGCGATTTCACCCCGGTTGGCGATCAGGACGGTGTCGAACATGACGCTCAACCCGCCTCTTCCAGGACGAACAGCACGTCACCCGACTGCACGGCGGCATGGTCATCGAGCGCGATCTCGACAATCCTCCCGGCGCGATCGGCTTCGACGACGTTGAATGTCTTCATGGCTTCGAGGACGCCGATCTTCTGACCCTCCTCGACCACATCGCCCACCGAAACGAGCGGCGGTTCGCCCTCGCCGGCGGAACGATAGAACACGCCCGTCAACGGTGCGCGGATCGAATACCGCGAAATGACCGCAACGGTTGGGCCGGCACCGGTCGCGCTTGACACTGACACGGGTTGCGGCAGCGATTGGGTCTGCAATGCGGACGCCGACACGTGCCTGGCAATTCGGACGCGAATTCCGTCGCGCTCGATTTGCAGCTCGCCTATGGGTGAGCGCGAGACGGCGTCGATAAGCTCTCGGACGAGGTTCAAGTCCATCGCCGCGCTACCGCATGGCTTCGACTGCCTCGGCGATACGCCCGATCGCCTTCTCGATCAGGTCCATCGACGTGGCTATGGAGATGCGGAAATGCGGCGACAGGCCGTAGGCCGAGCCTTGCACCACCGCGACCCGCGCCTGATCGAGCAGGTAGAGCGAAAGATCGTCATCGCTGCCGACGACAGAGCCGTCCGGACGCCGGCGGCCGATCAGGGCCGTGCAGTTGGGATAGAGATAAAAGGCCCCTTCTGGCGTCTGGCAAGCAAGGCCGGGGATTGCCCGCAGCAGCTCCAATGCTCGATTGCGTCGCGCCTGGAACTCGAGCGCGCGCGGCGCCAAGAAATCCTGCGGGCCGTCCAGCGCGGCTATGGCCGCGGCCTGCGAGATGGATGACGGGTTCGACGTGCTCTGGCTCTGCACCGTCGCCATGGCGTGGATCAGTGGTTCCGGCCCGCCGGCATAGCCGATCCGCCAGCCTGTCATGGCATAGGCCTTCGACACGCCGTTGACTGTCAGCGTACGCTCCTTCAGCCGCGGCTCGACGCCGGCGATTGTATGAAAAGTACGCCCATCGAACAGGATGTGCTCGTAGATGTCGTCGGTCAGCACATGAACGTGCGGATGGTCGAGCAGCACTGCCGCCAGGGCAGCAAGCTCGTCACGGCTATAGACGGCGCCCGTCGGGTTGGACGGGGTGTTCATGAGCAGCCATTTCGTGCGCCCGGTGATGGCTGCCCGCAAAGCAGATGGCGTGAGCTTGAAGCCGAGCTCCTCGCCGCAGGGAACGACCACGGGCTTGCCTTCGCCCAGAAGCACGATGTCGGTGTAGGAAACCCAGTAAGGGGCGGGAACGATCACCTCGTCGCCTGGCGCCAGCGTTGCCAGCAGGGCGTTGTAGATGATCTGCTTCGCGCCGCTGGCGACGGTGATTTCCGACGGCCTGTAGTCGAGGCCGTTCTCGCGCCTGAACTTGTCGGCCACCGCTTTCTTCAGCGCCGCCGTGCCGTCCACCGCCGTATAGCGGGTCTCGCCCCTGCGCATCGCCTCATAGGCCGCCTCGACGACATGCGGCGGCGTCGGAAAATCAGGCTCCCCGGCGCTCAGGCTGATGACGTCGATGCCGGCCGCGCGCATGCCGATCGCTCGGGCCGTAACCGCCATGCTCGGACTTGGCTTGATGACGTCGAGACGGGGCGCGATGAAACCCACTGAACACTCCCGGAATGACTGCGCGGTCCAGCCGGCAGCAGATGCGTAAAAATTGGATAATGTATTCTGATTTTCTCGTCAAACCTCTTTTTCTTGCCGTTGGCCTGGGTTATGAGTGTCCTCAAGGGGCTTGCTGGCAGGGAAAGTATCCAATCTTCGCCGTGACCCACGACGTTTGAGCAAGGGAACGCGACCGGAATGAGCGCAAATTACGATGTGGTGATCGTCGGCGGAGGCGTCGTCGGCAGCTCGATCGCCTATTTCCTCTCCGCCAATCCGGATTTCGACGGCAGCATCGCGGTTATCGAGCGAGACCCCTATTACACCGCCTCATCTTCTTCGTTGTCGACCAGTGCCATACGCCAGCAGTTCGGCACGCCGCCGAATATCGCCATGTCGAAATTCAGCCTCGACTTTCTGCGCGAGGTGGGCACCCGGCTTGCGGTCGGAGACGAGCCGGCGGACATCGGACTTCACGAGCCTGGCTATCTTGTGCTGGCGACGCCGGAGCGGGCCGAAGCACAGCGCGCCAAGAACCGCGTTCAGCGCGACATGGGTGTCGATATCGAGCTGATCGAGAAGGCCGATCTGGCGCGGCGCTTTCCCTGGCTCAACACAGACGACCTGGCGCTCGGCTCTTTCGGCCGCGGCTGCGAAGGTTGGTTCGACGGACCTGGCCTGATGCAGGCTTTCCGCCGCAAGGCACGCGCCCAGAAGGTCGACTATCGTGCCGCGACCGTGACCGGGCTGACCATGGCGTCCCGAAACAAGGTCGGCGAGGTGGTGCTGGACAATGGCGAACGGCTTTCCGTCGGCATGGTGATCAACGCGGCCGGGCCGTGGAGCGCGGGCATTGCGCGGATGGCCGGCACGGATCTCCCGGTCGTGCCCAGCAAGCGATGCGTCTTCGTCTTCGAAAGCCCGGCGCGGATCGACAATTGTCCTTTCGTCTTCGACACCAGCGGCTTCTGGCTGCGGCCGGAGGGTCAGCTCTTCCTATGCGGTATTCCACCCGTGCGTGAGAACGATCCGGGCGATTTTGGCCTCGACGTGGACTACGACCTGTTCGACGAGCTGATCTGGCCGGCCCTGGCGCATCGCATACCCGGCTTCGAACAGTTGCGCATGCTGCGCGCCTGGGCAGGCCTCTATGAGTACAACACCTTCGACCACAGCGGTATCATCGGGCCTCATCCGGAGATCTCGAACTTCGTGCTGGCCACCGGCTTCAGCGGCCATGGCATGATGCACGCCGCGGCAACCGGCTCAGGCGTGAGCGACCTCATTGCGTATGGCGAATACCGTTCCATCGATCTCTCGGCCTTCCGCTACGAGCGTATCGCCAACAACCAGCCGATCGAGGAACATGTCTACTGAAGCGGAGGCAAGGCATTGGCATCGGAGTGACAACAACCTGCGAGCGGTGCTATGCGTCCGTTTCTGCAATCAAAATGGCGCCGCACGCTAAACAAAGGCGCCGTCGCTCTAGGCTGATCCATGCTCGTACAGAAGAAAACCATATCGGCCCAGGTCGCCGACGCCATCAGGCAGAAGATCCTGGTCGGCGAATACGAGGCGAATGCCCAGTTGCGGCAGGAGCATCTGGCGACAGAATTCGGCGTCAGCCGGATACCCGTGCGCGAGGCGCTGCACCAGCTTCATTCGGAAGGCTTCGTCACGCTCGTCTCCCATAAAGGCGCCGTCGTCTCCTCGATCTCGCTCGACGAGATCCTCGAGCTTTATGAATTGCGCGCCCGGATCGAGACGTGGCTGCTCGCGCTGGCCATCCCGAGGATGACCGACGACGACCTCGCACTTGCCAAGGAACGAGCGAAGCAGCATCAAGAGCAGGGCGCGACCGGCGAATACTCCAACCAGCTGAACTGGAACTTCCATGCCGCCCTCTACGCTCCGTCCGGTCGCAAGGCGACGATCGAGCTGGTGGGACGTATCTACCAGCAGCTGGAGCGCTATACCCGCATGATGGTCTCGCTCACCGAAATCCAGGTGAAGTCCGATCGAGACCACTGGCAGCTTATCGAGCTGTGCGAGGCCAAGGACACGCTGCGCGCCGTCAGCCTGCTGGAAATGCACATCATCACCAGCGGCAAATTCCTGGTCGACAGGCTTCAGGAATTGCGCGGCGACTGACGCAATTCCAGGAAAAGTGCGCAGCGGTTAGGCTCGGCGACTTCGCCGTAACCTTCCGTCCGGAATTGCGCGGAAACAAACGATAGAGCGGCTGCATCAGCGTGCCGCGCGCCATGTCATATCCTCGGTGGATCATTTGCCCGGTAAATTCGTAGCCCGGGTCAAAAGGATCACGCCCGCCTTGTCGGCCGTGTCGTAATAAGTGAAGCCTGTGCGATTTTCCCGGCGCCCGCGCATCAGCACGGAGAGGCCGTCGCCCTCGGCCTCCGTTTCGGCTGCATCCGCGTCGCGGACTTCAAAGCCAATGTGGAAGACACCCTCGCCTTTCGTGTCCAGGTGGATGCGCTGCGGCGTAGGATCGTGGCTCGGCTGGCAGAGCTGCAACTGAACGTTCGGCAAATTGCAAATCCGGTATTGCATCGCCATGAAGCCTTTGGGGCTCGGGACCTGCAGCTCCTCATATTCGGCCAGAGGCGGGTAGGATTCCCACGGGCCGATACCGATGGAGTCGTAATAGGCCTGCGCCTTGTCGATATCGTGCACGACGATGCAGATGTGATGCAGCTTGTCGAAATTGCTTATTACCTTGTTTCCCATTTCCCTATTCCTTGACCGGGACGGTGTAGTTAAGCACGCGGCGGCCGCCGTCGGGATAGATTGTCTCGCCGGTGATGTAGGACGCGTCGTCGCTGGCGAGGAACGCCACGACCGAAGCGATCTCCGCCGCCGTCCCGAGGCGACCGAGCGGCGTGCGCGAAAGGATCGCGCGGCGCATTTCTTCGGAATCGATGAATGTGCCGTCCATCACCATCTCGGTGGCAATCGTGCCCGGACCGACACCGACGACGCGGATGCCGTAGGGCGCGAAGGCGACGGCGGCGGTGCCGGTGACCTGGTTCATGCCGCCCTTGGAAATCGCGTAAGTGGCGACGCGCGGATTGGCCAGCCCCGAATTGATCGAGGACATGTTTATGATCACGCCGCCCTGCCCCTGCACGATCATCTGGCGAGCCGCCGCCTGCGTGCCCATGAACGCGCCCTTCAAATTGACGGCGAGGACCCGGTCGTAGTCGGCCTCACTGATGTCGAGAAAATCCTGGACCGGAGCGATGCCGGCATTGTTGAGCATGATATCGACACGGCCGAACCTGGCGACCGCCGCCGCGACCAGCGCGTCGACCTGGTCCTTCCTGCTGACATCCGTGACCACGGCCAGGACGGTCTCCGAGGTGCCGATTTCGGCAGCGCATTTCTTCAGCTCGTCGGCGTCGATATCGCCGAGCACGACCTTCGCGCCTTCAGCCAGGAAGCGCTCGGCGCATGCGCGTCCGATCCCGCGTGCCGCTCCGGTGACGACCGCCACCTTGCCAGTTTGTCTCATATGCTGTTCCCTCGTCATTCTGAACGGGCCATCCCCGCTTGAGGCCTTGCCTATCTTAGCGGATCACGAAGGGATTGGCGGTCTTCCCTGCCATATCCATCCACACCGTCTTGGTCTGCAGATAGGCGCCGATCGCCTCCTGCCCGCTCTCGCGGCCGATACCGCTTTTCTTGTAGCCGCCGAAGGGCGCCATATAGGAGACCGCGCGGTATGAATTGATCCAGACCATGCCCGCCTCCATCGCCGCCGCGCCGCGCAGCGCCCTGCCCATGTCGCTCGTCCACAGTCCCGCCGCCAGCCCGTAGGGGCTGTCATTGGCGATGGCGAAGGCTTCTTCCTCGTCGTCGAAAGGAATGACCGACAGGATCGGCCCGAACACTTCTTCGCGCGCGATGCGCATCGAATTGTTCACGCCGGCAAAGATGGTGGGTTCGACGAACCAGCCGTCCGCCAGCTTGTCCGACGCAGGCTTGCCACCGCCCAGCACGCACAACGCGCCCTCGCGCTTGGCGATTCCAAGATAGGAGAGCACCTTCTCACGCTGGGACTGCGTGGTGATGGGTCCGACCTGCGTTTCCGGCAGCGCCGGGTTGCCCATTCGGGCGCTGGCGGCAAGCGTGATCAAATCGTCCACGAACCGGTCGTGAATCTTGCGCTGGACGAGCAGCCGCGAACCCGCGATGCAGGTCTGGCCGCTGGCCGCGAAAATGCCGGAGATCGCGCCGTTGACGGCGCTTTCCAGATTGGCCTCGTCGAAGACGATGTTGGCCGACTTGCCGCCGAGCTCGAGCGTGACCGTCTTCAACCCCTCGGCGGCCGCGCGGTAGACGGCAAGCCCGCCCGGCTCGCCGCCCGTGAAGGCGATCTTGGCGACGTCGGGATGGGAGACGAGCGGCACGCCGACATCCTGCGGCATGCCGGTGACGGTGTTGACGACGCCGGGCGGAAAGCCCGCCTGCGCGAACAGCTTCACGAATTCCAGCGTCGAGGCCGAGGCGTGTTCCGACGGCTTGATGACGACGGTGTTGCCGGCCGCCAGCAGCGGCGCAAGCTTCCAGGTGAGCAGCAGCAGCGGCGAGTTCCAGGGCACGATCGCGGCGATGACGCCGAGCGGCTCGTGGCGGGTGAAGGCGAACATGCCGGCCTTGTCGATCGGCAACACCGATCCTTCGATCTTGTCGGCAAGGCCGCCGAAATAGCGGTACCATTCGGGAATGTAGCGCAGTTGCGCCGTCATCTCGGTGATCAGCTTGCCATTGTCGCGGGTCTCAATCGCGGCGATGCGCTCGGCGTTCTCGGCGATCAGCTCCGCCACCCGCACCAGCAGCTTGCCGCGCGCGGTCGGGGTTATGCCGGCCCAGTCCTTCGACCGGAAAGCCGCCCTGGCGGACGCCACGGCCGCGTCCACTTCGGCCTTGCCGCCGCGCGGGATCAACGCCCACGGCTTGCCGGTGAAGGGGTCATAGCTCTCGAACGTGTCGGCGCTCGATTGCAGCCGACCGCCGACCGTGTTCTGGAAGCTGACCAGCGGCATGTCGGCCCTCAACAGGTGGCAAAGCCCAGATGGGCGCGAAAGCGGTTCTTGACGGCGACGGCGTCGCGCGGCGGCAGCGAGCGCGGCAGGTTCTCGGCGGTGATCTTCAGCACGAACAACCGAGGCCCTTCGGCGGGACGGCGCAGCTTTTCGCACAGCGCGTCGACCTCCTCCAACGAGCGCAGCTCCGCGACCTCCGCGAAACCGCAGGCGGCGGCGACCTTATCGAAGCCGATGCCGCGGCCGGTATGGCTGGATTGCATGCCGGTCTCGCCGAAATGCTGGTTATCCAGAATGACCAGGTCGAGATTTTTCGGCCGCGCCACCGAAATCGTCGCAAGCGATCCGAAGGCCATCAGTTGCTCGCCATCCCCGGTGATGACCATCACCCGCCTCCGCGGCTGAGCCTGGGCAAGCCCGAGGCCGACCAATGCCGCGCCGCCCATGGCGCCCCAGAGATAGTAATTGTCGTCGCGGTCGCCGGCGGCGTGCACGTCGTAGCTCGGCGAGCCGAGCCCGGTCACCACCAGGGCGCCGTCGCGCGCGTCGAGCAACTTCTTCACCGCTACGCGGCGATCCATCGTCGGCAATGTCATGTCGTTCACCACTTCTTCTTGCCAAGCAGCCGCTGGCCGATCAGCACCGCGATCTGCTGGTCGGCGTCGAAGGCCATCGCGGCCGCCTGCGCCACAGTGTCCACCAGGTCGGCGCCGGTCTCTGCCCGCAGCACGCTGAGGCCGATCGCTCTCAGCGAAGCTTCGGTCGCCTGTCCCATCGGCACCTGCCATGGATTGAACTCGGCCCACTCGCCCCGCATCGTCACCAGGACGAGCAAGGGAAAGCGCGCCTGCACCGGCAGCGACAGCATGTTGATGCAATTGCCGACCCCGGAGGATTGCATCAGCACGACGCTGCGCTTGCCGCCGAGCCAGGAGCCGGCGGCGATGGCAATGCCCTCCTCCTCGGTCGTCAGCACATTGGTGATGACCTCGGGATCGGCGCTGAAGCGGCGGATCAGCGTGGTATGGCCGGCGTCCGGCACATAGGACATCTGGCTGATGCCGGCGGCCTTGAGCACGTCATAGACCTGATCCGGCCACTGCGTTTCAGATGCCGCCGGAAGAGCCGCGGAGGCAGCCGCGTCCGGGTGTTTCGCTTGTAGGCTCGCCGTCACCTTGGACCCCCGAGGATTGGATTTGCCGGTTATATTACCGTGCTTCACAAATCCAATCTTCGTCTCTTTCTCGTGATCAGATATAATGATATTCGATAGCTCATGGAGCTATCGCAGCTGCGCACCCTGATCCACGTCGCCGAGCTCGGCAGCCTCAGCAAGGCCGCCGACCGGTTGCACATCGCGCAGCCGGCGCTGAGCCGCCAGGTACGCATGCTGGAGGAGGAACTGGGCTTTGCCCTGTTCCTGCGTCATGGGCGCGGCATGGTGCTGTCCGAACAGGGCAAGGAAGTGCTGGCTCACGCCGTGCGCGTTCAGGCCGAGATCGACGAGATCCGCGCCACCGCCACGCCCGCCGATGCGCCGCTGACCGGCGAGATTGCCATCGGCTTGCCACCCACGGTGGCCGACATCATCTCGCTGCCGCTCGCGGCGGCCTTCGGCAAAGCCCATCCCAAGGCGAAGCTCAGGCTCGTCAGCGCCTATACCGGCTATTTGCTCGATTGGCTGCATCGGGGCGAAATAGACATCGCGGTGCTCTACGATCCACGCATGGCAAGGTCGCTGCGCACAAGGCCGCTGCTGCTGGAGAACCTCTTCCTGATCGGGCCGCCCGACGCCGGCTTCTCGACCGTGCGCGCCGTGCCGTTCGCCTCGCTCGCCGGGAAAAGGCTGCTTCTGCCCAGCATCAAGCACGGGCTGCGCATCATCGTCGAACGCTGCGCCGCGGAGACTGGCATCACGCTCGATGTCGGCATCGAGGCGGACACCTATTCGGTGCTGAAGGACCTCGTTCGCAACGGCCATGGCTGGACGATCCTGCCGCTCGCGCCCATCCATGCCGATGTCGCCGCCGGCCTGCTCACCGCCGCGCCGCTGATCGATCCCGTGCCCGTGCGCCGCCTCATCCTTGCCTATCCGGCCGACCGGCCGGCCTCGCGGCTGGCGCGCTTTGCCGGCCAGGCGATAGAGGATACCGCTCGGGATCTTGTCGAGCGGGCGGTGTGGGTCGGCCAGCTTCTCGGCCCGGCGCCGTAAGGGTTTCAATTTCGGTATAGCTGATCACGCGTGCCCTGCGTTGCTGTCGAGATGTATCGGCGTGATACTGGACGCCGGAGCGAGACGAAAGGCCCGGCAATTCATGGAACACTATCAGGACATTCGTGAAGCCGTCGCAAAGCTCTGCGCGCGCTTTCCCGGCGAGTATTGGCGCGCGCTCGACAGGGATATGGCCTACCCCCGCGAATTCGTCCAAGCCCTGACGGGAGCGGGCTGGCTGTCGATCCTGATCCCCGAGGAGTATGGCGGCTCCGGCCTGCCGCTTTCGGCCGCGGCTGCCGTGCTGGAAGAGATCCAGCGCGCCGGCTGCAACGGCGGCGCCTGCCATGCACAGATGTACACGATGGGCACGCTGCTTCGCCACGGCTCGGCAGCGCAGAAGCAGCGCTATCTGCCGAAGATCGCCACCGGCGAGTTGCGCCTGCAGGCTTTCGGCGTCACCGAGCCGACCAGCGGCACCGACACCGGCGCGCTGAAGACCACCGCCCGGCTCGACGGCAACCATTTCGTGGTCAAGGGTCAGAAGATCTGGACCAGCCGCGCCGAGCACTCGGACCTGATGCTGCTTCTGGCGCGCACCACGCCGCTGGCGGACGGCATGAAGAAGACCGACGGCCTTTCCGTCATCATCGTCGAGATGCGCGAAGCTCTTGGCAACGGCCTGACCATCCGGCCGATCCGCACCATGATGAACCACGCCACCACCGAGGTCTTCTTCGATGATTTGCGCGTGCCCGCCGAAAACCTGATCGGCGAGGAAGGAAAAGGCTTCCGCTACATCCTGTCCGGCATGAATGCCGAGCGGATCCTGATCGCTTCCGAATGCATCGGCGATGCCAAGTGGTTCATTGAAAAGGCAAGCGCCTACGCCAGGGAGCGCCATGTGTTCGGCCGGGCGATCGGCAAGAACCAGGGCATCCAGTTCCCGATCGCCAGGGCTTACGCCAACATGCGCGCGGCAGAGCTGATGGTGCGCGAGGCGCTCGCCCTTTACGAAGCCGGCAAGAACCCCGGCGCCGAGGCGAACATGGCCAAGATGCTCGCCGCCGACGCTTCCAACGAAGCCGCCAATGTCTGCATCCAGACGCATGGCGGGTTCGGCTTCGCCGAGGAATACGACGTCGAGCGCAAGTTCCGCGAGACACGTCTCTATCAGGTCGCGCCGATCTCCACCAACCTTATCCTGTCGTTCCTGGCCGAGCACGTGCTCGGCCTACCGCGTTCTTACTAGGAGTCGTCGCCGTGAACGTCCTCGTCGTCTATGCACATCCGGAACCGAAGTCCTTCAACGGGGCGATGAGGGACCTTGCCGCGGAGACGCTGACAAAGGTGGGCCACAGCGTGATCGTAAGCGATCTCTATGCCATGGGCTTCAACCCCGTGGCGGGACCGGAAGACATGACCGGCGAGCGCAACGATCCGGATTTCTTCAGCCTGCAGCGCGAGCAGACCGCCGCCTATGAGACGGGCCGGCTGGCGGCCGACATCAATGCCGAGATCGAAAAGCTGAAACGGGCGGACTTCGTGCTCTTCCAGTTTCCCGTCTGGTGGTTCGGAATGCCCGCGATGATCAAGGGCTGGGCAGACCGCGTCTTCGCGCGCGGCTTTGCCTATCTGCCTGGCCGCAAATACGACACCGGCATGTTCAAGGGGAAGCTCGCCATGGTGGCCGCCACGACGGGCACCTCGGCCGATACCTATGCGCCCGATGGCATCGATGGCGACATCCTGACGGTGCTGTGGCCTATCCACAACGGCCTGCTACGCTATGCCGGCTTCGACGTGCTGCCGCCTTTCGTCGCCTATATGCCCGGCCGTGTCGGCGAGGAAGGCCGCAAGGCCTATTTGGAGGCCTATCGCAAAAGGCTCGAGGACATCGACGACACCCCGCGCCTGTTTTTCCACCCGGCCGAAGATTACGGCAAGAACGAGCGGCTGAAGCCGGGTGTTCTCGCCCGTTCCGGGGTGCAGCGCAATGTCTGACGCCGCCCGCCCGCTGGAGGACCTGTTTGTCGTTTCGATCGAGCAGGCGGTCGCGGCTCCCTTGTGCACCGTCCGCCTCGCCGACGCCGGCGCGCGCGTGGTGAAGATCGAGCGTCCCGAAGGCGAAACCGCGCGCCACTACGATTCCGCCGTCGAAGGCATGTCGGCCTATTTCGTCTGGCTGAACCGCGGCAAGCAGAGCGTGGCGCTCGACCTCAAGGCCGAAGAAGACCTCGCCTTGTTGCACCGGATGGTCGCACAGGCGGATGTCCTCGTGCAGAACCTCGCTCCGGGCGCGATCGACCGGCTCGGCCTCTCCGCCGACGTGGTTGCGCAGAAATTCCCCCGGCTGATCGCCGTCAACATCGTCGGTTACGGCCAGGACACGCCTTACGCGGCGATGCGCGCCTACGACATGCTGGTGCAGGCGGAAAGCGGCATCTGCGCGGTTACAGGCACTCCCGAAACGCCTTGCAAGATCGGCGTCTCGGCTGCCGACATCGCGACCGGAATGAACGCCCATGCGGCGATCCTCGAGGCGCTTCTGGTGCGCGGCAGGACCGGCCGCGGCCGCATCGTCGAGATCGCCATGTTCGACGGCATGGCCGACTGGATGGCGGTGCCGCTGCTGCATTACGAACATGCGGGGCGGGAGACGGGCCGCTACGGACTGGCGCACGCCTCGATCTATCCCTACCGGCCCTATGCCTGCCGCGACGGAGCGGTCGTGGTCTCCATCCAGCAAAACAGCGAGTGGAAGCGCCTCTGCAACATCGTGCTGCAAAGGCAGGATCTGTTTGCCGATGAACGCTTCGCCACCAATGCTTGGCGGGTAGCCAATCGCACCGCGCTCGACGCCGAGATCGAGCCGGTTTTCGCGGCGATCGACTGCGAGGAAGCCATTCGCCGCCTTGGCGAGGCACAGATCGCCTGGGGCCGGGTGAGCGAAATGCCCGACCTTCCGCACCACAAGGCCCTGCGACGGACGGAGGTTGAGTTGCCGGACGGCAAGCGGATCGCCATGCCGACGCCGGCGGGGCGGCCGGAAGGCTTCCAAACGGCCCCCAAAGTTCCTGCCCTTGGCGCCGACACGGATCGGATCCGGTCCGAATTCGCGGTCTGAGGAGGAAGCAGGATGAGCCTTGATTCGAGCGTGACGCTGCAGAAATGGGTTGGTCGCACCCGCGAGGTCGAGGACATCGCGACCCCTCGCCTGCTCGCCAGCTTCGAGGCAACGCTTGGCCCGCACGCGGTGCGCCTCGACGAGGCTCCGCCCGGGCTGCACTGGTGCCTGACGCCCGACATCGCCGACGCAAGCGAGCTGGGGCCGGACGGACATGCCGCAAAGGGCGGTTTCCTGCCGCCGGTGCCACTTCCGCGCCGAATGTGGGCAGGCAGCGATATGCGTTTTCTGGCGCCGATCCGCAGCGGCGACACGGTTCGCCGACGCTCGACGATTAGCGCTGTTGAAGAAAAGCAGGGCCGCAGCGGGCCGCTTACCTTCGTCACGGTCCGCCACGAGATCGCCAATGCCGCCGGCCCCGTAGTCGAGGAGGACCAGATCATCGTTTACCGCGCGGCAGAGGCCGGCGTCCCGGCCCCGGCGCAGCCGGCCGCTCCCAGGTTGGCTGCATCGCATGAGCGGATAGTCGACGTGGATCCGGTGCTGCTTTTTCGCTACTCCGCGCTGACCTTCAACGGGCATCGCATCCACTACGACGCGCCCTACGCAGCGAATGTCGAGCATTATCCCGGGCTTGTCATTCACGGCCCGCTTCAGGCGACGCTGCTCATGAACTTCGCCGCCGTCATTGCCGGGCAAGCGCCGCGCCGTTTCTCCTTTCGCGGCGTGCGACCGGCGATCGGCCCGCAGGCCCTGCTTCTCAGCGGAACGGCCCTCGGAAAAAACGACATGCAGATGGAGGTGCGGACTTCGGATGGGCATGTCACTGTGAAAGCCACCGCGCAATGGTGAGCTTCGTGACGCGTTGCAGTCCCGGGGTTGTCCGGTAGCCCCAATTGCGCCCGCAGCTACGCAGCGCTTTCTGATGCGATAGCTGCAGAAAAATCCAAAGCACAAGTCCAGGCTGGTGAATGGTCGGGGCGCGAGCCGATACCTACGGGTCGATAAAACGCTCCGGCGAAAGCAAGGCGGCGTCAGCCCCGGTATCATGGAATCGCGCGGGCAAGTGGCCGCCGGTCAACAGCGCCGCGGCCGTTTGGCCGAGCGCAGGCGCGGTCTGTATGCCGTAGCCGCCTTGGCCGGCCAGCCAGAAGAAGCCCTCGGTTTTTGCGTCCCAGCCGACGGCGGGCGTCTTGTCGGGGAAAAAAGAGCGCAAGCCGGCCCAACTGCGCGAAATGTGCCGAACCGGAATATCGGCTGCCCCCTGCACGCGATCAACGGCAATGGCGATGTCCATCTCGTCGGGCTGCGCGTCACAGGGTTCGCTTGGCGTCTCGTCAGCGGGTGACAGCAAGAGCATTCCCGACGATGGCTTGAAGTAGAATTGTTCATCGACATCCGTGACGGCCGGCCAGGCGGCGATATCGACGCCAGGTGGCGGCTCGACAAGCAGCGCGGTCCGTCGCTTGGGCACAAGCCCGAGCGGCGCCGCGCCGGCGAGCGTTGCGATCCGGTCCGCCCAGGCACCCGCGGCGTTAACGAGCACCGTGGCCGAAAACGCACCAGCCGTCGTGGTGACCGTCCAAACGCCATCCTTGCGGTCGATCTCGACAACGCGGGCATTGGTCACAACAGCGGCGCCAGCGCGGCGGGCGCCACGCAAAAACCCCTGGTGCATGGCGTCGACGTCCATGTCCATGGCGGCGTGATCGATGAACCCGCTTGTTTGATAGTCGTCGCGCAGAACGGGAATGGCGGCTCGCACCTGTGCAGGATCGAGCCACTCCATCGGGACGGCCGATTCAGAGCCGACCTCGGCGAACTGCGCCTTCAGCGTTTCCTGGCTGTCCGGCGATCCGATGACGAGGCAGCCGCGCGGCGACAAAAGCGGCGCCTCGCAAAACCCATTGGGTGGCGCCACGAAGAAGGGACGGCTGGCGCGTGTGAAAGCGCGGATGGCGGCGTTTCCATAACCTTCGATGAAAAGCGCCGCGGAACGTCCCGTCGTATGCATGCCGCAATGCGGCTCGGCTTCGAGGATGGTTACGTGTCTATCTGCGGCCAGCCAGTAGGCTGCCGATGCCCCGGCCATTCCGCCGCCGATGATCAAAACGTCTTGCATGCCCACGTCATAGCAACAGGTGCCACAACGAACCAGAGGTTTTTAGTGGATCAATCAAAACTATTTCCAATCATAAAGGCAATTGCACACCGGTCGACTTTCGAATGACGCCGCCTTAAGGTGCGTCAAATGACGATTTCAGGTGGCTCATGAGCGATTCGAAGCCAAGTCTCGGCGAATGCCTGAAAGCGTTGCGCCGGGAAAATGGGTGGACACTGACGCAGGTCAGTCAGGCGTCCGGACTGGCCATCTCGACCCTGTCCAAGGTCGAGAACAACCAGATGTCGTTGACCTATGACAAGCTGCTGCAGTTGGCGCAGGGACTGAAGGTGGACATCACCGAGTTGTTCGGCGTGAAGAAGGCAGGCCCTCTACCTGTCGCGCGCGGGGCCAGGGCTGTCAGCAAGATCGACGACGGCCGTATCGTCGAAACGCCTAACTACATCTACAAATTTCTGTGCACCGAGCTCTCGCGCAAGGACATGATACCTATGCTGGGCACGGTGACGAGCGAAAGCATCGATGCTTTCGGTGAGTTGATCCGCCATCCCGGGCAGGAATTCACCTACGTGCTCGAAGGTGAGGTCGAGCTCCATACCGATGTCTATGAGGCGCTTCGGTTGAAGGCAGGCGAATCCGTCTATTTCGAAAGCACCATGGGCCACGCCTATATCAGTGTCGGCGACAAGCCGGCACGCATCCTGTGCATTTGCACCGCGGTCTCCGGCCAGTCCGAGCAGAGCTTGATCAGTGCCGTCAGCCAGACGGATGAAGGCGCGACGACCGAAGCTGAAATGGTTGTTGGCTAATTCGAAAAATCACTTTCCTATCCGAAAAATCGCCTTGCCATCCCTGATGCTGATGTTAGCGTGGGGGACGGCATCCTGCGAAAACGTGCGCGATGCTCAACGAAAAGCTCTAGGGGAGCGCATATGACAATGTTTCGTCGCCTGCCGACCGTCGCGGCATTTGCCGCTTTCGCTGCCTTCGCCGTCACGGGCCATGGTTGGGCCGCGGGCAAGGATGTCCTGGTCATAGACAAGGCTGAGGATCCGCCCACCGCCGATCCCGGCGTCGAGGTCAGCAACAACGGCTATACGCTGATCTTCCCGGCCTATGAGCGGCTGGTGAAATATGATGGCACCAAGACCGAGGTGATCCCCGAGCTTGCCGAGAGCTGGACTGTCGCTCCAGACAATCTCAGTTGGACCTTCAAGCTGGCGTCAGGCCACATGTTCGACGACGGCTCGCCGGTTGACGCAGCCGCGATCAAATACTCTTTCGATCGCGTGAAGAAACTGGCGGCTGGTCCTGGAGACATGTTCCCGACTGTCAAGGATGTCGTCGTCGTCGATCCGCAAACCGTGAAGTTCGAGCTGTCGGCGCCGTTCGCGCCTTTCCTTTCGGCTCTCGCTACCTCGGCAGGCTCGATCGTCAACCCGAAGGCGCAGGATCATGCGGTCAATGGTGACGATGCGCGCGCCTGGCTCGCCGAGCACAGCGCTGGCAGCGGCGCCTTCAAGATCGCGAGTTGGGAACGCAACCAGCAGATCACACTCGAGCCCAATCCGCACTATTCGGGCAAGGCTCCGGCGTTCAAGCAGGTGATCTTCAAGATCGTGCGCGAGATGTCATCGCGTCGTCTGCAGCTGGAAAACGGCGATGCCGATCTCATCGACCAGGTTCCCGTGGACCAGGCCGAAGCCATGAAGTCGAGCGCCGGGGTGGCGATCCAGAGCAATCCCAGCCTTTACGTCATCTATCTCTATCTCAACAACAAGAAGGCGCCGTTCGACAATCCGAAGGTCCGCCAGGCGATTTCCTATGCGGTCGATTACAAGGGCCTTGTCGATGGCATCATGCAGGGCCAGGCCGAGCAGATGCGTGGCGCGGTGCCGGATGGCATGTGGGGCCATGACCCGCAAGGCATGCAGTACAGCTACGATCCGGAAAAGGCCAAGCAGCTGCTTGCCGACGCCGGCGTCTCCGAACTGCACATCAGTTTCACCTATTCGCAGGCCGACTCGGCCTGGGAGCCGGTCGGTCTCGCACTGCAGGCATCGCTTGCCGAAATCGGCGTCAAGCTGGACATGAAGAACGTTGCCGACACGACCAAGCGCGAGCTGGTCGCCAAGGGCGACTACGACATCGCGACCGGCGCTTGGACCCCCGACTTCGCCGATCCCTTCATGTTCATGAACATCTGGTTCGATCCCACCAAGATGGGCGCGCCTGGCAACCGTGCATTCTACGAAAACCCGAAGGTCACCGACCTGATCAACAAGGCCCTCCAGACGGTCGACCAGAAGGAGCGGGAGAAGCTCTATATCGAGGCGCAGAAGATCACCAACGAGGATGCGCCTTACGTCCTTCTGTTCCAGAAGAACGACATCTTCGCCATGCGCTCGTCGGTGAAAGGCTATGTCTACAACCCGATGCTGATCCAGGTGTACAACATCGCCGACATGTCGAAGTCCGAATAGGGGCGGACGCCGAAGGCATGTCGTTGCTGTCCACCATCCTTCGGCGTTTCGTTCTGCTGGCTTTCGTGGTTGCCGGCGTTGCCATCGTCACCTTCACCATCTCGCATCTGATCCCCGGCGATCCGGCACAGCTGATCGCCGGAGATAAGGCCTCCGCCGAGACGCTGGCGCATGTGCGCCAGGAGCTTGGACTGGACAAGCCAGTGACGCAGCAGTTCGTCATATACGTCAAGCAGTTGCTGTCGGGCGATCTCGGCAATTCGCTGAGGACACGGCGACCGGTCGCCACCGACATCGCGCTTTTTTTGCCCGCAACGCTCGAGCTCGGCATCACGGCGCTGATCATGGCGATCCTGATCGGCGTGCCGCTCGGCGTGCTGTCGGCCATTTACAAGGACGGCCCGGTCGACCAGGCGGCACGCGCCGTCTCGGTGGCCGGCATTTCGATGCCGGTCTTCTGGTTTGGCCTGGCGCTGATAATCGTCTTTTATGTGAAGATCCCGATCCTGCCCGGCAGCGCGCGCATCGATATCGGCATTGCGCCGCCGCCGCGGGTGACAGGCTTCTTCCTCATCGACTCGCTGGTCGCCGGCGATCTGGCGGCGTTCCGATCGACGCTCTACCACCTCGTGCTGCCGGCCTTCGTGCTGGCATTCGCCAACCTCGGCATCATCACGCGTCAGATCCGGGCCTCGATGCTCGACGTGCTGCAGGAAGACTATGTGCGCACCGCCCGTGCCAACGGCCTGTCGCGTTCGGCGATCACCTTGCGCCATGCGCTGCCCAATGCGCTGATCCCGTCGGTGACGCTGCTCGGCCTCGCCTTCGGCGACCTCCTCTACGGGGCAGTGCTGACCGAGACGATCTTCGCCTGGCCAGGAATGGGCAGCTATGTTGTCTCCTCGATCCAGACGCTGGATTTCCCGGCGATCATGGGCTTCACCATTGTCGCGTCGCTCGGCTATGTGCTGATCAACCTGGCGGTCGACCTGACCTACATGGTGCTTGACCCGCAGATCCGGGAGCTTGGCTGATGGCCATCGAAGCGACAAGCATCGCAAGGCGGCCATCGGTCGCTCGCGAGGGTCTCCACCGTATCTGGTATCGGGTGAAGGGCAGCCCGCTCACTCTGGTCGGCGCCGCCATTGCGCTGGTGGTGCTGATCGTGATCGTCGCGGCGCCAGTCCTCGCGCCCTATCCGCCCGACCGCATATCGCTGTCGGCTCGGCTCGCGGCGCCGAGCCTTCAGCATCTGTTCGGCACCGACGAGGTTGGCCGCGACCTGTTCTCGCGCGTTCTCTACGGCGCGCGCGCCTCCTGCGGCATCGCGTTTGCCATTGTCATCATCTCGACAGTGGTTGGCTCCATCATCGGCTGCCTGTCCGGTGTGGTCGGCGGCATCGTCGACACGGCAATCATGCGGTTGATGGACGTCTTTCTAGCGCTGCCGGCGCTGATCCTGGCGATGGCTCTTGCCGCTGCCCTCGGCCCCAGCCTGTTCAACGCCATGCTGGCCGTGGCGGTCGTGCGCGTGCCTGCCTATGTCAGGCTGGCGCGCGGCCAGACGCTGTCGCTCCGCAACCGGACCTATGTGAAGGCCTCGCGCAGCTTCGGAGCATCCCCAGCCTATCTGCTGCGTTGGCACATCCTGCCCAATGCGCTTTCGCCCATCATCGTTCAGGCTACACTCGATCTTGGCGGCACGATCCTGACCGCCGCGGCGCTGAGCTTCATTGGCCTCGGCGCGCAGCCGCCGACATCGGAGTGGGGTTCGATGGTGTCGAGCGGCCGAAACTACTTCCTCGATCAATGGTGGTACATTACCTTTCCTGGCCTTGCGATCCTGATCAGCGCCATGGGTTTCAACCTGCTGGGCGACGGCCTGCGCGACATGCTTGACCCGAGGCTTGGCGGGCGATGAGCGCAGCGCAGGGCGATATCCTCCTCGACATCGATGATCTGGCGCTCGAGTTCCGCACCTTTCGCGGTCCAGTCAAGGCGCTGAACGGCATCAGCCTGAACGTTCGCGCCGGCGAGATCGTTGGCGTGGTCGGCGAATCCGGTTGCGGCAAATCGGTCACCATGATGGCCGCGACGCGGCTTCTGCCGAAGGGCAGCGCACGCATCACCGGCGGCGCCGTGCGTCTTTTCGGCAACGATCCGATGAAGCTCAGCGAGCGTGAGTTGCAGCACGTGCGCGGTCGTCAGGTCTCGACGATCTTCCAGGAGCCGATGAACGCGCTGAACCCGACGCGTCGCATCGGCGACCAGGTGATCGAGGTCATCCGACGTCACCAGCGTCTTGGCACTGATGCGGCCCGGCAAAAGGCGGTCGGGCTGCTGCGCGACATGCTGATCAGCGAGCCGGAACGGATCATGCGGGCCTATCCGTTCGAACTGTCGGGTGGCATGCGTCAGCGTGTGCTGATCGCGATGGCGTTCTCCTGCGAACCGAAGCTTATCATTGCCGACGAGCCAACGACGGCGCTCGATGTCACGGTGCAGGCGCTTATCCTTTCGCTCATCAAACAGAAGGCGGTCAGCACCGGCACCGCGGTAGTCTTCATTTCGCACGACATGGCAGTGGTTTCGCAGTTGTGCGACCGGCTCTATGTGCTCTACGCCGGGCGCGTCGCCGAGTCCGGGACCACGGCCGCCGTGCTCGCCGCCCCTGCGCATCCCTATACCCGCGCGCTCATCCGCTGCCTGCCGGGACTGGCCGTGCCGAAGCAACCCCTGGAGCAGATCCCCGGAACGTTGCCCGATATGCTGAATCCGCCCGCCGGTTGCCTGTTTCGCGCGCGTTGCCGCGAGGAGAACGAGCGTTGCGTGGACGTACCGCCATTGGCCTCCATCGACCCTTCGCGTCGTGCCGCGTGCTGGCGCCGTATCGAGGAGGCGGAAGCCACATGAATTCACAGCAGCCGCTCCTTGCCCTGGAAGATGTCGAGGTGCGCTATCGGGTGACCTCGGGCTGGTTTGGCGGCACTGACGTCTATGCGGTCAATGGCGTTTCGCTCCGCGTCGCCGAAGGCGAAACGCTGGGGATCGTCGGAGAGTCGGGCTGCGGCAAATCCACGCTCGGTCAGGCAATCGTCGGATTGACGCCCCTCACGGCCGGCTCGATCAGGCTGAAGGGGGTCGACCGTGCGCAATCGAACACCCACATCCAGATCATCTTCCAGGATCCCCAATCCTCGCTGGACCCGCGTCTACCGGCATGGCGACTGATCACCGAGCCACTGCACATCCGCGGCGGCTATAGTCGCAAGCAACTGATCGAGCGCGCGACCGAGCTTGCCGTTTCAGTTGGCCTGCGTCCTGAGCAGATCGACCGCTATCCGCATGAGTTCTCGGGCGGTCAACGCCAGCGCATCGCGATCGCCCGGGCGCTTGCCGTCGAGCCGGAACTCCTGGTGTTGGACGAGCCTACATCGGCGCTGGATGTTTCGGTGCAGGCGCAGATCGTCAACCTGCTGCTGACGCTGCAGGCTGAGCGCAAGCTGTCCTACGCATTGATCTCGCACGACGTCTCGCTGGTTCGCCACGTCGCCGATCGCGTTGCCGTCATGTATCTCGGCCAGATCGTCGAGGCGGGGACTGCACAGCAGGTACTGGACGGTCCGCGGCACCCCTACACCAAGACGCTCCTCGACGCCGTGCCGAGTTTCGAGCGACCGCTGGCGACGATCGCACCCCGCGCCGGCGAACTGCCAAGCAACCGCAAGCTGCCCTCAGGCTGCTATTTTCGGGAACGCTGTCCTTCGGCGACCGCGGGCTGCGAACAGCCGCAGGTGCTCAAAGCAATCGATGGCGCGCGCACGGTGCGTTGTCACGTGGTGACGGGCGCGCTTGCAGACGCCGGTTGAAACGCGGCGTCGGTGCTAAGCCTGCGATCGCCAAAGGCGATCAAGCAACCTCGAACGGGTTTTCCACCTTCGGCCAATAGGGCCGCTTCAGCTTGGTATAAGGGATCGAAGCGAAGTTGGGCTGCGTCGCGCCGGGCGGGGCGCAAAACAGGATGCGCTTGGCGATCGGCGCGAACCCTGCCTGGAAATGATAGTTGGATTTGACGATGACGATGCGCCGCTCGCTCGGGTCGAGGCCAACCGCGGTCATGCAGTCCGGATGGAAAACCTGCGTCCGCACCGTGTTGATGATCAGATCGATGCCGCCATCGGTGGTAACCCATGCCGCATCGCCGAGCGGCCAGGGCATGGTGCCGAAGCGCTGCGTCAAATCGCGTCCCAGGCCCTTGACGGTGACCCGCAGATCGACCGGCATGCCGGAGAACACACCGCACTTGCCGCCGACCCGCAGGTCGATGGTGCCGCCGATCCCAGCTTCCACGCAAAAGCGATAGGCGATCGGATCCCAATACATGGCGCTGGCCACGTTGCCGATGCCGCGCTCTATCAGCCGGCGTAGTATGTAAGTGGAATCGCCCGGCGCGCCACCACCGGCATTGTCGGAGACATCCGCGATGACGACCGGGCCCTGTGGCTCCGCGAGCGCGATATCGAGCGCCTCGTCGATGCCGAGGAATTTCGGGATCAGGTCGTTGCGCAACGCAAAGAGGTGCTTGCCGAATTTTTCCGCGGTCCGCTCGGCAAGCGGCCTGTCACCGTCGGTGATGACCAGCATGCGCGCACCGACATCCTCGACGTCGCCATGGGGAAAGCCATGGCCCAGCGAAACCGAAAGGATGCCAGGCTCGGACTCAGCGGCGGTCATGGCATCGACGAAGCCGCGCATCGGCTGTTCCTGCACCCGGAAGGTGCTGATCATGCGGCAGTCGTATAGCGCCATCACAGGCCGGATCCTACCCTCCACCGTATCGACGATGATGCGGTAGAGCTCGCCGGCGCGATCCATGATGTCGGTGTGCGGATATTCCTTGTAGGCGACGATGGCGGTTGCGTTGTCGACCATCTTGCGGGTTGTGTGGCAATGCAGGTCCAGTTCGGCGCCGACGGGAATGTCGGGGCCGACGACTGCTCTGACATGCGCAAGCAGATCGCCTTCGGTATCGTCATAGCCTTCGGCGACAAAGGCGCCATGCAGCGCCAGCAGCACGCAGTCGACCGGCATCGCCGCCTTGAGCTCGGCCAGAATCTCATCGCGGAACTGCTCATAGACGTTGCGGATGGTTATGCCTCCGGGCTCGGCGCAGACGCAGAGGCTCTCCACGATCTCATGGCCGTCCGCTTCGCCGCGCTGACGCCACACGAAGAGCTGGCAGGAAGGCTCATTGAGGGCCTTCGACGTGGCGTCGCCACGCGCAATGCCCATCTCCTCGAAGCTATGGTAGCCGGTTGGGATGGGCGCGAATGTATTGGTCTCGGTATCCATGCCCGCGATGAAAATGCGCATTTGGTGATTCCAGCCTGTCTTTCGTTTAAGAAAAATGTTTTCTCATCATCAAACTATTATATGATTTCCGCAAGGCGCCCGGACCACTCAGCGATGGCGCCTGGCCGCGCGCGCACGGCTTGGGATGGCAGGGAGCCGGGAAATCACATGAACCTTCAAGCGCTTGACGATCTGGTGCTGGACGAAACCACCAAGGGCATTCCGCCCGGAGTTGTGGTCCGGCTTCACGATGTCGCATCGAAGGGCTGGAACTTGCTGCGCGGCCATGTGCCGTTGCCGGCGGCTGTCATCAAGGAGTCCGCGCTCGACCACAATTCGCGCTGGATGCAACGCTTCATCGCGAAGCGCAACGCGATGATCGCGCCGCATGTCAAGACGACGATGTGTCCGCAGATCATGCAGCGGCAGTTGCGCGACGGCGCATGGGGCGTAACCGTCGCCACGCTGCACCAGATAAAAGTTTGCCGCCGGTTCGGCATCGATCGCATCGTGCTCGCCAACCAGCTCGTCGGACAGTTGGAGCTGGATGCGCTGGTCGCCGAGCTGAACGCGTCGCCAGACCTCGATTTCTACATGCTGGTCGACAGCCTGGACGCCGTGCGCCTGGCGAGCGAAGCAGTCCGGCGTGCCGGAAAGAAATCGCGGCCCATCCAGGTGCTGGTCGAGCGCGGCTACCCCGGCGGCCGAACCGGCTGCCGGGACAACGAAACAGCGCTCGAGGTGGCCCGTGCCGCGCACGCGACACCGCAATTGCGACTGTGCGGCGTCGAGGCGTTCGAAGGGCTGATCAAGCCGAAGGATGGAGGTCCGGCGCAGGCGGTTGCCGCTTTCGTCGACGAGATCGGCGCCCTCTACAATGCATGCGCCAGTCAAAGCCTGTTCGAACGCGCGCCACCGATCGTGACTGCAGGCGGCTCGTCGTTCTACGACATCGTTCTCGACCGGCTCTCCGGCAGCGGCGCCCAGGTGATGACACGCAGCGGCTGCTATGTCAGCCATGACAGCGGCGTCTACCAGGCAGAGCAGAAGCGCATCCTTGCCGCGACGGGCGAGAATGAGGGGCTGATCAACGCGTTGGAGGTGTGGACCCATGTGCAGTCCAGCCCGGAACCCGGGCTGGCGATCCTGACTGCCGGCAAGCGAGACTTTGGGACCGATTCCGGGCTGCCGGTGCCGCTGCTCGTCTCGCGCGACGGTGACTTGCCTCAAATGCTGACCGGCTGCGAGATTTTCGCCAGCAACGACCAGCACGCCTACATGCGCGTCCCGGAGACGGCTTCGGTCAAGGTCGGGGATCGTATCGGACTTGGCGTGTCGCACCCCTGCACAACCTTTGACAAATGGCAAATTTTGTTCCTGGTCAATGACGCCTATGACATTGTCGGCGCGCTGAAGACCTTTTTCTAACGATCGCCCCGACGCGGAAGGGTTGCAGTGGGGCTGTGACCGGCAGGACATGCCGGCACAGCCCGCTGCAGATCGGTCGGCCGTACCGGGTACCAATCAACCCAAGACAACAAACCGGATGGCACGCTGAATGTCGAAGAAGTTGTCCGCCTTGAAGCGAAGCGTGCGCGGGGCGGGATGCTCGATACCAGGATACCAGCTTCCCCGGTAGGCTTCGATCGGGGTCGTGTATTCAACGATGAGCTCGAACGTCTTCGCCAGTTTCGGCAGGCACTTCGACAGGTCGCGCGACAGCGCGGCTTCCACCGTCTCGCGAATCGCCTTCACGGCGCCCTGCGGCGAGAGCGAGGACGTGGCCGGCCCGAACCCTTCGCTCGTGGCGACGGTGGCGATTTCAGGCACCAGGGCCTTCGCCTCTCCGCACATGCCGGCGTCACCCGACAGGAACACGGAGGGCACGCCGTAACGGGCGGCGCAACACGCGTTGAGCGTATATTCGGATGCCACTTCGCCGTTGATCAGCATCCTGGAAACGGTGCCGGTCAGCGTGTGCGCCAGCGGGTTCGTGTCGGTGCCGGCCTTGTTGTGATAGCCCGTGTAAAGAGCGGCGTCGAAGGTCTTGTCGATGCCGAACATCATTGCGTCCGGGTGGCCGCTCCAGCCGCGCACGATGCGCACATAGGCTGGAAGCTTGGACAGGATCAGATTGCGCGCGGTCGAGTGGGCGTCCTTGACGACGACTTCGGTCGCGCCTGCCGCCTTTGCGCCCTCGCAGGCCGCAACGAGTTCGTCCGTCATATATTCGCGGAATTCCGCATAATCGGGATTGCCCTTGCGCGCCTCGTCCCAGTTGGTGATACCCGCCGTGCCTTCGATATCGGCGCTGATGAAGACTTTCATACCCTTGCCTTTCGATGTCTGAGAAGTCGTCGGGCCGCGGCTCGTGCCGTCGCCGACGTGAGAACCTGGCCTGTCACTTGTCCTTCAGGCCGCCATTTCGGCCTGCCGGCGCACAAGGAACATGGGACCGACCCGAATGCCGCGACGCCCGTTGTCGTCGACGGCGTCCAGCTCGAGAATTTCTTCTTCGTAGAGCAGCCCGTGCATACGGAACCGTCCGGCATCCACCGGCTCGCACGTGTGGGTGCAGAAATACTCGATCAGGCATTTCAACTCACCGTGGCTGTAGGTCAGATAGGTGATGTTGAAGTCCGGCCCGTACTCGCCGAGGTGCGGCGCAATCTCGGGCGGCACCTTTTCGACAGGCAGGGTGTCGACGCGCGACCAACTCGCCCCTTTCCAGGTCAATTCATTGGCCTGAGAGAAGGAGAGGTTCATATGCGCGTATTCGGCCCCGCGGCCATAGATGCGTCCGTCGATGACAAAGTCGCTGCCCGAAACGGGGCGGATCTGAAGCGGCACGCCCTCCCCCATCAGGTAGAGCTTGCCGTCCTTGCTCTTCACCTCGACGACCTCGCCGCTCGTCTCATGGCGATAGAGGCCGGGCAGGCGCGCGAACTGATCCTCGGTGATAGGCGGCGGAGTCTGGCTGCGCTCCGGCATGCGTCCCATGCCGCAATTGGCGAGGGCGATACGCAGGCCATCGCCAGCGAGCCGGGAGGCAATCTGATTGGCGAAATCAAGCGTCGCGAAAATCAGGACACCGAAGCCGGCCCTGGGCAGGATCATCATCTGAGAGGCATAACCATAGACCGCGCCGCCATGCCCGACGGAGGTCCATCCGTCCATATCGCCGACGCCGAAGCACAGGCCATAGCCGTTCAGGTCCTTGTTGTGACCTTCGGGGCGCTTGCCGATGGGAGTCCACATCTTGCGAAGCGACGCCGGACTGACGATGGAGTGGCCATCGGGCGCAAAACCGCCACGCAAGAGGCATTGCGTGTAGCTGGCCATGTCCGATGTGGTGGAGAAGATATTGCCGGCGGGCGACCCGCCGAGATTGAACACCGGTGCCGGGCTGTCCCCATCGATCGTCCACATGTCGGCCGGCGCAAGCCTTTCACGGATGCCGGGCGCCATTCCCGGCGACGTGTCCTTCATGCCCAGCGGCTTCAGGATGTTCTCGGTGATATAATCGGAATAGCTTTTCCGCGTCACCCGCTCGATCACCATGCCGACCACGGCGATGCCGGCATTCGAATAGTGCATGATGCCGGCACTGGGATCTTGCTTCAGGGTGGACGTGGCGAGCTCGGCGACCGTGTCGGCCAGCGGCGGCTTGTGCGAATCCAGATAGTGTCCGCTCTTAGGCTCGCGCACGATGCCGGCGGTGTGGCTCATCAGCTTGCCCAGGGTGATCAGGGAACCGTGGGGTCCGCTTTCGCGCCCGGCGAACGGATTGACCGGACGGAAGCCCGGCAGGTACTCCGAGACGTCGACATCAAGGTCGACAAGCCCTTGTTCCACAAGTTGCATGATGGCAACCGACGTGAAGGTCTTGGTGATCGAGCCGATGCGAAAACAGGTATCGTCCTTCATGTCGAAGTGACGATCGTGACGCTGGATATGGCCATGCGCCATAAGGCCGTCCCTGTCGACCAGGGCATAGGAGATCGATGGGATCGCCTTGTCCTCGACCTCGTGACGGATAAGATCTTCGAAAAGCTCGACAGCGCTGCGGGAAAGCGAAGACACGAGGGTACTCCCTTCAATCGGTATGGCGGGGATCGAGAATGTCGCGCAGCGCGTCGCCGACCAGATTCCACGCCAGCACGAACAGGAAAATCGCGGCTCCAGGGAAGGCAAGCGTGTACCAGTACTGGAATGGATTACCGGGTTGGCCGACAATCCAGTTGCGCGCGTAGGCGATGAACTGTCCCCAATCGGCGTAGCCCTCTTCGGTGCCAACGCCCAGAAAGCTCAGGGCCGACGCGGTAAGCACCATTGAGCCCGTGGCCATGGTCGCCAGCACGAGCACGGGAAAGAATGCATTGGGCAGGATGTGGAACACGATCAGCCGGAAGTCGCCGGCGCCGTAGCTCCTCGCCGCGTTCACGAAATCCATCTCGCGGATACGCAGGATTTCGCTGCGCACGACGCGCGCGTAGCCCATCCATCCGAAGGTCGTCAGGGCGACGGTTATCGGCCCCAGCCCCTTGCCGAGGAGCGCGGTCAGAACCATGGCGGCGATCAGAAAAGGAACTGCCATGAACACATCGACGATACGCATCAGAACCTCGTCAACGGCTCCGCCGTAATAGGCCGCGATCGAACCGATGATGGTTCCAATCAAAACGGAGATGGCAACGACGCCGAGGCCGATCTTGAATGCCGTGCGGGTGCCCCAGACGACGGCGTAGTAGATGTCATACTGGCCTTCGGTGGTTCCGAAAATCGCATCGGGCGATGGCGGCTGCGGCGTCGCCAGGAAGCCCGCCCGCGGTGTGTCGTAAGCCGACATCTGGAATTCCTGCGGCGGCGCGAGCACCGGCGCGAAGATCGCGATCAGCACAAAGGCCAGCAGCAGGAGCACGCCGACCAGCGAAATGGGATTGCGCTTCAGATAGCCAAGCGCCCTCATCGCGTCTTCACCCTCGGATCGAGCAGCGGATAGATCATGTCGACGGCCAGGTTCAGCAAGACGAGAACGACCGCGAAATAGAGGCCGAAGCCAAGCACGGCCGGGAAGTCGAGATTGGCGGCGGTCTTGGCCGCGAACTGGCCGAGCCCGGCATAGTCAAAGATTGTTTCGGTAATGACGACGCCGCCCATCATGGCGGCAAGTTCCATTCCGGCGATCGTCGTGACGGGAAGAAGCGCGTTGCGCCGGGCATGATGCAACTCGACCACGCGCCGGGGCATGCCCTTCGCGCGGGCAGTGCGGACATAGTCCTGGCGCAGCGTTTCCAGCATCGAGGTGCGCATGACGCGCGTCATGTTTGCGAGGTTGACATAGGTCAGCGTGATGACCGGAGCAGCGAGATGCCTCAGCGAATCCCAGAAGATGGCGAGATTGCCATTGAGCAAAGCGTCGAGCGTGTTCGCGCCGGTATAGCGGGTAAAGCCTGGAGACGTGACCGCCGCCTGCGCCCACTGGCTGAGGCGACCGGGCGGAAACCAGTCGAGTGCCGAGTAGAAAATCAGCAGCATCAGCAGTCCGAAGACGTAGACCGGGAAGGACCAGCCGAGGATGGTGAAGATCCGGATCAGATGGTCCGGCCAGCGGTTGAGATGGATGCCGGCCCGCGAGCCCAGGTAGATGGCCAGCAGGAACCCGGGAATGAATGCCAGCAGCACCAGTTCCAGCGTCGCCGGCAAAAGAGACGCCAGCGCATGGGCGACGGGCTGGCGCGCGGTCTCCGACCAGCCCAGATTGCCGGTCACGATGTTGCCGATCCAGCGCCCGTATTGGATGTAGAAGGGATCGTTCAGCCCATACTGCTCGATCATCCTGCGGATGCTGTCCTGGCCACCCTTGAGGAAGTCGGGCGACGGCGCGTAGGCGGCCAGGCGCTGCGTTGGCGACAGCGACATCTGCAGCGCAAAAAGCATCAGCGACAGGGCGAAGAGGACGACGGGCAACATCAGAAGCCGCCGCAAAGCGTAGTTCAGCACATCAGCATCCGCGCGATGAGGGAGAGGTTCAGCCGGGCGGCGGCTCCGCCTGGCTGAACGTGAAGCCGGTCAATCGGCCTTCTTGGTGACGGGATAGAAATCCCACGCGCCGTAAAGGATCATGTTGTGCACGTAGCCGTCGATGTTGCTGCGGGTGACGATGTAGCCGAAGTCTTCCCAGAGGAATTGCGTTGTGGCGTAGTCGTAAGACATGTCCTGCAGCTTGGCGTAGATCGGCTCGCGCACCGCCGGATCGCTCGAGGCCCAGGCCTGGTCGAGAAGCGGCTTGAATTTCTCGGCCATGAGATCGCGATACCCCTGCCCGAGCATGCCGCCGACGAGGCCGGTGGGAGACAGATAGTAGGTCGCGGCGCCCAGCGGGCCGCCCGGATCCGAATAGTCGGGGCCCCAGCCCATATAGGTGAGCGGCGAGGCAGGCTTTTCACGGTTGTTGAGCTTGTCGGAAATCGATGCCCATGGCAGCGACTGGATCTTCATCCTGAACTTCGGGTTGATGCGCTGCAGCCCCTGCTGGAGGGCTGAAAGCGCCGCCGTACCTTGCGGCGTACCTTCCTGAACATAGGCCGTGAAGGTGAACCCGGTGTCCCACAGCTTGCCGCCGAAGGCCTTCTTGAAATGCTCCGCAGCCTTTGCCGGGTCATAGCTGTAGATCGGCGAATCCGCGCGGTATCCCATTATGCCGCGCACGGTCGGGCCACGCGCCTGCACCGTCTTGCCGAGCAGCGCCTGCTTTATCAGCGCTTGGTAGTTCTGGGCATAGTTGAAACCCTTGCGGACATCGATGTCGGAGAAGAAGTCCGGCGGGATGCCGTTGCCGTCGAGCTTGCCGCTGCCGATCGCGGGATTGTCGGCATCATCCAGCGGCCAGGCAAAGTAGAGGCCGCGGCTGAAGACCTTGGGCAGACCGTCGATGACCTTGACGCCGTCCGTCTTGGAGAGTTCGTCCAGGAATTCGACGGGCGCCGTCACGAAGTCGGCATCGCCGGAAAGCAACTGCAAACGACGCGTCGTCCATTCTGGAACGGTGCGCATCACGACACGCTCGAGCGAGGGCGGGCCCATGAAATAATTGTCGAAGCGCTTCAGCGTGATGCGGCGATCAGTTCGATCCCATTCGTCGAGCATGAAAGGACCGGTGCCGTTTTCCTCGGCAAAAAGCGGATCGTCGCCGAGCTCGGGGCGATAGTACTTCTTCCATGTGTCGCCATTGCCATCCCAACCTCCGACAGAGGCGACCCATTCCTTGTCGACGATAGACGCACCGAATGGCAGCGCAAGGACGCCGAGCGTGGCGGGGAAGGATTTCGGCAGCTTCAGCGTGACGTTGTCGCCCTCGACGGTGATCTGCGAAGCAAGTTCGTCATAAACCTTTCGAAGCGCCTCCGGGCTGGCATCCTTGATATCCGAGACCTTACCTTCAGCCTCGACCCATTTCGCGACGTCGGTGTACTTGCTCGCCGTCACCACCTCGGTGATGGCGTTGGACATCCAGGATTGGCCCATGAGGATCGCGCGCAGCAGCGAGTAACGCACGTCTTCGGGTGTGATCTCGCCGTAGCCCGGCTCAATCTTGGCCTTCTGCTCGCTGGTCAGCCCATCGTAGTACTGCCAGGTGATCTTGCCGTCATCGCCCTTGATGCCGACCTTATGGGCGTGGACGCCCTTTCGGATCGGGAATGTATAGCTGACCGAACCGTCGGCGTTCTGCTTAATCAGGCCGTTTTCCAGGCTGGGTACCTGCGCCGACAGGGACGGCACGAATTCGGAGATCTGGGAGCCGTTATAGTTCAACAGGCGGCTGTAGACGTTCAAAACACCGTAGGAGCTCGGTGTGTTCGCGATATAAGCGGGATCGAAGGACTGAACATCGTCAGTCCAAAGGAACACGAAGGTCCCGGGATTCTTGGTCTCTGCCATTGCTGGCAACGCAGCGGCGCTTGTGCCGATGCAGAAAGCTAATGCCAAGGCATGTTTCATTTTCATGAGATGTTCCCACAATTGACTCGAGCTCTTCTTATTTTTGCGAGGAAGCTAGGAGCAGGCTTGCGCCACTGTCCAATGCGTAGATAGGATCGGTTATGCGAATAATGCATGAGGTCGATCATGGAGCTGGCGTGGTTTGAGGACTTCCTCGAGATTGCCGCGACGCGGAATTTTTCGACCGCGGCCGCGTCTCGAAATATCTCGCAGCCAGCCTTCAGCCGCCGCATCAAGGCGCTGGAAGAGTGGGTCGGCGCAGAACTTATCGACCGCAGCACATACCCGGTTCACCTCACCAGCGCCGGCAACATTTTCGTTCCGCGCTGCCAGGAAATGCTTCGCGACATGTACCGCTTGCGAACCGACTGCCGCAACGCCGCCGGCGCCAGTTCACGGCTCTTGACCTTCGCCGCGCTTCATACGCTGGCTATCTATTTTTTTCCCAAATGGATCAGCCAACCCGAACTGCCTAACGCGCCGGTCCGAAGCAGCATGCACACGGGCGACTTCCTGGAATGCGTCGACCACCTATCATCCGGCAAGTGCGACTTCGCCATCACATACGACCACCCCGACGGCCCGCCGGTCCTCGAGGGCGGCCCATTCGAATCGCTTCAAATTGGCAGGGATCGCCTGGTTCTGGTGTCTGGTGTCGACCAGAAGGGAGCACCGCTTTTCAACGTTGACGTACCGGAGGGCACGCGGATTCCCTACCTCGCCTATTCCTGGAGCGACGGCTATCTTGGCAAGCTGATCTCGCTCATCCAGTCGCGCTGGCGGCGCCCGCTCAACCTGAGCATCGTCTACCAGTCATCGCTGGCCGAAGGGTTGAAGCAGATGGCGATAGCCGGGCAAGGCGTGGTCTGGCTGCCGCAGATCTGCGTTCAGAAAGCGATCGCGCAAGGCGAGCTGGTTCAGATCGGCGGACAGCAGATGTCCCTGGAAATCGAGATCAGGATCTTTCGGCGTGTGGGAGCGCGAAGCCGAGACGGCGAGGCGCTGTGGAAGTATCTGTCACGGACCGCCGAGCAGGCAAGCGGACGCAATCTCACCGATCCGACGCTGGCGATGCGGTAGCAGTCAACGAGCCATGCGCTGGGTCATGCGAAATCCGATAGATCGATGCAGATTTTGCATAACCAGGAAAATCCTCGCCGGAACTCCGAGTATTCTCTCGGGAGATGACGCGCGCGGGTCCCTCCGTCGACATCCGGGCAATCCATTTCTGGCCCATCCAGGCATCACACCCTATTGACAGCCTGTAAGCTCGCTGCGTTCGATGCCGTTGATCGTGCTCGAACGCGCCCGGAGTGTTTCTTGACCGTCAAATCCGCCGCCACCGCGAGCCTCCCCGACGACGTGATACTATCGGTCGAGAACCTTGAAGTCTGCTTCGGCTCAAGAGCGGCGAAGGCGGTGCGAGCAGTTCAAGGCGTGTCGTTCCAGATCAAGCGCGGTGAGACGCTGGCCTTGGTCGGCGAATCCGGCTCGGGCAAATCCGTGACCGCCATGACAGTGATGCGCCTGACCGAATACGACGGCGCCAGGATCACGGGCGGGCGTATCCTGATGAGGCTCAAGGATGGCGGCGTGGTTGATCTGGCGAAGCTTTCGGAAAAGCGCATGGAGGGGCTTCGCGGTTTCGAGTTCTCGATCGTGTTCCAGGATCCGATGTCGAGCCTCAATCCGGTGTTCACCGTCGGCGACCAGATTGCCGAAGTGGTGACGCGACACCAAGGCAAATCGCCGCGCGAGGCGCGCGACATCGCGCTGAATGTGCTGCAGCTGGTGCGCGTGCCGGATGCCGCCCGGCGGCTAGACCAGTACCCGCACCAGCTTTCAGGCGGCATGCGCCAGCGCGTCATGATCGCGATAGCGTTGGCGTGCCGCCCCTCGCTGATGATCCTCGACGAACCGACCACAGCGCTCGACGTCACCATCCAGGCGCAAATCCTGGACCTTGTCCGCGCCCTGCAGCGTGAGATCGGCATGTCTGTTCTTTTCATCACCCATGACATGGGCGTCGTCGCGGAAATCGCCGACCGCGTCTGCGTCATGCTGAAGGGCGAGATCGTCGAATCGGGCACCGTGAACCAGATTTTCGCTGATCCCCGACACCGCTATACGCGCGCTCTGATCTCGGCGGTGCCGCGGCTGGGGAGCATGGCCGACAAGGATGCGCCAGAGAAATTCCCACTCGTCATCTACAATGCCGAAGCCTCGCAGCCGGAGATTTCAGCATGAGCGGACCGCTCTCCACAGACAGGAAGCCTCTGGTCGAGGTTCGCGATCTGGTCACGCGTTTCGATCTGAAGGGCGGCGTCCTTGGCGGCATCACCGGCCGGGTCCACGCGGTAGAGGGCGTTTCCTTCGATATTTTCGCCGGTGAAACGCTGGCCTTGGTGGGAGAATCGGGATGCGGCAAGTCGACCGTGGCGCGCAGTATCATGCAATTGGACAGGCCCCTGTCCGGCTCCATCCGCTACGACGGCCACGAGATCATCGGCGCGGGACGGGCGATGCTCGCGGGCTTTCGGCGCGAGGTGCAGATGGTCTTCCAGGACCCGTTCTCCTCGCTTAATCCGCGTATGACGATCGGGCAGGCCCTGGCGGATCCGATGCGCGTCCACCGCATCGCGCGGGGCGGTGAGTTGCGTAAGCGGGCAGCGGATCTGCTGGCCAAAGTGCATCTGCCGCCAGAACATCTCGAACGCTACCCCCATGCCTTCTCGGGCGGTCAACGGCAGCGCATCTGCATCGCCAGGGCATTGGCGCTCGACCCGCGCCTGCTCATCGCGGATGAGGCGGTCGCCTCGCTCGACGTGACGATCCAGGCCCAGGTCATCAACCTGCTGATGGATCTCCAGCGCGATATGGGCATCGCCATTCTGTTCATCAGCCATGACATGGCCGTGGTCGAGCGCATCGCGCATCGCGTTGCCGTCATGTATTTGGGCGAAATCGTGGAGATCGGTGACCGCCGATCTGTCTTCGGCAACCCGCAGCACCCTTATACGCGCAAGCTGCTCTCGACGGTTCCCGTCGCCGATCCGGCGCAACGGCCAGTTGGACGGGAACCGATGTCGGACGAGATCCCCAGCGCGGTGCGCGGTGTTGACTTCGTCCCGGTCCGTTTGCCGATGAACGCGGTTTCATCCACGCATTTCGTGCGCCAGACGTCGCTCGCCTAGTGCGTTTCACCGTTTCATGAGAACGGCGAAACACACTATCTCTTTGTTTTTATGCAATTCCGGACGGAAAACCGCTCACGCGGCGGCTTAGTCCAGGCCGGTGCCGAACGTCTCGATATGAACCACTCTACAGTGCTGCGACGCATCGCCCAGCTAGAGGAGCGTCTCGGGGCGCAGATGTTCGAACCCCCACCCCACCGGCTACCGGCTGATCGATGCAGGAGAAGAGGTTCTCGAATTCGCCGAACAGATGGAAGTGTCGTCCGCGACGCGCGTCCTAGGCCGCGACCAGGTCATAGGCAGGCTCCTGCGAGTGACGTTGGCGCCCCTGGCGAAAAGCGGACGGATGCTACCAGCATGTCCCGGCCATCAGTACCTGGTCATCAACTGCCGAAGATGACGATAATGGTATCGCCGGAAGCCGGAACCGTATCAAACCCTGAAGGTGCCCGCGTCCGCATTCGCGTCGACGTCGGTGATCAACATATGGCCTGGCGATACCGTGATCGAGATCGCGAGTTCGGCTCGGGCAAGCGCATCTTGCGCGGTCAGGCTGCTGGCCCAGAACACCGGGACGTCCCCCTCCACGACTTCGATCGCGTCGCCCCAGTCGGGAGCCATCAGATCCCTTACTCCGATAATCGAAGGCTCTCCGACATGGATGGGAGATCCATGGGCAAGCGGGAAGCGTGCGGTGAGGGCGCGAACCTTGTCGACGTCACACCGTCTTATGGGACGCATGGAGACGATCATTTCGCCGCCAAAAGGTCCTGCGGCGCGCGTCATGATTTTGGTCCGAAATTTTGGGAGAGCCTTGCCGCAGCCGACACTGCGAAGTTTGACGCCTTTTTCCACGAGGGCCGCTTCGACGGTAAGCGCACTGCCGAGCGCGAAGGCGGCAAAATCGTCCCGCCAAAGGTCGATGATATCTGTCCTCTGACGGATCACCTGCCCAAAGTGGTAGATATTGTATTGCGGAGCATCGGTTCGGATATCGATATCGCCCAGCCCTGGAAGCAATGGGCTGCCGGCGCGGCTTACCCCCACCAATGGGCAGGCTTTAGGGTTGCGGACGCAAAACTGGTGGAAATCCCCGGCAAAGCGACGAGGCACAATCACGACGTTGGCTTGGAGCTTGCCCAGCGCCAGCCCCCCTGTGCGCCCTTCATAGGCCCCTGCCCTAACCAGCCTCCGCAGTTTATCTGCATCGACTAGCCGCAAATTGTCATAGAACAATGAAGTGATTTGGCGAGGCATGGCTTCCAGAAATATGCAAGTCCGCGAAAGACTTTAAGATCATCGGTGAGCTAGCCGATTGTCAAATCACCAGAATCTTTTCTCTTCGATAAATTGTATTTATTGATTATGCGGCAAAATATAAACTATTAGCACTTTTGCATAGACATACTGACTCTCACTGACAGTCGCGGCATCCGATCGCTTCAATCTGCCGGCCTGCCTCGTGCAGAAAGCCGAGATCGCGGTTCATGTAAGAAAGCAGGAAAGCCGCGTAGAGGACGAAGACGAGGCTGAAGACCAATGTCTTGACGACCAGCGAAAGCGCAAAAACATTCAGGTGCGGCGAGGCACGCGCCAGGAAGGCCAGCACAATGTCGGACAAGAGCATGCTGATGATGAGCGGGAAAACGAGGGTCAGCGCCATCACCAGGATGCGGTTCAGCAGATCGAGAAAGATTCCAGCCGCGTCCTTGCTGAACAAAGGCAGAAGTCGGTCGATCGGCCAAAGGCCATAGCTGTCGTAGAGACTGGTCAACGAAAGCTGCAGGCCGCCGGCTGCAAGGTAGATCGTGACCATGATGATGGCGAGCAAGGTGCCGGTGGCACCCGTCTCATGGGTCATCATCGGGTCGATCAGCGAACCCATCGAGGAGCCGCGCTGCAGATCCAGGATATCGCCCGCCGCTTCCGCCGCCCAGAACGGTATGCCCATCGCCAGCCCGAGTGTTACCCCGACCACGACCTCCTTCAGCATGTACAGCACGATCATCGTCGTCGGCAGATCGGTAGTCGTCAGCTTGTTCACGATCATCGGGAAGACCGGAACCGCCAACGCCAACGCCACACCACTACGCAGAAACCCTGACAGCGGCACACGCGAAAAAAGCGGCATGAGCAGCATGAACCCGGTCATGCGCGCGAGTGAGAAAGCGCCTGCGAGCAGATAGAATTGAAGCTCTTTGACCGAGGTGAAGAGCGGTTCGGCCGGCATTCTCGTATCTCAACGGGTGACGACGGGAAACTCGTCCAGCGCTGTCGACGCCTGCTGCGCGATCTGCTGGCCAAGCAGCGGCCCAAAGACGATGATGACCAGCATGATCACGACGAGCTTGATGGTCTGCGGCAACGACTGATCCTGAATCTGGGTCAGCGCCTGGGCAAGACCGACGAGCACGCCAACGGCCAGCGCCGCGATGATGGCCGGGCTGGAGGCCAGCAAGACCGTTAGAAGCGCGCCTTGGACCTTCGCCAGGATGAAATCATTACTCATGCGAGAACCCCGGTAGCGTCACGAGTAGCTCAGGATGAGGCCGTGCATCAGCCGCGACCAGCCGTCTATGGCGACGAAAAGGAACAGTTTCAGCGGGATCGAAATAAGGACTGGCGAAACCATGATCATGCCGAGCGTCATCAGCACGTTCGCAACAACGATATCGATGATCAGGAAAGGCAGATAAAGCAGGAAGCCGATCTCGAAGGCACGGGTAAGCTCGGATGCGACAAAGGCAGGGACAAGGATCGACAGATCGTCATCCTTGAGGTTCTGCCGCGCCTGCTCCGGCCAAAGGCGATTCGTTCCATCAAGAAAGAATTGTCGCTCCTGCCGCTGGGTGAACTTCATGAGGTGGCGCTGCAACGGCTCCCTGACCAGTTGTGCTGCCCTGGCAAGGTCATCCGTCGTCTGGAACTGCACCTGCCCTTCCTGAAGCCGGCTCGACATTTCGCTCAGCAATGGCGTGGTGACATAGACCGTCAGCACGAGCGCTATGCCATAGAGCACCAGATTGGGCGGCATCTGCTGAACGCCAAGCGCGTTGCGGATGAGAAACAGCACGACCGAGATCTTCAGGAAGCCCGTCATCGTGACGACCGCCAGCGGCAGCAGTCCAACCACACCGACGGCGATCAGAATTCCAAGCAGGTTGGGCGAGTTATCAAGCATTGTCGAACATGCGCACGATCCGCACGCCCAGGCTTTGTCCGATCCGCACGATCTCGCCGCGACCGACACGCCTGCCGTTGGCCAGGATGTCGACAGTCGCCTCGGCTACATCGGCGAGCGAAACAATGGCGCCGGGCGCAAGCTGCCTTACTTCTCCGAGAGGCATTGCCGTGCGGCCGATCTCGAAGGCCAGGGCGACCGACAAATCGTCCAAAGTCGACTCTTCCAAGGTGCCCGGCGGCGACGTGTTCTGGTTCATGGTCCACTCCCAATTCGAGCCAGCGATTGCAGTCGGCGCGGCAAGCAATTGCGGGCCAGCGGCGGTCAGGGCCACCGGCGCAAAAAGGCGCTCGGCAATGATGAGCGCCGCCGCGCGCTCTTCCGCCGTATCGTCGAAAAGCACCACATCGTCGGCCTGCAGGCTTTGAAGCTCGCCAAGGGTGATCGCAACCGGGCCGCGCCAAAGGCAGACCGGCAGCGGAAATTCGGCCGGGACCGGCGGCCTTGTTTTGTCGAGCTCGTCGAGAAGGCGGCCAATCCGCGCCGGCAGACCGGCATCATTCGTCGTCAAGACGCAGCCTATGCTCTCATCCTTGCTGGTCAGGACGAAAGCAAATGGAGTTTCACCCGAAACGGCATCTCCTGGTGCCAGCGAGGTGATCGCGATCCTCTCGTCCAGCCTGTCCTCGATCCATTCGAGATCGTCTTCGAACGTGGCTTCCAACAGAAGCGCAGCGTGAGCGGGCGCGAGCCGTTTCATGTCGACCGCTCCTTCGACCCTGGCGAGACCTCGCTCGACAACAGAAAGCGGCAGGCGCAATTGCCCGGCCATGTCCCCGACGGTGAAACCAACGGCGCATAGCGGCTGGTTCGCGGCATTCAGCCCCGGCCAAGCGGCCGCGATCGCCATGGTCTTCCCGGCAATCGTGATCTGCGCGGCAGCGCGGCGGCGGTAGAAGGCGTTCAAAGCACCGACATCCGCGAACGCTACTGTTTCCAACGTCAGCCGCTCTCCGCTGCTCGAGCGTGCTGCCGCGCGTTTCGCTGGCTTTGCCCGCGCTTTCGTTCTTGCCGGCGCGAAGTCCTGGGGCATCACATCCATATCGATCACGGATTGGGCTATCGTTCTGTGGATAGGCGCGGCTGACCGCGCTCCTCTTCCTCGGAAAGCTCGGCGAAGGCCAGGCGACGACCCGCTTTGCGTCTGGCCAATTGCTCCGACAGCCTGTCCAGCCTGGTCACGGCCTTCATGCTCGCGCGGTGGTCATTGCGGGCTGCAGACAACTCGACTTTCCGGCGCTGCTCGGCGATGCCAGCCATCTTCTCGCCTTCCCGCAACTGCCCTGTCTTCCTGGCGGCAACCTCGAACCGCCGCTGAAGCCGATGGAGGCTGGCAGCATTCGCCGGCTGCCCAACCAGCGCAGCGAAGGCCGCATCTTCGGCATTAATCGTGCGCTGGAGGTGTTCCGCGACGGCGTCGGCCGCCTCCTGAACTTCCCTTGCGGCCTGGTTGGCGGCGGCGCGCCTTCTGATCACCTCTTCCTGCGCGCGCTCCTCGCGGCGGCGTCTGAGGTCGCGCAGTCGAGCGATCATGTCACGCTCCTTCATTGACGATCTCCCGCATGCGTTGGCGTGTCCTGTCCATCGTCTCGCGTGCTGCGGACGGCTGACGCAGGAATGCGTTGATGGCATCGATCTTCGCCACCGCCTCGTCCGCCGCGGCATCGTTGCCCTTTTCGTACTCGCCGACGCGCAGGAGCAGTTCGATGTCGGCATAGCGGGCGAGCAGTTCGCGCAAACGGCCGGCGTCGGCACGATGCGTGGACGGCACAACGGCATCCATCAGACGGCTTCGACTGCGCAGGACGTCGATGGCAGGGAAATGGTTGCGTTGCGCCAGCTCACTCGACAGGAAGACGTGGCCGTCGAGCAGCGCCTGGATTTCCTCGGCGACCGGATCCAGCGTGCCGTCGCCTTCCAGGAGAACGCTGTAAAGGCTGGTGATGGACCCGATACGACCGGGTCCAGAGCGCTCGAGCAGACGCGGCAGGACGGCAAACAGCGAAGACGGGAAACCACGACGCGTCGGCGGCTCGCCCGAAGCCAAGCCGATCTCGCGCTGCGCACGTGCAAACCGCGTTATGTTGTCCATCGCAAGCAGCACATGCTTGCCCTGGTCCCGAAAAAATTCGGCTATGCTTGTCGCTACATAGGCGGCCTTGACGCGCTCGATAGCGGGCCGGTCCGAAGTCGCGACGACGACGATCGCCCGCTCGCGCCCCTCCGATCCAAGCTGGTGCTCGAGGAATTCGCGCACCTCGCGCCCACGCTCGCCGACCAGAGCGACCACGGCAACATCGGCGTCGGTGCCGCTGACGATATCGGAAAGCAGGATGGACTTGCCGACGCCTGGCTCGCCGAAGATACCGACGCGCTGCCCGCGCGCGCAGGTGAGCAGCCCATCGAGAGCGCGGATTCCGAGCTGAATCGGCTCGGAAATCAGACTGCGTTCCAGCGGGGATGGCGGATAGGCATCGACCGGATAGCTGCCGGCAATGCCGTCCGGCGAAAGCGGCTTGCCATCCAAGGGCTCACCGAACGCGCTGATCACCCGGCCCAGAAGACCGGGCCCGACGGGCACCAGCTGGTCCCTGCCGGTCGCAACGACCTCGGTCAGGCTCGAAAGACCGGTCAGATCGCCCAGTGGAACAAGGACGGCCATCTCATCCATGAGGCCCACGACTTCCGCCTTGGTCGTCCTGCCGGTTCTGGGGTCGACCAGCTCGCATATCTCGCCGATCCTGACTTCCTCGACGGTCGCATGAATGACCGTTCCGGTCACCCGCCGCACACGTCCTTTGCGGGGGCGGCTTGAATCGTCACGAAGGCCGGAACGGAGATTTGGGATGATGGACGCCAGACGGCTTTCGATATCGATGGCGGGATCTGTCATGCCGGCGCCTCGGCCTTTGACCGGATTGCGGCGGCGATGGCATCGAGCTGCGCGTCAATGCTGGCGTCAATGACGGCGATATCGGTCGAAAGGATGCAAGCAGCCGGTGCCAGCGCATCATCCGCATCGATTTCAACCATCATGCCCAGATCGCTCTTGCGCAAGACCGCGTCGAGCTCCTCGCGAACCCTGTCCACGGAAGCGGGATGGACGCGGATTTTCAGATATCTGGCGCGGCGAATTTCGGTCACGGCCTGTCTGGCTGCCTTGGCCACAAGCGCGCCGACGTCGAATTCCCCCAGAATTCGCCTGACGACCTCGAGGGCGAGCCCAGTGACTTCGGCTTCGAGCCCACCAAGATATCGATCCACCTTGACCGCCGCTTCGCTTATCAGCCGGCTGGCATCCGCGTCGCCTTGCGCCTTGCCGTCCTCATAACCCTGCGCGTATTCGGCTGCGTAGGCGCGTCGGGCGGCTTCGCGCATTTGCTGAGCATCACGCCTTGCCGCATCGAGAAATGCATATCCATCCTGCCAGGCCCGAGCCTCAGCGGCGCGCAGGATGCGGGCATTGGGGCGCCTTGGCATTTCAACGGTCGCGGTATCCGCTTCGGCCACTGCGCTAGCCCATCGCTCGCCGCACAATTGCAGGACCGGCCTCGATGAACGGCTCGGCGGTCCGGTCGACGAATTCGTGCGGCATGAGCTTGATGCGGACGCGCGCACCTGTCTCGCCAGGCATTGCCTGGCACCATCCGCCAAGGCAGCTCAAACCATCGGCATAGACACGACTGCGGATATCCTCAATCGGTTGCAACGGCCGTGTTGGACCGGCTAGATCGCGGTTGGCGACCGCAAAAGTGCAGAGGTCCGCGCCAAGCGCCGCTTGCAACGCATCGGCTTCGCGGCCGTCAATGACGGTGGCAAGATTGCCGGCCCAGTAGATCGCGCCCGAGCGAAGGGCAAGGTCCTCCAGTTCCCCGCCCGACGACAAGGCAATCGCCCGATCCACGTCATCCGACGGTTCATCAGCCGCGCGAGAGAGCCGGTAGTGCTCCAGCAGAAGCTTCGACAACCGCTCATGCAGGCGTTGCGACTGCAGCATGCGCTGGCACGCTGCTTCGCTGATCGCACCGCCAAAGCATTCCGCGAGCCGCGCCGCGTCCGCATAGGATGCGAGGCCGGAGATGAATGCCTGCCATTCCGGGCTGGCGGCTTGCCCCGAACCGATCGAGGTCATGTCTTCCTCACGGGCATTGCGGAAGCGTCGAGGGCGTAGACATCTGGCCGTCGGTACCATTGCAGGTACGCCAGCCGGGCAGCCAGCGCGACTATCGCGGCCGCCATGCCGTAGAACAGCCACATCGCGGCCGCCACGCTGTCCGGATGCAGCCAGAGACCAAGGAAGGTTGCAAACCCCGGCTCGGATCCCTGCTCCGGGGCTGTCGCGGCGACTGGAATGAGCGTGACGGAGACGTTGTCGTAGGTCAGTCCGGCGATGCCCTTGGCCACCAGCATCTTGACCTGCGGGATCAGCTCATTCATCGGCACGGATGCGCGATGCCTGATGAATACCGACGCGGACGACGGCACCAATTGCTGTCTCAGCGGATCATTCTCCGGCAGGACAAGGTGAACCCGCGCGGAAAGCACGCCGTCGATGTCGGAGATTGTCTGCGAGAGCTCCTGGCTCAGGCCATAGATCATCGTTGCGCGCTCTTCCACCGGCGAGGACACGAGCCCGCCCCTCTTGAAGACGTCGCCGAGCGTCTGGAACTCCTGCTTGGGCAAACCGCTTTCGTCGAGAATGGCCATGGCCTCGGCAAAGCTGCCCTTCTGCACCGAAACCGTCATCTTGCCGTCCTTGCCAGCCTCGCGCTGGGCCGCAATCCCGTGACGCATCAGCGTGGCCACGATTTCGTTGGCCTGCTGTTGGTTGAGGTTGGAATAGAGTTCCACCGAACAGGCCTGGAGCATAAGCATGCCCGCGACGACGAGCGTGGCGCGGCACCCTGCGGCACATCGATTGAACAGCTTCGACCGCCGCGACAGGAACAATTCGGGCACGAGCACTCCGTAGCGCCTACTGTTGCTTGATCAACGTGCTGGTGGACGACGTCACGGCCTTCACGCTGCTAGTCACAACCTCCAGATTGGCTGCTGCCCACATTACAGAAATGGATCGCTCGAGCAGTTGCTGGGCATTCTTCGCCGGCGCATTTTCGGCTTCCTTGCCTGACGGGGCGGCATCCTGTGTGGCGGCCGTTTCGGCCTGCGCTGGCGTGTTCGCCTTGCCGAGAGCCTTTTGGACCTGCTGCATGGTTCCTTCCAGAGACTGGACAGCAGAACCGAACAGGGCCGAGGGATCCGCAGCTGCCCCTCCTCCGGTCTTCTCCACCTCGGCCAGATAGTCAAAGAGTTGGCGCTCGACGATCGGCTCTGCCCGCTCCGATCCCGAAGATTGACCCGCCATTGCCGGATTGGCTCCGGGCGATGCCTGCGCCACCTGCCGGCCTGCGCCTGTGGCGACATCGCCGCGCTCAGATGCGTTGAGCTTCGCCGCATCGTGTTTTTCCTGCTTGGCGCCCACCATCTGACTGCCCGGCTGCGCGGCCGCGCCGGCGGTGATCTGCTGTTGCGAGCCCATGCTGCTGGTCAAGCTTGCCAGCGAGGCCTCCAAGGCTCCGATCGGCGCGATCTGCATGAACCTGCCTCCTATTCCTTCGCCGGTTTTCCGGAGGGGACACTTTGCGCCTCCGCCTGCCTTCCGCGAAATACGCGGACCGAAACGACCTTGCCGGGCTCCTGTTTGCCGCCCTGCGCGGCAGGAACTCCGAGTGTTTTCCTGACGAGCTCGATATAGGACGGCGGCCCCGATACCGAGACGACGTCGTCCTGCCTGGAAACCTTGACCGGAAACTTCGGATCGATGACGCCCAGCCGTGAAAGCCGATCTTCCGCGCCGGCGGCCGTGTTGGCATCGAGCGGGATCAGCTCGGTCTGGACCTCTGCTTCGGTGGCGACATTCATGACGATACCGTCGAAATGCCAGACCAGACCGTATCGATTGCAGATCTCTTCGAGAAATTCGCGCGCCGTTCCAACCGGCATACCGGCGCTCAAACGTCCCTTAACGAGCTTGCTGACGCGTATCGGCACCCGCATGTTGCGGCCAAGCTCGATGAGCGCATCCGTCACCGACTGGTCGACGGCGATGTATTTATAGGGCCCCGCGGGCCACCGTGGCTCGGCGGCATTCGCCTGCGAAGCGGCAAGGCCGAACATCAGGATCACCGTCAGGCCGCCGGCCAAGAAGGCAGCGTTGGCTCTCGAAAACCGGTCCAAATGGCAGGTACCGCGTCCCGTCAACGTTGGTCCTATCGCAGGGCGCGGAGCGAGAGCCCGCGTCGCCCGTCTCATGGTTTACCCGCCGAGTTCATCCTATCGCGCGCGCTTCCAAATTGGAAGTCCAATTGGATTGCCTACGCGCATTAGGTTCCAAGTGTTGCGAACGGTGGGCAAAGCGATATGGTGCGCGCTGGAATCGGGCAGCGGCGGCCCTTGGTCGCCAGTTTCCTGCTCGAATTGAGAGGGATCGGCTTGGTGGCGGCACACAAAAACCTGCTCTCGAGCTTGAGTGCTCCTGCGGGCTGCGCCCTGACCGGCCCGCGTCTCACCAGGCGCTTGGGTAAATCGGTTCTGATTGCTGCCACGTTGACTGGCGCCATGGCGCCGGCGCATGGTCAATCGAACAGTGGCTATGACCCGCGAAGCTGGAGCTACGATCAAGCTCGAAATGTGCTGGTCTCGCCATCCGATCCCGACCAGGCCCCGGGTGGAGGAATGCCGACCGCATGGTCGGCAATCCCGAGGGAGATCGTTGATTTCGGTGAGGCTCAACCGAAGGGATCGATCGTGATCAACACCACGGAGCGGCGCCTCTATTACATATTGGGAGACGGCAAGGCACTGCGATATGCGGTCGGTGTCGGCAAGGAGGGGCTGGCATGGTCCGGTCGCGACACGATTTCGAGCAAGAAGGACTGGCCGGAATGGCGGCCGCCGGCCGAAATGCGGTCCAGGGAAGCATTAAAGGGCCACTTCCTGCCCGCGCGCGTCTCCGGAGGGCCGAACAACCCATTGGGCGCGCGGGCGCTCTACATCGGCAACACGCTCTATCGCGTTCATGGCACCAATGAGCCATGGACCGTCGGGCAGGCCAACTCCTCCGGTTGTATCCGAATGACCAATGAAGACGTTATCGACTTGTATGACCGAGTGAAGATCGGCGCTCAGATTATTGTTAGGCATTGAACCGTGATCCCTTTCAATATCAAGCAGCTCGAAACCTTTCTCCTGGTGGCGACTTTCGGAAGCTTCCGAAAGGCAGCGGAACGCCTGAACACGACGCAGCCGGCTGTCTCGACTCGAATCGCCGGTCTGGAGGAAGCGCTGGGCGCCAAGCTGTTCGAGAGGCAGAGCAGCACCGTAAGGCTGACCGCCGAGGGACAACGGCTGTTGCCGCCGGCGCAACGGGTGCTGCGCGTCGCCGAACGGCTGCTGTTGACGGCAAACTCCCTTTCGGAGACCGCGGGAGTGCTCAGGCTCGGGATCGCCGAGACCATCGTGCACACCTGGCTTCCTGATTTCCTCAAGGAATTGCAAGCGAACTATCCGCTTGTCGATACCGATATCGTCGTCGACACGACGACGACGCTTCGCAACGAGCTCATGTCCCACCGGCTCGATCTTGCGGTGCTGATGGGCCCGCTTCAGGAATACAGCATCGAGAATATCGAGCTGCCATCCTTTCCGCTCGTATGGGTCTGCTCGCCCGCCTTGAAACTGCCCAACCGAGGCAAGCTGACGCTGAATGACCTGATGCAATTCCCAATCATCAGCTATGCGCGCACAACGCGGCCCTACAGCGAACTTTACCGCAAGCTGACCGGCGAGCTTGAAGCGGCGCCGCGCATCTTTCCGGCCAATTCGCTGGCCGCTGCCATCAAAATGACGTTGAACGGGATCGGGATCGCCTCGCTCCCCAGGGAGGTCGTTCAAGATCAAACGGCCGGCGGCACCCTGCGCATCGTCGACTGCGAATGGCATCCCTCCGACCTGCGGTTCACCGCTTCGTACTCCTCCGAACCATCGAATCCGATAGCGGAGCGGGCGGCAAAGCTGGCCGGCTGCATCGCACATGCATATGCCGCGAGAATCGGGAAGGCGCAGCCGCCGGCGAGCTCGGAGCTGAGCCCGTAGCGTCTCAGCCGGCCGACGCGATCGGCAGGTAGATGCGGTCGCCGGAGAAAATCACATCCGGGCTCAGAATATGATCCATGTTGAGCACCACCGTATCCGCCACATCGGCTGAATGCGCCTTGGCGATCAGGCGGATGCTGTCGCCGTTCCTGACCTCGACCCACTGATAGCCGTCCTTCTCCAGTGTCGGGTTCGTGCGGCCCTCGCGATTGCTGCTGCCTTCCGGATGAACCTCGACATAGGCGCCGGAAGCCCAGCCGCTGTGCATCTTGCCGTCCGGCCCGAAACCCTCGACCGGTATCCAGACCTCTCCCGACGGGTCGGTCGAAGGCTTTGCGGTCTGTTCGACGAATGTGCCGGGGCGCAGAACCGTCACCACGGCGGAGTCGCCCTCGGGCTGGCTCCGCAAATTCAGGCCATCGTCCGCCGACACCACGAGTTGCGGGAAATGTTCGGGCGGGGTCTTCGGTCCGTCCGGAACATCCGGGTGATCACCAGGCTGCTGGGACGACGCATCGCCATCCGGCTTGTTCGGATCGGGCGGGGCGGCCGGTTTGGAGTCCCAGGGTTGGGCGAGCAGCGAGTCCAGCGAGAAGAGAAACATACCGATGCCGAACGTGATGCCCAGGGTCCAACGATCCGCCATGGCCCATCGTTTGTCGGACTTTGCCGCCGCCGCGATATCGGCGTCGGTCCGCGGCACAGAACGACGATTCATCCGGTCCGTCCTTATGGCCGACGCCCAGAACTCCGCGCAGCCGAACGTGAACATGGTGCCGGCGACCGTGGCGATCGGGGCCGGCCAGGAGTGCAGCGTATAGACGGCGCAGCCGAGCACGTAGCCAGGCCCCGCCAGATACTCGGCCAGGTTTCGGATCACCGGCCTGCCGGTGAATGACTGCAGCATCGACTTCGTGCCATAGACGACGTTGCCGAGCGAGAACGTGCTGTTGACGACAAGATCCTTCCCCTGGACCATCCCGGTCGCGGCCCCTGGCGCCGCGGCAATGAACGTGGCTCCGCCGAGCGCATTGAGAAACCGCCCGAACGGCTTGTGATTTGCCGTCGCGTTGGGAAAGATCGCCTGCGCGCCGAACACGAAGCCCCGCACGCCAAAGGCAACCGCTCCTGCGGTGGCGGTCCAGGTCGGAGGCAACGAACTCCACAGCACGTAAGAGGTGGTCGACATGCCGCCAAAGGTGGCGAGAGCCTGAGCGTTCTCGCGCATCCTGGCATGGCTCAGCGCCAGATCGACGCTGGCGGCCTGGTCCGGCGTCATCGCCTTTTTATGGGTCGCCCGGAAGGTCGTCAGCTGCAGCACGGAGAGGCCATTCGTCTGGTCCGCGCTCATCCACTCGAACTGCTCGGGCGTGAACTTGCGGAATTGGCCGGGGCTCGTTTCCTCGAACTGTTTTGGTGTCACCGCTTCGATCTGTGGCTGGGTCAGGGCCTCGGTGTGGTGGATGGTGAAGGCGCCCCATTGCTCGCGGGTGAGCTGGGGGATCTGCTTCTCGGTCAGCCACGGCACTTGCCTGGGATCGAACTTCGCCATGTCCACGGAGCCGATCATGGTTTCGGGGATGGCTGGGACCTGGCGCTCGGTCAGGTTATCCAGCAATCCGGCCTCGCCCAGATCCTTGTATTGCTGCGACGTGAGCTTCGAGATCTGGCCGGGCTTGAACCACGAAAGCTGGCGCCCTTCCAGTGCCGACGCGTCGACAAGCCCGACCTTGTCTCCTTTCACAGCCTGCAACTGTGGTCTCGTCAAGTGGCGCGTCAAACCGGCTTTGCCGAGGTCATGGAACTGCTGGTCAGTCAGATTGCGGATATGGCCCTCGGTGAGCCAGGGAATCTGCTTCTCGCCGAGGCCGGCTATGTTGACAAAGCCTATCTTTGCCTTGGGGATACCGCGCAGCTGGCTCTTGGTCAGATAGGGCAGCAGACCGGCCTGATCCATGTCGCCGAACTGCTGTTCCGTCAGCTCGGCCGCCTGCTCGCGCTTGAGCCATGGAACCTGGTTCGGCTGGAAATCGGCCATGACGAGATCCGGCACCTGATCGATCGGGGTCGCCCTGACGCCATCGCGCGTGAGAGGTCCATTGTTCGAAGCGGCCGGTTGCCCCTCACCGTGCGAGGGCCGCGCGGCGTTGGCCGCGCCGTCGCCGGCATTGGCTTGCTGATTGTTCTCTTCCGGGCGCCCGAGGCTTCCTGGCACATGTTCGTCGGAAGCGCTGCGTATCCAGGGCAGCACCACGGCTTCGCCCGTATCGGGGTCGTACACCAGTATGTGCGACTTGTCCGCCACCTCCGGGGCATCGCCCCACGCCCGCGGACCGTCGGAAGGCGGAATATAGACCCTTTCCGGTCCCCTTGGCTCAGGGCCCAGCATTGCCGCCGTGATCACTTTGCCGCTCTCGTCTTCGAGCTGGATAGTTCGGCCCGAACTGCTTTTGGTCGTCGCAGACTGGGATGGTGGTGCTGCGGCTGCGGCGGCAGGTTTGTTGTGTCCGAAGATGTTGCCGATGATCCCGGCCCCGTCGAGCGCGCCTTGCAACTCGGGCGAAGGCGGCGCGTCAAGGAAAACCCAACGCGGTTGATAGCCCGGGTTCTCGTTCCGCAGCGCCACATCCTTGTTGATCTGCTCCTGCAGTTTCGGCGTCAGCGGCACCTCGCGCATCTGCGCGACACCGTTGATCGTTGTCCAGCGATGGTAGGTCTTGACCTCGATCGCCTCGATCACGTCCTGGCTCTTGAAGACCGGCGCATCCACATATCGCCCGCCTTCGCCATTAACGGGGTGAGGGCCGTCCGGGTTGGCCGAGACCGGGAAATGCGCTTCTCCAGACGACCCGTTGAGCTCACGCGTATAAACCTCGCCCGCCTTCCACTTTTCGGGCTGCCGCATGTTGCGGACCTGCTGCAGCGAATAGGTTGTCGGCGGCGCCGCCTCGATTGCTTTCCTGGCTGGCATTGCCCGCGGCGGCGCCGCCTCTTCCTTCGGCGTCCCTTGACTGCCCGGCACATGGTCCTCGGAGGCGCCCCGCGTCCACGGCAGGACATATGCCTCTCCCGTCTCCGGATCCCGGAACAAAATATGCGACTTGTGCATCAACTCCGGCTCGTCGCCACGCGCGCGCGGCCCGTCGGCTGGCGGCACATAGACGTTCTCCGCGCTCTTTGGCAGCGGTCCGTAACGGGTGGCCGTGACGGATTGCCCGTTCTCGTCCCTTATCTGGATCGGGCCGCTTCGGCGGCTGCCGACCTGTGAGGACAGGAACGTCAGCACGCCGTCGGCAACTTCCTGGCGCATGAATCCGCCGTCGACGATCGACGGGCCGAATTCCGTCCGGAACTGCTCCATCGCGGCGCGCTGGTCGGGTCTGGCCGTCTTTTCCAGTTCGCCGAGGAACTTTTCCAGGGAAGCCTTGCCATCCTTCGGAACGCCTTTTGCGGCACCGTCATGCGAAGGCTGCGCCGCGTGAGCAAGCCAGGCCGGGACCGTCAGCGTTTCACTTTGTCCGTCGGCCCGATCGAAGGTCAGTGTCGCGTTCTCGCTCTTGGCGATCGAAGGAGCGGTTTTCGCCGCCTTCGACTTATACTGGAACCTTACTTCAGCACTGTAAGACGCCGCGCCCGCCGGCAGCGGAGGCGTGGAGAACGAAACCGTGTAGCGTGTCGCCGGAGTGCCGTCGGAACCGTAGAGGTTTCTGTAGATGTTGCCGGCGCTCGGCATGTAGCGGGACTGTGGCGCCCCTTCGGGTTGGAACCGCGCCGGAAGCCAGGACTGTAGCGTCGACTTCACTTTGTAGGTCGCGGACGTGACCATCCGGTCCGGATTGAAACCCAGCGCGCCCGGCAGCCTGTTGCTGTCGTTGAAGATGACGTCGACCAGCATCGCCTCGGGGTTGACGACGCGAGCCCTCTCGCCGGTCAGCAAGACAATGTCCGCGGTCGGCGACTTGCCCGGTACGGCCGAAAGCCGCAGCCCGCTCAGGGTCGGATCATCGACCAGGGAGACCGTGTTCGACGGATCGATCTGGCCGGACTTGACGAGATCGCGGATCGACCGGATTCCATCGCCCTGCCCGATGGCCGTGATGAGTTCGGATGCCTTGGCCGGGTCCTTGACGGCGAACTGAATCTTCAGGTTTGTCGAGCCAAGAGCCGACTGGATCTGGTCAAACGCCTGGGTGGACACGACGTCGCCCGGCTGCAGCGTGTCGGTGACAGGCAGCTCAGGACGCTTCTCGAAACCGATGCGCGGCATCTGATCGACGGCCGCGACATGATTGGCCACGATCGGCAGGCGTATGCCGGCCTTGGTCTCGGTCATGACGCGATCGAACGGAAGCGTGCCCTGCAGGGCGACATGGCCGGAGCTGCTTTCCGCCGGCACGCCAAAGAAATCATGCTGGCCGGGCGCGAGGCTAACCTCCTTGCCGCTCAGCAAAGGCGTGTAGGTCATCTCGATCACGGTGCCTTCGCCGTCGGGTGTCATCCCGACGATGGCGGCATCGACGGGCTTGGCCTCGTAGCCGCTGGCATCGTGGAATATCGCCTTGCTCGCCGCCGCCGACAGGTCGCTGCTGCGAACCGGGAAGGCCGTCTGATTGGATACCGGCCAGACACCTGCCTGAAGGCCGGTTATGTTTCTGTACTCCCGTGCCCGGAAGGAGACCACGCCCTGGGTACCGAGCGCGTCCTTGACCGGCGTCAGGCTGCGTTGGCCGACGCTGTCGAGGATCGACCATCCGATCATGCCGAAATCGGTTTTGGTGCCGACGCCGAAGCCGACCGCGGCGATGGTCGGCGACCCGATCCCGAAGGCCTGGCCGGTGTTCAGCCGCATCCGGAAGGTGACGCCGACACGGAAGTCGGGCAAGGTCTCCCGAAGCGGCGTGCGCGGTATCTGAACGCCGTCCGGACCATAACGCTCGGCCATCTCGCGGCTGGAATAGTAGCCTTTCTCCTGTTCATAGCGGGTCACGAGCTGCTCGGCGCTCAGGCCGTCGAGATAAGCCGACGGCGTCTTCGGATCCTTGCCGCTGGTGTAGACGTAGCCGCTCGTGTCGCGATCCGGCATGCCGGTAAAGCTGCGTGTCTGCGGATCCCACACCAGGCGTACCGGCGTGTCCTTTCCTGTCGGTTCACCCGGCACGACGATGGGGTCGCCATCGGCGGGACGCGGCGTGCCTTGGGCGGTCGAGCCATCAGGATCACGGCCCGCCGGCACCGTCGGATCATTGCCGCCGGCGTCATCGGTCTTGATCACTTCTCCCGGGATCACCGGGTGGCTGGGGTCATGGAAGACCTGCTCTCCCGTCGGCCTGTAAACGCCGTCGGCGCCAATTTCATAGATATCCATCGGGCGCCCGGAGGGACCGGGGCCAAGTGCTGGCGGCGACTGCCGCGGTCCCTTGCCACCGGGCGGCTGCTGAAACGGACCGCCATTGCCCGGCGGCGGATTGGCCCCGGGAGCGCTGGGGGGCGCCTGTGTGCCCGTTCCTGGCCGCAGCGTGCGCAAACCGTGGATGCCGAGCCCCGTGCCGGTGATGCCTGTGCCAAGACCCGTCAGCGCGTTGGCAAGCTGGAGACCGTTCATCTGGTCTCCGTTGGCGGCGAGGTCGTAGGCGGATGTGGCCAGCAAAGGTGCGCCGACAATGACCGAGCCGACATCCAGCCCCCACGCCGCCTTGTTCAGTCGGGCGGTCGATTGCATGTAGGTGCGGGTTTCGGACGCCAACGCCCAGTTCGACCGTGTCGCGCCGATGCTGCCGGCGAAGGCACGCGGGCTGGCGGCAAGGCCTGCCAGGAATGACTCGCTCTTCGCCGCCATGCCGATGGTGCGCAGGCCGCTGGAGGCAACGGGCAGAACCGTTGTCGCGGCGCTGGCGATATTGGTCAGCGACTCGGTGTCGTACCACTCGCCGCCATGATCCAGGTGATTGGCCTCGTTTATGACGGCCCTGGCTCCGAGATAGGCCGCGCCTGTATAGGCCAGCGGTGCTGCGACCGGCGCGGCCGGCGTGAACGACAGGATGGTGGCAATGCCGGTGCCGATGCCAACCAGCGGATCGACGACCTTGTCCCAGACCGAGACGTTCCGCGCCTTCACCACCTCAAGCGCGATCTTGCCGTCGGGTCCCGCCTTCATCTCCAGGTTTTTGGGAACGACGAGCTTGCCGTTCTCGCCGAACTGGCTGTTGTTGTCCTGGAAATCGCCGAGGTCGTCGAACTTCTTGCCGGTGGCATCGACATAGCGGGTGTTGCCGTCCCCGTCGCGCACCGCAAAGAGGGCAACCTGCTGCGTTCCGACCTGGTCGTCGACATAGAAGATCGGCACGCTGCGCACATACGGGTTGTCGCCGCCGATGTCGCGAATCTCGTCCGTCACATTCTCTATCGCGTCGCGGCCGTCATCGGTCGAACTGTCCAGGCCGAGCGTCTTGGCGACCGTTGCATCGAGGGCCGCGCCACGCTGCTGCCTGAACTCGTTGTCGTAGCCGTTGGCCAGCAGCTGCTGGAACTTCGGCTGATACATGCCGTCGAGCGCCTGCGGCTCATGCTTGTCCAGATAGGTCTTGTCGATCGTGGTGTTGTCATCCGCCAGCAGCGAAGGCTCGCTGAGCCGAAGCTCGTGATAGTCGCTGAAGCTTTGCACAACCCTGCGCAGATCCTCGGCCTGCGATATCTGAAGCCTGACGGCGCCCAGCTTGAGCTTGGCGACCGCGACTTCGGGATCGACCCAGCGGCCGCTGGTATCGTCGTCTTCCGTGTCAAGATCGATCCAGATCGCCTTCCCGCCCTTGGTCAGCGCATCGATCCCTGTCTTGTCGTAGTTTTGGGCAACGTCCGGCGCCACCTTGATTTTCTGCCCGCCGACATCGATCTCGACCGGCTGCGCGCCATCGGGCAGCGTACCCGCGGGAGCATCCACTGTTCCTGGTTTGTGGTTCGTCAGCGCATTGTCGAAATTGGTCTGCAGCGCCGGCAGTTGGGTCTTGAGGTCGGCAATGCTGTTGCCGAGTTGCTTGTCGAGGACGTCGTTGAGGCTCTTGGCCGCCTGCTCCTCGCTGGCCTTCACCGATTGCAGACCATTTGCCGTGCAGACTTTCGCGTTGGCATCGTAGCCGGCCAGAAGCGTCTGCCAGTCCTTGTTGAGTTGGCGATCGCGATATTCATCCCTGACATTCTTGTCGGTCAGGCTGTAGGTCAGCTGCTGCTCGGTGGTTCCTTCGTCGAAATGGTTGACCACCCAGAGCTGGCCGTCGCGGATCTCGAGCGTCGAGTTCTTGTAGTGTCCGAGGTAATCGCCGTTGATGCGATTGTACTTCTCGTCAAAGTTGAACTTCTGCTCGCCAAGATATTCGTTGGCCAGCTTTTGCTCGAGATCCGTCTGCCGCGCGCCGACCTGCGTGGCATCGGCATGAGCGTCGAAATAGTCCTGGTAGGCCTGAGCCAGCTCGAGCTGGCTGCCTGCCGTCGTCTGCAGCGCCTTGAGGTCCTTGTAATCCTTCGAGTCCGCGGGAACGCCGTTGAGTTCGGCCTGTCCCACCAGGAAGTCGACGGTGAGCTTGTCGCCCTTGCTCAGATGCAGGCCGACCTCGGAAAACAGCTTGTCGACTGCGGCGTGGTCGGCGACGCCTTGGTCGTATCGCGGATGAAGGTCGGGAGTGCCCCGCGCGCTGACTGACGGCGCATTCGGATCGCCCAGAGGCGTCAGCGGACCCTGCCCGGCGATGGCGTCCTTGAGCACGCGCCCGGCATTCTCATATTCGCCGCCGGCATCCTGCGCGTTCTGCAGCAAGGTATTGGCCTTGGTCAGCCGCTCGCGTGCATCGGCTAGCGTGCCCTTCGGCTTTTGCGGAGTCCATTGCAGGCCGTGAGGCGCCAGTGCCTTGTTCAAGATGGTCTGCGCGCCATCGACCGCATCCTTGTAGGCGGGGTCGAGCATATCGACGTTGAGCTGCTCCTGCCCCTGGCCCGCGAGAGCCCGCGTCTCGGTGACGCGCGACAGCGCGACGTTCTCGTCGATGATGGCCTGAGCGACCTGTGGATCGACCCAGGTCCAGACGCCGTCGACCTTCATCGGCGTCCATTTCCCGCCGGAGGGCGCGTTGCCCTGAGGCGGATCATCAAATGGGTAGACGACCTTGTTCTGCCCGTCCAGCCTGGGCTTCATGGGTGTGCCCAGGCCGTATTTATCGAGCAGGGCCTGTTTGTCCTGTCCGGCTTTTTGCGCGGCGTCGATCAGGCTGGGCAAGGTCTCCCCCGCCAACAACCCTTCGACGAAGGTCTTTACGACCTGCCCTTCTTTTGCCTCCTTGGCATCGCTGCTGTTGGGGTTCACCGCCAGCAGTGTTTTGGCCAGCGCCTCCTGCGTGCTTCCGGCCTCGATCTGCAGGTCGGTGCCGGTGGTGTTGTTGTGCAACGTCGAGCTGCCATCGGGCTTGGTGGTCAGAGTATAGCCGTTGAAGGTGACCTTCACGGTGGTGCGCGTGCCGTTTTCGATGGTGACCTTTTCTCCGGGGTTGATGATGTCCGGATCGCGGCGTGAGCTGAAAAGATCCGGATTCGTGCGCCTGAGATCATCCAGCGTCACGCCATACTGCTGCGCGATGAGGGTCAGGTTGTCGCCCGGCTTGACCTCGTACTCGACAGGCTTGCCGCCATTGATCTTCTCGGTGATGGTCGTCGTCACCCGGCCGTCCTTGTCGGTGACGGTCGTGGTTTCGGTTCCGTTGCCATCGATTGATTGCGAGGTTTGCTTGCCGTCAGCCGTGGTGGTGACGGTGCGTACGTCGTGCTGATAGTCGTGGGAGTAGACGGTCTTGTCGCCGGTGCGCGGATCGACGATCTCGACCGACTGCGCATCGCTGCTGTCGGTCGTCTTGACCTGATAACCGGCGGCTTGCAGTTCGGCGATCACCTGTTGGTCGGTGAGGCCGTTTTCCTTTGCGATCTGGTCGATGCTTTTTCCGTCGGCAAGACCTTGCCTGATGTCCGGCGTGTCGGATCCGCCTGGATCCTGGGCGGGCGCCAATATGGTTTTGCGGCCGTCCGGACCTGTGACCGTGGTTACCGGAAGGGAAGGACCGGCGCCCGGCGTCACCGTTTCCACCGACGCGCCGTTGGGCAATGACGTCCGCTCAGTGACGGTTCCGGTCCCGAGGTCGTCCTCATAGCGCGTCGTTATGGCGCCGGTGTCCGAATTGTAGCTGGTGGTTTCCTTACGTCCGAGCCCATCCCGGGTTGGTGAGGTGGTTGTCGCGCCGCCGGGCTGTTCCTGGACGGTCGCATAGTAGCTGTCGTGCTGGTAGTCATAAAACTGCGTAACGGTGCGGCCGCTGGCATCCGTGATTTTCGTCGTCTGCGTGTCGCCGTTCGACGTGCTGCTGTCTGACACGGTCATGCCGCCGGACCTGAGCGCGGCGATAACCTGTTCGCGCGTCATGTGGCGGTCAGACGCGATCTGGTCGATGCTTTTGCCTCCGGTAACGTCGTTGACGATATCGCGGGCGGTGTTCGCTGCTGCGGGATTGTCCTTGGCCGGACTCCCATCGAGGTCCACCAGCGTCACCGCCGGCGCCGCGAGATTGGTGTTCACGTAGAGTGCCGGAGTTACCGTCGTGCCATTGCCGGATGTGCCATTGCCGGCGTTCGCGACATTGACGCCCGGCGTCGCCGGTGCCGGCTTCGGCTGAAGAGAACTCAATTGCGCGTTTACATGCGCCAATTCCTGGCGAGCCTGTGCCGCCCAATCGCGCTCGCCCATTCTGTTGGCAAGCCTGATCTGATCCCGCAGCGCCGCAGCCTGCGCCTCCAGCCGTGCCACCTGGGCGGCATCTGCGTTGGCATTGACCTTCTGCGTCTGGAGGGGCGGCTTGGTGAGCGTTATCGGGCGAACCATCTGGACGACCTCCGGAAATCACTGTTGCCGGCAGCCCGGCCGCCGTCACGCCCGCCCCGATCGCAGCCTTCCGCTGTTATCGAGGGGGCTTCCAATAGATGCCGAAAGCAGCAAGCTGTTCTTCCGACTGTTTCACTCGTTCCACGGCATTCGTTTCGGAGCGCGCTGCCGTCAGCGCCGCCAGGATTTCGACGGCGGCGAATGCCGGCACCATGCTTCGGAAGAACGATTGCGAATTCGAGGTGACGATGATCGCTTCCCGTGCGATCCGGGTCAGCGGCGACACGCTGCTGTCGGTGATTGCCACCACGCCGACGCCCTGCCGGGCCGATTGGCGTGCCACCTCTATCGTCGTGCGCTCGTAAGGCAACATGCCGATAGCAAGGAGCACATCGCCGCGTCCCGCATGCCGGAGGGCCTCCAGACCTTGTCCGGCCGTCTCGCCTACAAGCACCACCTTGCGGTCGCCTCCAGCCACAAACGACATGATGTCAACGAAATGGCTCGCAACTGGATAAGCCGAGCGTAAGCCGAGGCCGAAAACATTTCGCGATCCCGCAACGAGCTCGGCGGCCGCGATGAATTGCATGGCGTTGCCGTATTCGCCAAGACTTGAGATCTGCGCGGCGAGAGAGTCGGCAACGACCCCTGCCGTCGAGAACCCCACATCGCCGTCCCGTTCGATGCCCTGTCGGGCCGGCAATCCGGCTGTCGTCTCACGCAGCGCGCGCGCATAAAGACTGCGCATGTCCTCGTAACCTTCGAGGCCGAGCCACCGCGCCAGCCGCATCATCGTGCTGTGCGAAACGCCGGCCTGCTGCGCCTGCTCGCGCATCGACATCAGCGCCACATCCTTGGGATGATCCAGCACAAAACGCGCCGCGATCCGAAGTTGCGGCGGCATAGTCTCAAACCGTTCGGCCAACAGCTCCGCCAAAGGACCTTTTTCCATTCCCATTCACCCCATTCACCCCGGCGCTCAAGCTACTCCGTGAACGCCTGAAACACAACAGTTGGAACAAAACTCGTTCAAATATTCCAACTGGACTTTCATTCTCGATCGTCCTGCCCTAGATTGCTGTGGCAAGGTCCTGGACCGCATGCAGAGCCCGGGCTTGCAACTTGAACAGCCCCTCAAGGAGACAATGATGGCTGCCACCCCTCCCATTACGTCCGGTTCTGCAGGGTCACCGGAACAAAACCTGGACAAGATGATCAAGCAACAGGAACGCATGTTTAACCTGGAGATCACGAAAGATATCGCGAAATCCCAGCATGACATGCTGATGAGCACCGCCAAGACGCTCGGCGAGTCGGCTGAGAAGGCCTGACGCGAAGGATGCTCGAACTTATGCGCCGCCGACAGTGACCGGCGGCGCAGTTGCATGGTGGAAGTCCATGGTCCGGCTGCGTTTGAAATCATCATCGGCGGGAGATGAAGTGGCATGACCGCTAGCCCTATCGGCAAATATTTGGACGCTGCGCCGGCGCGCCGGCTGCGATCGATCATCGCCCCGCCGCCGTCATCCGCACAGTCCATCACGCTCAACGTCACGCAGGGTTTCCATGCCGGCGCCGAACTCCGCCTGGTTGAAACCCTCTATACGATCGGCTCCAGCACAGAATCGGATATCGTCCTCAGGGATGCTGGCATCGCTCCGATCCACGCCAGGCTGCGGCGCAAGGGCAACCAGTTTGAAATCGAAGCCGTCGGCGGAGATGTCGCGCTCGCTACAGGCGAAATCATCCGCCAAGGACAGGGCAGCCGCTGCAGGTTGCCGTTCGTCATCGGTATCGGCGACGCCCGCATCCGGCTTGCCAATCCTGAACACCCATCGAGCCGGTGGACGATCGGCAACCGCTCCATGCTGGTCACGGGCAGCGTTCTCTTTGCCGTTTTCGCCGTTTCCGTCGCTGCCAACGGGTTCTCGCTCGCCAAGTCCGATATTGGCCCACAGGCGTCCTCTCGAGACGATCAACCGGTCAGAATGGCTTTCGCCGGCGAGCGCGGGCAGGAAGTGCTGGACGACTCATCGCCGGCGCAAATTCAAACCGTCGTCGATGCGGAGAGCCAGCTCAAACAGCGTCTCGATCAGTCCGGCATAAGCACCGTGACCGTCCAGCGATCGCCCGGGCGCCTCGTGGTTTCGGGCGTGATTCCGGATGACAAGAGCGGCGTCTGGACGGAGACGCAATCCTGGTTCGACCAGACTTTCGGCGCTCATGTTCCCCTCGTATCCAACGTCATGACCGGCAACGCACAGCAGGCGCCGCGCCTGATGCTGCAGGCGATCTGGTATGGCGACCGGCCCTACGTCATCGCGGCCGACGGCGCACGCTATCACGAAGGCGCATTCACCGATGACGGCTGGACCATCAAGCATATCGGCGAGACGGAACTTCTGCTGACCAAGGGCGGCGCCACGGTCGCGCTGAAATATCCGTGAACCGCCGGCTTGAAGGGCCGCGACTCGATTCGGCGAGGATGGAGACTGCCGGCCGCGACGTGCATCAGGCCGAGGGCCTGCGCGGTCAAACGATCAGCCGGCGACGGATGAATGGCGTCGACAAAACCCCAAAGGGTGCTCAGGGGACGAAATCGGCTGCCGCCGCAGGGGAGCCTGAAACGGCGGAATTCCAGGCTTCTCGATATGCGGCCGGCGAATCGCTGGATGAAATACTCAGCAACTTCGTCATGCCCACCATTTGGGAGCCGGCCATCCTGCGGCGCTCGGTGCCTATTCTAGAGCATTTCATAGCGAACCTGGTCCCAGATCTTGAGGGCGGCGAGCAACTCAAGACGCTCGCCAGAACGCTGATCGAGGATGAAATCGAACGTCATCGCGACCTGCTGGGCCGCATGCAGGAAGGAATCGAAATCTGACCGACCCGCATGACACCGTCCATCTGCTGCATGTCCTGGGCTATCTCTACGGCTGCCACGGGCAGGCCAAGCGGGGCGCGGCGTACCTGCTTATTGCCGCGCAGCTGTCGCCGGGAAATGCCGGCGTCCTCAGGACGCTGGCGCATCTGCTCATATTGGATGGCGAGGCCGAAAAGGCGCTTGCGACGATTGCCAAGCTGGAAACCTTGGAAGGAATGGACCACCCGGTGCTTGCATTGCTGAAGAGTCGCGCCCTGCTCGTGGCTGGGCGCAAAACCGAGGCGCACAGCGCGTTGCTCAGCTTCCTGTCGCATCGGGCTGCCTGATGACCGCGTCGGAGCGATTTCTGCAATTCCTTGCCAGGCTGTCACGCCGCAGCGACCTGGTCATCGCCATCCTGATGCTAACTGCGGTGGTGATGATGCTCATCCCATTGCCGACGTTTCTCGTCGACTTTCTCATCACCGCGAACATCGCCATCAGCGTGCTCATCTTGCTGGCGTCGTTTTACGTTTCTCATCCGTTGCAGTTTTCGTCGCTTCCTTCGGTGATCCTCATCGCCACCTTGTTCCGGCTGGCGATCACGATCACGACCACAAGGCTGATCCTGTTGCAGGCCGACGCCGGCCAGATCATCACCGCGTTCGGCACCTTCGTCGTGGGAGGCAGCATCGCGGTCGGCCTCGTCATCTTCCTGATCATCACCGTCGCGCAATTCATCGTGGTCGCGCGGGGCGCGGAACGCGTTGCCGAAGTGGCCGCGCGCTTCACGCTCGACGCGCTGCCGGGCAAGCAGATGAGCATCGACGCCGAGTTGCGCAACGGCGATATCGACCAAGCGGAAGCCCGCCGCCTGCGCCAGCAGTTGGAGCGCGAGAGCCAGCTCTTCGGCGCGATGGACGGCGCCATGAAGTTCGTCAAGGGCGACGTCATCGCCGGGATTGTCATCATCCTGGTCAACCTTGTCGGCGGCTTCGCCGTTGGCACGCTGCAGCACGACATGTCGCTTGGAGATGCGGCAGCGACCTACTCGCTGCTCACCGTGGGCGACGGGCTGGTGGCGCAGATACCGGCACTGCTTGTCGCGGTCGCCGCCGGCACCATGGTGACGCGCGTCGGCAGCGCGGACGGAACGGGCGATCTCGGCCGGCAGATAACCAGCCAGCTTCTCCGGGACTCACGCGCGCTTGCCCTGGCGGCGGTGATCATGGTTGGCCTTGCCATGGTGCCCGGCTTCCCTTCCATCGTGTTTCTAGTGCTTGGGGCCTGCTTCGGCGCGGGGGCCTATGCCATCAATCACCGCAACGTCGAGATTTCCGGGCCCAAAGACATCGGCCAGATCGCGGCGCAGGACGCAAGCTCCGCTTCGCTTGCGGCAACCACCGCCGCGGCGCTGCCAGCCTCCTACCGCGTCGTCGTAGGCCTCGGCTCCGAACTTGCGGACGCGATTGCGGAGCCCGAATTTTCCGCGCTCGCCGACAGCGTGCGCCGCGAACTCTTCGGTGATCTCGGCGTCGACATTCCGGCCATCGGCATGCAGGTCGACGAGACGCTTTCGCCACGAAGCATCCGCATCGATCTGGAAGGCGCGCCCATCCTGGACGCCGAAATCCCCGCTGGCCGTGTTCTTGTCGAAGCGGACCTGACGCATCTCGATCTGCTCGAGGTGACTTACGAAAAAGCCGCCGCGATTGCCGGCCAGCGGAAATTCGCATGGGTCGATGACCACCATATCCCGGCGCTGACAGACGCTGGTTTCATTTTCTCCACGCCCGCGGAAACGGCGGCCAAGTGGACCAGGAATGCGCTTCGGCTCTATGCCGGCCATTTCGTCGGAATTCAGGAGACACGCAGGCTGTTGTCGGACATGGAGCCGGACTATGCGGATCTTGTCCGGCAGGCGCAGGAGATCGTGCCGCTGCAGAAGATCGCGGAAGTGCTTCGTCGGCTTGTCGGCGAGAATGTGCCGATCCGCAATCTGCGCCTGATCCTCGAAGCACTGATCGAGTGGGGTCAGCGCGAACAGGACGTCGTCCTGCTGACGGAATATGTCCGCACATCCCTTAAGCGCCAGATCAGCTTCCGCTCCGCCGGCCGCAACAACATCATCGCGGCTTACGTGTTGCAGCGGTCCGCGGAGGACATTCTGCGCAACGCGGTGCAAAGCACGTCGACCGGCACATTCCTGAACCTTTCCGACGACGACGCGCAGGCTTTGGTCGGCGAAATCGAGCGAGCGCTGTCGCACAGTTCCATCGATGTCTCGCCGGTCGTGCTCGCCGCGATGGACGTGCGCCGTCACTTGCGCAGCCTGCTTGCGCACAATGCCATCGAGCTTCCGGTTCTGTCCTTCCAGGAACTGGCGCAGGAATTCAACGTCCAGCCGCTGGCCACGATAACCGGCCGCAGCGCAAGGGCTGGCGCGCGCGCGCAGGCGCTGCCGTCGGCTCAGGCGAAAGCCGCGCAGGAGGCAGCCTCGTGACGGCGGCCGGACGAACGGGGGCATATGGGGAATCAGGAGAGGAACGGGATGACAATCCACGATACCGCGGCAGGCGTTCGATCCGCTGCCAGGCGGACGGATATGCGCTGGTTCGCTATCGCGACGGTTGGTGTTTTGCTGGCGTTGTTGTTCACGATCGCCGGCGCGGCGGCGCAGAACGTGTCGCCCCTGCCGAGCAAGCCGAGCCTCGATCTGCCGGTCGGGCAAGGGCGCCTGCTACGGTTCAATGAGCCGGTCGAATCCGTCCTGGTCGCGGACACCACGATCGCGGACCTGCAGGTCGTGTCGCCAAGCATGGTCTATGTCTTCGGCCTCAAGCCGGGCCTGACCAATCTCATTGCGGTCACGGCCGATGAGCAGATCGAGGCGACGGCTCAGTTCCGCGTCACGCCCGATATCACGCCCGCCGCCGAAGCCAAGCATACAATGCAGCCGAATTCGGCGACAAATCTCCACATTTTCGGAACCCGCATCGTCATGACGGGCGAGGCGCGGGGCGTCGACGAGGCGAAGGATCTGGACAATGTCGCAAGAACGTTCTCGCCGCCGGAAACACCGCCGCTGAACAACATGACCGTGCAGGGCTCGCAGCAGGTCAACATCCGGGTTCGCTTCGCCGAAGTCTCGCGCACGGAGTTGCAGTCCTACGGCGTCGACTGGTCCGTCGGGTACAAGAGCGGCGGCTTCGAATTCAACATGTTCCAGGACAATGGCGTGCCTTCGGGCGGTGATGGCAATTTTGGTCTGAGCCTCAACCAGGCGCACGGCCTCAATTTCGACGTCCTCATCGAGGCCCTGCAACGCAATGGCGTCGTCAAGATTCTGGCCGAGCCGAACCTGACCGCTGTGACCGGACAGACGGCGAACTTTCTGGCTGGGGGAGAGATTCCCGTGCCTATCGCGCAGGGATCCGAGGTCACAACCATTCAATACAAGCCTTTCGGCGTGTCCCTCGGTTTCACCCCAACGCTCATCGGCCGCAATCGCATTGCGCTGCACGTCCAGCCGGAGGTCAGCTCTTTGTCGGATTCCGGCTCCGTAAGCGCCAACGGCTTTGCCATGCCGAGCTTCGTGGTGCGAAGAGCGGACACTACGGTGGAGGTGGCAAGCGGTCAGACCTTTGCGATCGCCGGCCTTTTCCAGCAGCGGACCTCACGCAACCTGGAAAAATTTCCGGTTCTCGGCGACGTGCCCGTGCTCGGGCCCCTTTTTCAATCGCAGCGGTTCCAGCATGAGGAGACCGAGCTGGTGATCTTGATCACGCCCTATCTGGTGGCGCCGGTGCGTGACAGCCTCGCCACGCCCCTCGACCGTCCGGCTGCCAAGCGTCTCAGTCGCAAGCACGCCAACGACGCGTCGGCGACCGGCCTGATCATCAAATAGCGGGAAACGACCATGACGTTGCGCATCGCTTTCTGCTCCATTGTCCCCGCGCTGTTTCTGGCCGGCTGCATGAACGGCCCACAACATCGGCAGGATTATTCACCCGGCTACAGCTATGTTTCGACCGACACGGGCGGCTCCGAGAAAGGCGTCAGCGGCTCGGTCCTTGCTCCCAATGCATGCCTGGCCGAACCGGCCGATGACGACAATCCAGCCGCCAGGACCGATTTGACGGTCGTCTCCGGCGTCGGCTCCCACCTGCCGTCCGGCTGCGCCAACGCCTATAATCTTCAGCGCATGGCCGAAAGCCAACGCGACCTGGTCGAAGGCCGGCGCATGGGAGCGGCGCCAGCGGCGCCGACGGCGCGCGCGGCGCGTCGTTACCTCGACGGCGAGGAGGCTCCGGTTGGCGGAGCCAACACTGCGCCGGCGACGCCGCAAACGACACAGCCAGTCGAGTGAGCCAAGGCCAACTTCGCGCCCGCAGCACCGCTCCACGCGTCACGCTTGGCGCGAGATCGGCCCAGGTTTTGCGTTGCGACGCGCTGGAACAGGCCGCAGTTTCAAGGAAACGGCGAACTGCTCTATCTCTTTGTTCCAACGCAGTTCCGGGCGGAAAACCGCTTCGCGCTTTTCGTGCAATTGCTTTAGCCCAGGATGGAGCCGAGCGCTTTGGCTTTGGCCTGCGTGCTGCCCTTCAACCGGATGGTTCTGGCGCGCGCCAGCAAGGTGGCCACCTCCTTGGTCGTCAGACCGATAGGCGGCGAGGCCTTGACCTGATCTGGCTGACCAAGAAGTCCATAGACCATCACGACATTGCGCTTCTGGTGCAATTGCGCATCGGGTGCGGCGGCAATCTTTTGCACCAGCGGCAGCGCCGCCGCGGAATTGTCTTCAAGGGCCGCCGCCAACGCCATGTTGGTCTCGACGTCGAGATCGCCGGGCGCAAGTTTCAATGCCTGAGCGAAGGTCGCCTGCGCTTCGGCGGTCTGGCCGGCAAATGTCTGCGCCACGCCCAAACGGTTATAGGCGGCGCTGGTGTTGACCAGGGGTGCTGCCTGCGCGAGCGCGCGCATGCCGGCGTCGATATCGCCCGCCTCTATCATGGCCGAGCCAAGGCCGAGCATCGCCCCCCCGTCATTGGGAGCTTTTGCGAGCGCGGCCTGATAGGCCTTGGCCGCATCGGCCGGATACCCGGCCCGCATATAGGCATCGCCCGCCTTGACGAACGCACCCGCCTTGGCGTCCGGCATCGTTGCCGCACGCTGGTAGAGCGCAATCGCGGTATCACTTTCCCCGCGCGCATCGATATCGTCGGCAAGCTTGATCAGTCTATCCGACTGCGAGGACGGGCCTTGGGCCTTCGCGTTGATCGAGCCGGTTTTGCCCGTCTGGCAAGCGGACAGCGCCAGCGCGATGGCCATAGGCAAGAATACGACATGCAACCGCATATCCACCTCTCCGTATTCAAGCCCAGCGCCACCTTACACAGCCCATGGGAAGACTGGAACCGCAACAGTGCGGTAAGATTGCAACATGGCCGAAGAAGCTGAGGAAAAGAAACTACCGGCATCCGACAAGAAGCTGCGCGACGCGCGTCGCAAGGGCCAGGTTCCCCAGAGCCGCGACCTTATCTCGGGCTTCACTTTCTTCGCAGCGCTCGCGTATCTTTATTTTTCCTGGCCGATGCTCTTCAGGCACCTTTCGGAACTCGTGCAGACCGTAACCGTGCCTGGCGGTTCGTTCGGTGATGTTAGCCTGCGCGCTATCCGGCATTCGTTCTCGCTGCTGATGCTTGCCACGCTGCCGCTGGTCGGCATCGTTGTCGTTCTCACTGCGGTCTTCGGCATGCTGGGGACGTTCGGGCCGGTCTTCTCGTTCGAGCCGCTGAAACCGCAGTTCGACCACATAAATCCAGCCAAGGGCCTGCAGAAGATCCTGTCGCTCCGCAACGTCATCGAATTTGCCAAGGGCCTGATGAAGCTGGTGCTGCTGGCATGCCTTTTCGTCGTCGTCCTGATCACATGGCTGCAGCCGCTTTTCGATGCGCCCGGTTGCGGTCCGCAATGCCTGGGGCCGGTGATCAAAGCAGTCCTGACGCCTCTGGGAATCGCCGCCGGCCTGGCTTTCATCGTCATCGGCGTGATCGATGTCCCTATTCAACGCTGGCTGTTTCTTCGCGACATGCGCATGACGACAACCGAGTACAAGCGCGAACACAAGGATCTCGAGGGCGATCCCTTGATCCGCCACGAACAACAACGGCAGCGGCGCGAGGCGGTGATACGGCCGGCGAAGCTGGGCGTGAAAAATGCGGTCATCGTCTTCGCATCCGGTGACCGGGCCGTGGCGTTGCGTTACATCAGGGGCGAAACGCCGGTGCCGACGGTCGTCGGCAAGGGTCAGGGGCGCGTTGCCAACGAGATAGCGGCTCAAGCGCGCCAGGCCGGTATTCCGGTGGTCGAGGACAGGGCGCTTGCCGAAGCACTCTTCGAGAACACGAACATGGGATCCTATATCGGCCAGCAGATGTTCTCGCCGGTCGTTCGCCATCTCGTCCGGCATGGCCTCACGTGAGGCCGATACGGCTATAGACCTGATTGCGCGTCTTCGATTGCTGCATCCACGGCGTCGCCCAATCGTTCGACGATCGCGTCGATATCGCGGGGTGCCGCGATGAACGGCGGCGCGACGAGCACATGGTCGCCGAGCCTGCCGTCGATTGTCCCACCCATGGGATAAACCATCAGGCCGTTGGCCATCGCCTCCTGCTTTATCCGCGCATGCAGTTTCAGCGCAGGGTCGAATGGTGCCTTCGTACTGCGGTCGGTAACGAGCTCGATGGCCTGGAACAGGCCGCGACCGCGTATGTCGCCGACATTGTGATGGTTGGCGAACCGCTCGTTCAGGCGGCGAGAAAGGTGCATGCCCATGGCTCGAACGTTCTGGAGGAGATTGTCGCGGCGAATGACCTCCTGCACGGCAAGCGCGGCCGCGGCGGCCATCGGATGGCCCATATAGGTATGGCCATGCTGGAAGAAACCGGAGCCGCTGGCGAAGGCGTCGAAGATCCTGTCCGAGAGCAACACCGCGCCGATCGGCTGGTATCCGCCGCCGAGCCCCTTGGCGATGGTCATGAGGTCCGGTGCCACGCCCTCCTGCTCGCAGGCATGCAGCGTGCCGGTGCGGCCCATTCCGCACATCACCTCATCCAGGATCAGGAGTACCCCGTAACGGTCGCATATGGTGCGGACACGCTTCAGATAGTCGGCGACCGGCGGCACGGCACCGGCGGTGGCGCCGACAACCGTCTCCGCGACAAAGGCGATGACCTGGTCGGCGCCGAGCTCGACGATCTTGTCCTCCAGCGCTTGCGCGGCGCGCGCCGCATAAGCCTCGTCGCTTTCTCCGGGTTCCTGCAACCGGTAGGCATAGCAAGGGTCGATGTGATGGGTTTCGATCAGCAGCGGCTTGAACTGCGCGCGCCGCCACTCGTTGCCGCCGGCGGCCAGCGCACCGAGCGTGTTGCCGTGATAGCTCTGCCGGCGGGCGATGATGTGGCGCCGCTGCGGCTCGCCCTTCTCGACGAAATATTGCCGCGCCATCTTGAGCGCCGCCTCGATCGCCTCAGAGCCGCCACTGACGAGATAGACATGGCCCAGGCCCTCGGGGGCATCGGCAGCCAGCCGATCGGCGAGCCTCTCGGCCACGTCGGAAGTGAAGAAGCTCGTATGGGCGTAAGCGATCCTGTCGAGTTGATCGTGCAGCGCCGCCAGCACATCGGGATGGCTGTGGCCAAGGCACGAGACGGCGGCGCCGCCGGATGCATCGATATAGGTTCGGCCTTCCTGGTCGAAGATTTCGATGCCCTTGCCACCGACGGCGACGGGCAACCTGGCCTTGATGGATCGATGGAGGAGATGGGTCATGGGATCTGACGACCTCGGATATGGGTGGAAAGGCTCTGGAACTGGCGTTCCATGGCGCGCACGGCCTCCAGCGCGGGTTCTCCGGCGGATGCGGCCAGCATGGCGGCAAGCGTCTCGGCCACTGCGAAGGCCGGCGCCATGGTGTGAAAGAAGGACGGGCTTTCCGTGGGAACGATGACGGCTGCCCGCGCCCTTGCGACAAGAGGCGAAACGACACTGTCGGTGATCGCGACGATCTCGAGCCCCATGGCCAGGGCGTAGTCCACAAGCTCGACCGCCGCGCGCGTGTACGGCTTGACGCTTACGGCCAGCAACGCGTCCCCCTTTTTCGCTTCGCGCAAGGCGTCAGGACCGGTGCCGCCAGGACCGTCGAGCAGCCGGACCTTGCCTCCCGCCAAGCCATAGACATAGGCGAAATGGCAGGCGACCGGGTAGCTCGAGCGATAGCCGAGCACGTAGATAGAACCGGCCGCGGCAAGCGCCGCAGCAGCCCCTTTCACCGCATCGAGCGCCTCCGGCCGGCAAAGCGCCGCCATATGACGCTCCAGCGTCTCGGCCAGATCGAAGGCCAGCGCGCCATCGCCACTCTGGCGTCGGCGTGCGACCAAGGCCTCTGCCTTCCCGGAGAACTCCGTCTCGCCACGCCTCAGGGTCTCCGCATGGAGATCGCGCAACCCATCGTAACCGCTGAAGCCCATGCGCTGTGCCAGCCGCGTCATCGACGCCGGATTGACCCCGGCCAGCTTGGCCTGCTCGCGCATGGAAAGAAGCGCCACATCGCGCGGATTGTCGAGCACCCACTGCGCGGCCGCACGCAGTTGGCGCGGCATCGCGTCGAAGGCTTCCAACAGCCGCGAACGGAAGGCGGGTTCCAGCATGAAGAGCAATTTACGCCCGCGGGCTTCGGGCTGCAATGAATATTTCAATTTCCAAAAAATGAGTGTAGTGTTTCACTCAAGCCAATCAGAAGCAGGGAGGAACACTCGCATGAAACGCAAACTCGAATGCTGGCTGAGCGCCGCCGCGCTCACTCTGGCGGCGCTGCCGTTCGCGGCCGCACCGGCGCAGGCCGAGGACCCGATCGCGCTCGGCTGGGTCGGGCCGCTGTCGCCGCCCGGCAACTATTCGGGCGGTCAGGAGATGCAATGGGCCGTGCAACTCGGCGTGGATGAGGTCAACAAGGCCGGAGGCGTGCTCGGACGGCAGATCAACGTCACCTACGAGGATACAAAGGGCCAGCCGGCCGACGGCAGCGCGGCTGCCATCAGGCTCATCACCAAGGACAATGTCGCCGCCATCTTCGGCGAATTCCATTCCTCCGTCGCATTGGCCGAGATCGAGGAGGCGCATAAATACGGCGTCGCCTGGGTCGGCACCGACGTGTGGGCGGACGGCATCACCGCCAAGCAATATCCGGAAGTGTACCGCCTGGCGCCCGCCAATTCTCTCGTCTACGTCAAGGCGGCCGACTGGACCGTCGAGCAGGGCTTCAAGAACGTAGCCATCATTGCCGAGAACACCGATTTCGGCCAGGGCGGCGCCAAGGTCATCGCCGACGAGCTGGAGATCAAGAAAGTTCCCCACACGCTGGTAACGATCGACCTCGCCCAGCAAGATTTCACGCCCGCGCTTCTGAGGCTGATGAGCCAGGACCCGAAGCCGGACGCCATACAGATGGTTGTCGCCGGGCAGGCGCAGTACCAGCTCGTCAAGCAGGCCTGCCAGCTGGGATTTGCGCCGACGGCGGCGACCAAGCTGATCGGCTCCTCGGGCCTTCTTCAGAAGGAAGTCTGGGAAGTCGCAGGCGAATGCGCGAAGAACCTTCTGATCGTGAATGTCGCGCAGCCGACGTCCCAGTGGAACGACAAGACCAAGACGTTCGTCAAGGCTTTCACCGAGCGCTTCAATCGCGCGCCAACCGGCGTGGCGATGGAAGCCTACGATACATTCAACGTCGTCGTGGAGGCGATCAAGAAGGCCGGCTCGGCCGACCGCGGCGCGATCGTCAAGGCGCTGGAAGCGATCAAGTTCGAAGGCACCAACGCCACTTACAACTTCCCGACGACCAAGACGCCCGACTGGGCCTATCATCAGTTCGTCGACGTGCCCTTCACCATCATCCAGTATACCGCGATGAACCAGGCGCCGGGGGACGCGGCGGTCGTCTATCCGAAAAAATGGGCGACCACCGACAAGATCCTGCCTTAAGCGGAGCCAAGCCGGCGGCCCGACGGCCGCCGGCCCTTTGATGCGTCCTCCGCGAAACAGGCGATGTACCCATGAGCTATTTCCTCCTCCTGGCCGTCAACGGCCTCGTCATCGGCCTCATCTACGCCCTGACCGCTGCCGGGCTGACGCTGGTCTTCTCCGTGCTGAAGGTGGTCAATTTCGGTCATGGCTCGCTCTATATGCTGGGCGGTTACGCCTCCTACTACATCATCACCGCGTTGCATGCTCCGCCGCTGGTCGGCGTTGCCGGCGCCATGGTCGCGCTTTTCATCTTCGGCATCGCCTTCGAGCGGCTGGTGATCGCGCCCATGTACACCGACAAGGTCGAGCGCAAGGACGAATATGCCATCATCGTCACCTTCGGCCTCACCATCCTGCTGACCAATCTCGGCCTCGTCGTCTTTGGCCCCTTCGCCAAGTCGCCCCCCTCCTTCATGACCGGCGCGCTGATCCTCGGCCCGTTGATCCTGCCCTATGACCGGCTGATCGCGGCCATAGCCGCGGTGGTGCTGTTGGTCGGACTTGCACTCTTCCTCAAGCGCACATCGCTCGGCCAGGCCCTCGACGCGGTGAGCCAGAGCCGGGAATCGGCCGCCGTCATCGGCATCGATCCGCTCCGCATGTACACTGTAGCCTTCGGACTCGGCTCGGCGCTGGCCGGGGGTGCCGGCGCGCTGATCGCACCGATCTTCGCGCTATCGCCGTCGATGGGCGACCTGCCGGCGGTGCAGGCCTTCATCATCATCGTGCTCGGCGGCATGGGCTCGGTCGGCGGCAGCATCGTCGGCGGCATACTGCTCGGCCTCGTGCAAGGGCTCGGCGTCGGCTACCTGCCGGACCCGAACCGGGCGCTCGCCTACACGCAAGCCTTCGGCGCGTTGCTTCTGGTGGTGACGCTGCTGGTGCGGCCGACCGGCCTTTTCGGCCGCTCGCATCTGCGCCTGGAATAGGAGTGCCGGCGATGACGCGCTCTTCCCTCTTTTCCCGGGCAACGCAGGCGATCCTGCTCATGGTCGCGGTTCTGCTGCCTGTCCTCGGCATCGGCCCATACTGGACGCATGTCGGCGCGATCGCATGGTACTACGCGCTGCTCGCGGCAAGCTGGGCGCTGCTCGCCGGCTTTGCCGGCCAATTCTCATTCGCCCATGTCGCCTTCGCGGCGCTGGGCGGCTACGCCTCGGCGCTGTGCATCACGCGCTTCGGCCTGCCGCTGCCGATAGCCATCGTCGTCGGTATCGTGCTTGCCATGGCGACCGGCGCGCTGATCGGCGCGCTGGTGCTCAGATTGTCCGGACCTTACCTGGCGCTTTTCACGCTCGCCATCTCCGAGATTTTCCGCATGATGCTGATCGCCGAGGAGGATTTCACGCGCGGCATGCTCGGCTTGCCGGTACCGGGCCTGTTCCCGGGCCGCTCCGACCTTCCCTACTACTATCTTGGCCTCGGCCTTGTCGTGCTTGCCGTGGCCGGCATGAACTGGCTGCTCGCCACCCGTGTCGGCCTTTTCCTGCGCGCGATCCGCGAAGACGAGGGCGCGGCGCGGGCCAGCGGCGTCGACACAACCCGCTACAAGATCCTCGTCTTCGTCGTCACCAGCGTCATCGCGGCCATTGCCGGCATCTACTACGGCCATTTCATCGGGATCCTGACGCCGAACATGGCCATCCTGCCGGAAATGGGTCTGGTCGTCGCCATGGCGGTCATCGGCGGCATCGAGAGCCTGCCCGGCGCGGTCATCGGTGCCGTCGTCGTCTACCTGCTGTCGGAATCGCTTCGTTCCTACGGAGAGTGGCGTTTCGTGCTGATGGGGCTGGCTTTGATCCTGGTGCAGCGCTTCGCCCAGAACGGCCTGTTCTCCATCCTCGAACAGTGGAGCCGGCCGCGACGAACTGGTCGCAGCACCGCAAAGACGGCCCCGATAAAGGAGGAGCGCCATGCCGGCTGACAACGCGCCTTTCTTCTCGGTCGAGGGGCTTGCCAAGCATTTCGGCGGGATCCGCGCCGTCGAGGAGCTTTCCTTCACCCTTTCGCGCGGCGAGATCGTCGGACTGATCGGCCCGAACGGTTCAGGCAAAACGACGACTATCAACATGGTGACGGGAGCGCTGAAGCCGACTGCCGGCGCCATCGTCGTGGAGGGCACGGACATGGCGCGCTCGGCAGCGCACCTCTATGCCCGGCGCGGCGTGGCTCGCACCTTCCAGGTGCCTCGCCTGTTCCGGCGCATGACGGTGCTGGAAAACCTTATGGTGCCAGCGCTCTCCGAGGCGGCGGCGCGCCATGCCACTTCGGAAGCGCGGGCCCGCGAGGTGTTGGCCTTCCTGCGCCTCGACCATCTCGCCGACGACTACGCACGTTCGCTCTCGGGCGGCCAGCAAAAGCTTTTGGAGCTTGGACGGGCGCTGATGCTGAAGCCGCGGCTCCTGCTGCTTGACGAGCCTTTTGCAGGCGTGCACCCGCGCCTTCTCGACCAGATCGCCGAACACATCCGCAGCCTCAACCGGGACGGCTACACCATCGTGCTGGTCGATCACAATCTGGAAGCGGTCCAATCCGTGGTCACGCGCGTCGTGGTGATGGCGCGTGGCCGCAAGATCGCCGACGGGCCCGCCGCCGACGTGCTGCGGGATCCGGAGGTGGTGCGCGCCTACACCGGAACGCGGGTACATTAAGATGGCCGACGTCGCTTCCACGTCTCGATCCCACGACTGGTCCCGGTCAGCACCGCTGCTTTCATGCGAGAACCTCGTCGCCGGCTATACGCGCGACATCGACATTCTACGCGACCTGTCCGCCAAGGCCTGGGCTGGGCGCATATCCTGCGTCGTCGGCCCGAACGGCACGGGCAAATCGACCCTGCTCAAGGCGCTGTTCGGCTTTCTCAAGCCGAGCAGCGGCCGTGTCTTGCTTGGTGACAAGGACATCACGGGCCAGCCGCCCTTCCGCATGCTCGCCGCCGGGCTCGCCTACCTGCCGCAGCGCCCGAGCCTGTTCCCGCATCTGACGGTCGAGACCAATCTCAAGCTCGGTCTGTGGCACGCGCGGCCGAAGAAGGCCGTGCTCGGCGAAAAGCTAGAGCGCGCCTATGCGCGCTTCCCCATCATCCGCGAGAAACGCGCGCAGCCGGCCGGCCAGCTATCCGGCGGCCAGCAGAGGCAGGTCGAGATTGCCCGCAGCCTGATGACCGACCCGTCGATCTATCTCATCGACGAGCCGACCGCCGGCGTCGACCCGCAGACCAGCGAACTCATCTACGAGATCGTCCGCGACCTAGCGCGCGACCTCGGCAAGGCGGTGCTGCTGGTCGACCAGGACATCCGCGCCGCGCTCGCCATCACCGACTATGTCTACGTGGTCAAGAACGGAGCGGTCTTTTCGGAAGGCGCGCGCGAGGATTTCGGCAGCGACACGGACGCGCTGGTCGCGCGCTGGCTTTACGCCAGCGGTGAATGACATTCGCTCATATGTGCAGCCCGCTCTAGGGCCGCCCGTAACCTTGAGGCGGTTCGAACAGTCCGCCTCGCGCGACCTCGAGCGCACGCCCGATCCTGAGCGCGACGGCGTCGTCGAAGTGGCGCACCACGATCTGCAGCGCGGCGGGCAGGCCTGCGACAAGCCCCGCCGGCACGCTCAGCGCCGCCATGTCCATCAGGTTCACAAGACGCGTGAAAGTGCCCAGCGGGGTCCTGGCCTCATCGATTTCCGCCAGCGGCGGCGCCAGGATCGGCGCGGTTGGCGTCAGCAATGCTTGCGCGCCCTCCAGATAGCGGAGAAATTCGGCCTGCAGGTCTCGCCTCAGCCCGAGAAGCGCCTCATAGCGCGCGCCGTCGATGTCCCTGCCGCGCAGAATCCGCGCCCTGACGACCGGATGGACGACACTCGTCTCGGGCTCCACATATTCGCGCAAGTGATGCCAGGCCTCGGCCGCCATGAGGTCGCCGGTCGTGGCCATATATTCCTCGGGAGACCGCGGCATTGCCTTCTCCTCGATCTCTGCGCCAAGCCCGGCCAATTGCTGGACAGTCGCCCGGAAAATCGTCAACACGCCATCTTGAACCGAGCCGAGGTCGCGCTCGGAGGGGACGCGCAGGCGCAGGCCCTTGACCCCAATTTCAAGGGTTTGCAGCGGATCCGGCGCGGAGACGCCGAAAGTCGCCGAATCGTTCGGATCCGGCCCTTGCAGAAGGGAAAGCAGCAGTGCCGCGTCTTCGACGGACCGGACCAGGGGGCCGACGCTGTCGAACGAAGTGGCCAGAGGCAGCAAACCGCCTCGGCCGACCAGGCCGACGGATGTCTTCAGGCCGACGACGCCGCACATGGCCGCCGGGTTGCGTACCGATCCGCCGGTGTCGGTGCCGAGCGCGACCGGTACAAGGCCCGCGGCCACTGCGACGCCCGAACCGCTCGACGAACCCCCGGGAGCCCTTGCAACATCGCGGTCGCGCGGGTTGAGAGGCGTGCCCAGGATGGCGTTGGTGCCCCAGCCTCCGAATGCGAATTCCACGGTATGCGCCTTGCCGAACGCGATCATGCCAACCTGCGTCAGCCGCCTTACGGCATTGGCCGTTATGGTGGCGGGCTGCCCGGAAAGAGCCTTCGACCCAGCCGAGGTCGCGTGACCCGTCATGTGGAACAGGTCCTTGACGGCGAAAGGGACGCCGTCGAGCGGGCCGAGCACGGCTCCCCGGCTTCTGCGCTCATCAGAAGTAGCTGCAGCAGCAAGCGCTTCCTCGGAGAAAATCTCCACGAAGGCATGCAACTGCCCCTCATGCATCGCCGTCCGGTCCAGTGCGCGCCGGACAATATCGGTCGATGTCGTTGCGCCGGAGCGCAGCGACCCGGCAAGCTCGCTCGCGGTGGCAAATGGCGACAGTTTTCCGGCTGTGTCAGTCATCATGATTCCAGACCCCTCTTGCCAGAAGACCATAGATTGAACCCGCCCGGGAAACAAAGAGGTGAACATGACCGTCGATCCCTTGCTCATCATGGTTGCGCCGAATGGCGCCCGGCGCACCAAAAACGACCACCCCGCCCTGCCGATGACGGCTCCGGAACTGGCGGAGACAGCAGCGGCATGTTTGGCCGAGGGTGCGGCCGCAATGCATGTTCATGTGCGCGACGAAGCTGGAGCGCATGCGCTCGACGCCGATCTCTACACTGAAGCGCTCGCCGCGATCCGTGAGCGCACGAACGGCAGAATGCTTGTCCAGGTCACGACGGAAGCGGTCGGCCGCTATTCGCCCCTGGAGCAGATGCAACTGGTCCGCGCGCTCCGCCCCGTCGCGGTTTCGGTCGCACTGCGCGAAATCCTGCGCGCGGGGGAGGCGGCGGCGTCCGCCTTCTTCGCCTGGACAGCCGAGCAAGGCATCGGCGTGCAGCACATCCTCTATGACGATGTCGATCTCGACAAATTCGTGCAGTTGTTTCGACGGGGAGACTTTGGGGACATGCGGCAGCCGCGGTTGCTTTTCGTGCTCGGCCGCTATGCACGCGATCAGGAAAGTCGACCTGAGGATCTCGATTCCTTCCTTGCCGGCCTTGAACGCCACGGACTCGTCGTCGGCACTACCTGGTCGGTCTGCGCTTTCGGTCGCGGCGAAACCGCCGCCTTGGCGGCAGCCATCGCGCGGGGCGGCCATGTTCGTGTGGGGTTCGAGAACTCGCTATGGAATGCCGATGGGGCTATGGCGCGCGACAACGCCGAGCGTGTCGCTGCGATCGCACGCGTCGCCGACAACGCAGGGCGGCCGCTGGCGTCGGCCCAGCAGGCCAGAGCCATCCTTGGAATTGCTTAGAGTGGGTTAGCGATACTCCGCGAATGACCCAAAATCCCAACCCCTCACCCACTCGATCGATCAAGCAGAGTCTCATCCTCATTGCTGCGCATAGGCGCTCGGCGGCAGGCCGACGTGGCGCGAGAAGGCGGTGCTGAACGTGCTCGCCGAGCCATAGCCGACACGCTCGGCGACCTCGGCGACGCCAACGGTCTTGCGACGCAGCAGATCCTTCGCGAGCGCCATGCGCCAGTAGAGCAGATATTCCATCGGGGCGACGCCGACCGCGCGGCGGAACCGATCGAAGAAGGCCGATCGCGAGAGCGCGGTCTCCTTCGCGAGCTGGACCACGGTCCATTGCCGGGTCGGTTGCGCATGTATATGGCGGAGCGCGATGGCGAGGCGATCGTCACCAAGCCCGCGGAGCAGACCGGGCGGCGATGCGGGCCCGGCAGTCGAGCGCAGCGCCTCGATCAGCAGCACTTCGAGCAACCGGCTGAGGATAACGTCGCGCGCGGGGCGGAAATCGCGCGATTCCTCGTCGACTAGCCGGACCAGCATCGTAAGCCGTGCCGCGCCACATACATGGATGAGTTGGGGCAGGAGCGACACCAGCAGTGCCGCGTCACTAGAGCCGAACACGCCATAGCCGACGAGCATCCGCAGGTCGGGCGCGCCGTCGCGATCGCCGATGCGATAGACGCCGGGGCGTAACTCGAGCGGCAATGACTCAATATTGGTCGGCGGCGGGTCGAGGCTCGTCATCGTGAAGTTCTGCGCCGAGGGCGTGAGGACAAAATCGCCCGCGGCGAGCTCGAGCGCGCCATGGCCATCGACCGTCAGGCGGCTCGCACCTTCGAGGATCACGCAATAGAAGGTTCGCCCGGACTCCGTGCGGCTGACTCGCCAGCGCCCCGCGCCGCTCACCAGCTTCGAGAAGCTGGCGCTGGGCTGGAGCAGGCTGACGACCTCTGCCAGAGGATCGGCCATTTTCCGGACTCCTGCAAATGAATTGTGGACGCGCGATTATAGCAAGTCCGATGCCCCGGGCCTAGTCTTTGCCTTGCAACCACGATAGGAGGCACCCATGAAGACCGTTATGATCACCGGCTGCTCGTCTGGCTTCGGGCTGGAGACGGCTCGTATTTTCCTCGATCGCGGCTGGAACGTGATCGCCACGATGCGAACGCCACGCGATGACCTACTCCCCGTTTCGGAACGGCTGCGCATCGTTATGCTCGACGTCTCCGACCCGAAGAGCATTCGCCGTGCGGCAGAAGAGGCCGGGCCGATCGACGTGCTGGTCAACAATGCCGGGATCGGCTGGCTCAACGCGCTCGAAGGCACGCCGATGGATATGGTGCGCGGGCTTTTCGAAACCAACACGTTCGGCACGATCGCGATGACGCAGGCGGTGCTGCCGCAGCTGCGCGAACGCCGATCGGGCGTGATCATCAACGTGTCGTCGAGCACGACTCTGAAGCCGCTGCCGCTGTTGTCGGTGTACCGGGCGAGCAAGGCTGCGGTGAACGCCTTTACTGAATCGCTGTCGTCTGAACTGACTTCGTTCGGGGTGCGCGTTCATCTTGTGATCCCGGGACGGGCACCGGAGACTCGCTTCAGCGACAGCGCGCGATCGCGCATCGCCGCGGTCGGCATTCCCGAAGCCTATGCCGAACTGACGCAGAGCGTCTTTGCGGGATGGCAGCAGGAAACCGAGGGCACGCACGCGAGCGACGTGGCCGAAGCGGTGTGGCGAGCGGCGACCGACGCGTCGAGTCCGCTGCGCCTTGCCGCCGGCGCCGACGCTGTCGCATGGCTGGCGGAAGCCGAAAGGGCTGCATGATCCCGCGCACGGACGCGTGGCCGCCACCGGTGCCTGATAGCACCGGTGGCGCGATCTGCAAACAGCGGAATTGACATGGCGGGAAAGGCAACTGTACGGCAGTAAATAGCCGCCAAACCTACGCTATTGCCGCCGCTTGTATCCGTCATTCCCACTCGATCATCAATCTGAACAGCACCTCCTTGATTTTATTGATCAACTTTAATCAACCAACACCCAGAATACCGTCAATAATACCGTCAGATTGCTACGCTGTTGAAAAGCCTGCAACAATGTAGCCGCCGTCGCGGCATGCACGCCTTTGACTCTATCGTTTCCTACCAACGAGAGCCGACGCTATTGCGACGCGGCTTTTATCCGCTGCTGCCTAGCTCTAAGTGATCAGGCACAGATCTAGCTCGACGGTACGTTGCACGTTGCTGGATTGAGGGCTATGAGCGTATAGATTGTGACTCTGGAGCCTGACATGTCCGAAGAAGCCGGCAATAATCTGATCGAACTTACCGCAGATATCGTTTCCGCTTACGTCCAAAAGAATCCAGTCCCCGTATCTGGACTGCCGGATTTGATCGCCAGCGTTAATTCGGCATTGTCTAATATTGGGGAAGCAGCTCCAGAAGAAGCACCCGCGCAAAAGCCAGCAGTCAATCCTAAAAGATCGGTGTTCCCGGACTACATCATCAGTCTTGAAGACGGTCAGAAATACAAGTCGCTTAAGCGCCATCTGGCAACCCGACACGGGATGACGCCCGACGAATACCGCGCGAAGTGGGGATTGGCGAAGGACTACCCCATGGTCGCCCCGAACTATTCGGCCACCCGATCAGCGCTGGCGAAATCGTTAGGTTTGGGAAGAAAGTCTGCTCCTGCCAAAAAACCTGCTGCGAAACGCAAGGCGAAAGCCTGAGTGGTGGACAACCGGAGGTCTTGGCGTGCGAGGGAATCAGCGTGATCGTGACAGCGCCGATCGAGCAAATCGTGGCAGTCTGTCGCTTTGGGATTTTGCGGACCCGGATGAGGCGGCCAAAGCAGCTCTCGATGTCTATGGGCCGGACGCGACGACTGCCGTAGCTCACTGCGCATTGACGGCCCATTTTGATGGGCGCGACCGCGACTATCGCTTTTGGTTTGCGGTTTTCTCGGAACTCAAACACGCGTCTCCGGTGAATCACTCCGCGAGAGGCCATTAGAGCGGCTCGCTATTGGCGTGGTCATCTTCAGCAGAGTTCCTAGCGCTGCAATCGTCAGCGGTATCTTTAGACGGACGAGCCCGAGTACCCCGCGCTATGTGTCGTTCAATCTTGCAACTGATTGCCGTCGCGGCTTTTCCGATGCGCCGACGCCCGGCAGGCCTTCCTTTCGGGCCTTGGCAAAAGCTCGGTCGCTTTCGAGGAACTCCGATAGCATGAACGGGATGAGCTCAGCCACCGTTTCAGATTCGCCATAGGTCTGACGGTAAAGCGCCGCATAATCCATGAGCGCTTGGTTCAAGTCGGCGCCAACTGTGATGGTGATTTTCGAAGGCGTCCGGTCAGGAAGCTTTCCCAGTTTCAGGTGCGCCATGACCACTCCTGTTCAGCCCTGGTACGGCCGCAGCACAAGATCTTTGTGAACGATCACCCGCAAAGGCCAGCCGGGCCGGACGGCGATAGTGGGCTGGATGTTTAGATTCTTTTCGGTGATGCGCTGGCCAGCTTGACTGACGTTCTGCTGCGTGGATTCGCGGATCGCCTTGACGAGGTCACTTTCGTTGTTCCCGAAGCTCAGCTCGGTGCCGACGCCCAGCAATGAGGCTACCGCTACTCCCTTGATCAACTGCCAGGTGTGGAAATCCACCTTGTCTTCAAGCCCCGCATAGCCGGCAGTGTCTGTGGCCGGCAGGTTGTCGATTTCGATCGAGGAACCGTCGGGCAGGATTATGCGCTGCCAGACGAGCAGCGCGCGCTTCTGTCCAAAAGCGACGACGCTGTCATAGGTGCCGATGAGCCGCGAGCCCTGTGGGATGAGCAAGGTGTTGCCGGTGACGGTGTCGTGCACATTCTCGGTGACCTGCGCAACGACCAGACCGGGCAAATCGGAGTTGATGCCGGTGATGAGGCTTGCCGCGATCACGCTGCCGGCCATCAGTTGATAGGGCGAAGCTGGAGTCTGTAGCGCATGTGGATTGTAGATCCCGTTCGTCCCCCTCTGGCTGACAAAATCAAGCTTGCGCTGTTGGTTGTTCTGGTCGCCCTCGGCTGGTGCAATGGAAGCCGACGCGCGGAAGGCACCGGCTTGCGGAGGCGCCTCAAACGGCTGCTGCGCACCTTGCCCGCTGCCCGCGGCATTTGTCTGCTTCGGTTGATTGTCAATCCGGAACATGACCTGCGACTCGCGCGCCGAAATCGCCTGCTGGGCGAGCCGCTGCTCCTCTGCGGAAACCTCCTGCCCCGGCGCGATGCCGAGCTGGCGCTGTCGCTCAAGAATGGGGCGGCCGAGGTCGCCTGGTAGCGGCGGTCCAAGCACGGGCGCCTTTGGCTTGATCGCGGAATAGTCCTTGGGCAGGCTATCGAGCCCCTCGGCGGTTGGCTTGCGCTCGGCATTGTACCGGTCTTCCACCAGATCTGGAATGCGCAACTCCGGTCCTTGAAGCGCCATCATCGTGACACCGAATATGGCACCGGACCCGACGGCGGCGATCGCGATGATCACGCCGCGCCTGAATCGGACGGCGCGTCGCGGCGAGGCGCGCAGCTGCAGCTGCTCGGGATCGAGCTTCGGCGGAGCGGTGTACTGGGACGTGTCAGTCATGAGCGCGCCCCTCACCTGCTGAAGCGCGAAAACAGCGAGATCCGCCGCGGCGGCTTCCGGCCGTCGGTCCGGGTGATGCGCACCACCTGCTGCTGCTTGGAGCCGAGCCGCAGTTCTGCTGCGGCAAAGAGGCGATCGACGATGTAGTAGTTGCCGCGCATACGGTAGTTGACGAGCTGGTTGCTGCCGTCAGCTCCTACGATGAAGAGCGGCGGCGCCTCGCCCTGGTCGATGCGACGTGGGAATTCGATGTAGACCTTGCTGCCGTCGTCGAAGGCACGCGTCGGCCTCCAGGGCGGTGTGTCGCCGGTGATCGAATAGCGGAAGCGAATATTCTCGAGTGCGACGTTCGACGCCATTGGCGTGACAGCTTCAGCTTGAGCGTTGCGCTGGCGCAGCGCGATGATCTGGTCCTCGCTATACGTCCAGGAGATGGCCGCCATCGCAGTCTTCTCGGTGCTTTGAAGTTGTAGGTGGTAGGTCCGCCGTTCCGTGGTGATCACCAGATTGGTGGCAAGCCCCGGTGCGAAGGGTTTGACCAGCACATGGGTGCGCTGGTTGTCACCGGCGCCGCTGACGGTGTCTCCGATCACCCAGCGCACCGTGTCACCGGCGGACACGGCTGTCAGTTTCTCGCCTGGCTGCAGGGCGATATCGGTGACGCGTTCCGGCGCGGCATAAAGCTGATAAAGCGCGCCATCGGCGAAGGGATAGACCTGCACTGCATTGACATAGCCGTACTTGGTGGGTTGCTGCGTTGCCGCCTTGTTGGCATCGGCGACGCGTTCTTCAGGGTTGCGCTTGTCCTCGACGACCTTGCCCGGGTCGGGCTGCAACTGGCCAGGCAGCGGCAAGGGTTTGGGCACCTCGACGATCTTGACCGGCTTCTCCGGCGGCTTCTCGATGGCCGCCGGTTTGAAGTCGGCAGCATCATAGGAAATCTCAGGTGGCGGCACCGGCTTCGACGCACAGGCGGAGAGGACGGCTGCTGACCCGGACAGGATCAACACAGCACGGAACGATCGGGCTCTATTTGTCATTATCGGGCTCCTTCGGGGAAACGGATGCAGGTGCTGCGCTGTCGAGCTCTCGCGACCAGTCGATGGCGTTGACGAAGACGCCGAGCGGATTGTTGCGCAGCTGATCGGTATTGCTTGGCGGGCGGATCACGATGGTCAGGATCGCGGTCCATCGCGTCGTGCTGGCCAGGCTGCCGCGCTCAAAAACCTGCTCGGTCCATTTGATCTGGAACGAGCTGTCGGAAGCCCTCACTACGCTGGTCACCTGCACCGACACACTGCGCGTACCGATCTGGCCGAAAGGGTCGTTGGCCTTTGCGTACTCATTGAGGAAGAGTGCCGCGCGGTCGGTGGCAAAGTCGTAGGCGGCCAGCCAGTTCTGCCGCACCAACACCGGATCGGTTGAGACAGAACGGACATTTTGAACGAAACGGCCGAGATGCCAGGCGATCTGGGCATCCGAGGGTTCGTAGTCTTGGGTTGCCGGGGCTACGGCGCGCGCCTCACCGAAGCGATCGACCTCCACGACATAAGGCACGACGCGGCTCTGCATCGACTGCCAAACAAGACCACCGGAGAGCCCGGTTGCCAACGCCAGGCAGCCAAGAGCCATCAGCCGCCAATTGCGGGCCTGCACTCGCGAAGAGCCGATGCGCTCATCCCACAGCTGGGAGGCCTCCTGATACGGCGTGACCGGCTCGGGCGTCTTGCCGTAACGTTGAACGGGTCGTTTGAATAGCATCTAGTCGTCCTTGTCGCTGAGAGAGGGATTGGCGCTGCCTCCTGGCCTGTCTCCATCACGGACGGCCTGTATGGCGGCGTGGCGATGCGCACGGGAGGTCTGTTCGGAACGCAAACGCCTTGCCCAATTGGGCGCGGCATCGGGGCCTGCACCGGCTGGGGTCTCGGTCATGGACGCGGTCGGCGCACCACCGGTCGCGGTCCACGCGGCTTCGCGCCCGGCATCGGCGCTGCGCGCGAACCCTTCTGCGGCAGATCGTGCTGCTCGCATCGCAGCGCCGCTTGCGGCACCCGCCACGCCCTGCATTCCAGCAGCCACACCGGGCAGGCCGGTGTCAGGTGAGGTTGCACGTCCCAGCTGCCATGCCGAGGAAGCTGCCGAACCCATGGTCGTGCCAGCTCGAATGGCGGCGAGACCGCCGCCGGTTGCCATTCGCGCACCGGCAAAGGCAGCTCCCCCGGCAACGAGCGCTGATCCGGCAGCGGCCGCCGTGGTCCCGAGTGCGGCGCCCGCGCCAAGTTGTGGCGCGCCGGAGACAAGACCCGAGGCGATCCCAGGACCAAAAATGCCGAGGCCAAGCAGCGCCAGCGCGCCGAGCACCTGTGACATGGCCGCCGCCAGGTCGGGCTCCTTGCCCTGGAGCGCCGAAGCGAACTCGCCGAAGAGCGTGGAGCCGATACCGACGATCACGGCGAGCACCATCACCTTGATGCCGGACGAGATCACATTGCCGAGCACGCGCTCGGCCAGAAATGCCGACCGGTTCCACAGCGCGAAGGGCACCAGAACGAAACCGGCTAGCGTGGTGAGCTTGAACTCCAGGATGGTGATGAAGAGTTGGATCGAAAGAATGAAGAAGGCGATGATGACCAGGAACCAGGCCACGAGCAGCACAAAGATGGTCAGCGCGTTGCCAAAAATTTCGGGGAAGCCAAGAAGCTGGCTCGCCTGATCGAGAAGCGGCCAGGCACCCTCGAAGCCGGTCGCGGCGATGCGGCCGGGATGCAGGAGATTGTCAGCGGACAGATTGCCGGAGGACGCGTTGATGCCGAGGCCGGCAAAGGACCGGTAGATGATGTCGGCGAGGTTCTTGAAATTGTTCAGGATGAAGGCGAAGACGCCGACATAGAGTACCTTGCGGATGAGCCGGCCGAGAATGTTGGGTTCGCCGCCGAATGCCCAGGCCAGGCCGGCAAGCGTGATGTCGATGCCGATCAGAATCGTGGTGAGGAAGGCGACGTCGCCAGTCAGCAGACCGAACCCGCTGTCGATATAGCGGATGAAGGTCTCCATAAAACGGTCGATGACGCCCAGGTCGTTCACGCCGCCACCTCCCTCATGTTGAAGAGCTAGTGATCAGTTGCCGGGATAGGCCGTGCCGCTACCCAGGAAGCGCTTCGTTGTCTGGCGGGCGGCTTCCTCGGACTGCGCCTTGCGCGCCGCATCCTCAGCCTCAGCCCGAAACTGGGTCGCAAGCAGCGTCTGGATCTGCATCTGCTGCTTGGTCGAAAGCGCTATCAGCTGATTGGTGGCTTGGCTTGCCTCAAGCGCGCCGGCTGCCCCTTGGCTGCGGTTGACGAGATCGGTAAGCAGGTCGCCGTCGCTGCGGACATTCTCGACGATCTGCGACTGGACGCCCATGGTCTGGCGGAACCCCTGCATGGCGCTCTGCCAGCGCTCACGCGCGGCGCTCGCCACGTCGCTGACCTTGATCGTGGCGTCATAGCTTTCGGGATATTGCTGTCGCCACTGGTCCTGAAGCTTGTCGAGATCGAAGCTCAGGCCGCTCGCCTGGTCCATCAAACCGTCGATCCGTTGGAGCGAACCGGTAAGCTGGCCAACGGAAGAGAAATCCAGGCTCTGGAGGTTGCGCGCCATGTTCTGCAGCATGGTCGCCTGGTTCTGAAGCGACTGGATCTGGTTGTTGATCTGCTCCAATGACCGCGCGGCCGTCAGCACGTTCTGCGCATAATTCGACGGATCGAACACGACGAGGGCATAAGCCGGCTGGACATAATCGGCCAACGGTTTGGCGATCAGGGAAAGAGTGATCAGGCCGGAGAGAAAACGGCGCCGCATCATAACGATTGCTCCTTATCTGGTTGAGGGAATTGCCGGAGAAGCTCGGCGGCCCAGTCGAGGCCGCGTGCATTGAGGAAGTTGGAGGCAAAGCCGTCCTGCCCGTGCTCGGACAGCACGCTATCGATTAGGGTCTGGCTGGCAGGATCGGAGGCACCGCAAAGCGCAAGCGCGATCGGGCCGAGGCCGAGCTCAAAGAGTCGGTTTCCACGGCGCGATTGCAGATAGTACTGCCGCTTCGGTGTGGCGCGAGCGACCAGCTCGATCTGCCGCTCGTTCAGACCGAAGCGTTCGTAGGCTGCCTTAGCCTGCGGTTCCACGGCACGATCGTTGGGGAGAAAAATGCGCTGCGGGCAACTCTCAATGATTGCCGGCGCGATCGCAGAGCTGGCGATATCGGCAAGCGACTGCGTGGCGAAGATGACCGACACGTTCTTCTTGCGCAGCACCTTCAGCCATTCGCGGATGCGGGCGGCAAAGAACGGATTGTCGAGATAGACCCAAGCTTCGTCGAGCATGAGCAGTGTCGGCCGTCCGTCGAAGCGCTCTTCCAAACGATGGAAAAGATAGGTGAGCACCGGCAGCACAGCGCCTTGGCTGTGCATCAGCTCCTCGGTCTCGAAACACTGCACATTGGACAAGGCCAGCCGATCATGATCGGCATCAAGCAGCCGGCCGAAGGAACCCTCGAGCGTGTAGGGCAGCAATGCTGACTTCAGCGCATTGGACTGAAGCAGGACCGACAGGCCGGTCAGTGTGCGTTCCTGCGCCGGCGCGGTGGCAAGGCTGCCAAGTGCGGACCAGATCGCCTCTTTCACCTCCGGCGTGACGGTGACGTTTTCATGGGCAATGAGCCCGGCGATCCATTCGGCCGCCCAACTGTGGGTGGCCTGATCGCCGATGCTGCGCAGCGGTTGAAAGGCGAGCGCGCCTGCAGCCCCCAGCGCATGGTGTTCGCCGCCCATGGCAAGCGTTGCGGCGCGGGCCGAATTGCCTTTGTCGAAGATATAGACCTGCGCGCCGGCATAGCGTCGGAACTGCAGAGCAATCATGGCAAGCAGAACCGACTTGCCGGCGCCGGTCGGGCCGACGATCAGCATGTGGCCGACATCGTCGACATGGGTGCAAAGCCGGAACGGTGTCGACCCGCTGGTCTCGGCCACGAGAAGCGGCGGGGCTTCGGTGCCGGTGGCTTTGGTGAGATGCTCATTCGCAACCGGACCGGCCCACACCGACGACAGCGGCATTAGATGGGCAAGGTTCAACGTGTGAACGAGCGGCTGCCGCACATTGGCATAGACTTGGCCTGGCAATGAGCCGAGCCACGCCTCGACCGCATTGACGCTTTCGCGGATCGTGGTGAAGCCGAGCCCATTGACGATGCGCTCGACGGCGCGAAGTTTTTCCGCGGCGACTTGACGGTCCTCATCCAATACCGTCACGGTCGTGGTCAGATAGCCGAAGCCGACATGATCGCCGCCCAATGCCTGAAGTGCTTCGTCGGCATCGAGCGCCTTGTTGTCGGCATCGCTGTCGACAAGCGGGACGGGCTCGTTGGTGACAACCTCGCGCAAGATGGCGACGATCGACTTGCGCTTAGCAAACCACTGCCGCCGGAGCCGTGTTAGCGTCTTCGTAGCTTGCGTCTTGTCGAGCGGGATGAAGCGCGTCATCCAGCGATAGGCAAAATCCTGATGATTGAGGGCATCGAGGAGTCCGGGCCGGGTGAGGTTGGGAAAACCAAGGATGGTGAGCGTGCGCAGATGCCGCTCGCCCAGCGTCGGCTCCAATCCGCCGGTGAGCGGCGCATCGACCAGAATGCCGTCGAGATAGATTGGCGTTTCCGGCACGGCGACAGGATGGCGGCGGGTGGAGACGGTGCCGTGCAGATAGGTCAGCGTCTCGGCATCGTCGAGCACGCGCACTTCGGGCATGAAGCCCGACAGGAGATCCAGAAAGCGGTTGGTCTCATCTCGAAACCGCGCCAGCTCCTGGCGCCAGTCCCTTTCGCCCTCCGAACGATGGGTATCGACGAGCGCGCTTTCCGCCCGAGCGTGGCTGTCCGGCGGTGGCATGAACACCACGGTCAGGTGATACTGGCTTTCGAAATGCGCGACCTTGCCCTCAAAAGCGGCGCGGCGTTCTTCGTCGACCAGCCATGTGGCCGCGTCGGGGAAATGCGAGTGCGGATAGCCAAGCGCTTCGACGCGCTCGGCCTCGAAGAACAGTGCCCAGCCTGACCCGAGCCTTCTCAGGGCATTGTTCGCCCGGGCGCAAATGCCCATGAGTTCGGCTTCCGTCGCGCTTTCGAGATCGGGACCGCGGAACCGCAACGTCCGTTGAAAGCTGCCGTCCTTATTCAGCACGATGCTCGGCGCCACCAATGCAGCCCAGGGCAGATGGTCGGCGAGCCGGTCGGCTTTGCCGCGATATTCCGACAGGTTCAGCATGCAAGCCACCCCCTCAGACGAAGGTGGCGGACAAGCACACTGGCGAAGTCCGGATCGCGACGGGCAGCGAAGACCGCTAACGTGTGGCCCGCGATCCAAAGCACCAGTCCAGCAATCCACTGCTGCAAGCCAAGGCCTATCGCCGCGGCAACCGTGCCGTTGAGGATTGCCACCGCTCGTGGCGCACCGCCCAGCAGGATCGGCTCCGTCAATGCCCGGTGGACCGGCACCTCGAAGCCCTCAATGTGTTGCTCTCCAGTGCTCATCCGACGAGTGCCCCGCCGCCGAAGGAGAAGAAGGAGAGGAAGAAACTCGATGCCGCGAAGGCGATCGACAGTCCGAACACGATCTGGATCAGCCTGCGGAAACCGCCTGCCGTGTCGCCGAAGGCAAGGGTCAGACCGGTGGTGATGATGATGATCACCGCGACAATCTTGGCCACCGGTCCCTGCACCGATTCCAGTATCTGCTGCAGCGGCTGTTCCCACGGCATGCCAGAGCCGGCAGCGTGTGCTGGAGCCGTAAGACAGAACGCGAGCGCGGCGGACGAAAGAAAGCGAAGCTTCTTGCGCATGAACTGGCCTTTCAGAACTGTTGGAGTTGGGGAAGCGTGAGTTGGGTGACGGCGTAGTCGCCGCTGCCGTCGAGACCGGTGACCTCGGCGATCGCGTCGATGCGGCGCGAGGATCCACGCCCGGCGATGAAGACGATCAGATCTATCGCATCGGCGATGAGCCGACGGGGGACAGTGACGACGGCTTCCTGAGCGAGTTGCTCGATGCGATAAAGGGCAGAGCGTGCCGAGTTGGCGTGGACGGTGGCTATGCCGCCGGGATGCCCGGTGTTCCAGGCCTTCAGCATGTCGAGCGCTTCCGAGCCTCTGACTTCGCCGACGATGATGCGATCGGGTCGAAGGCGTAGCGTCGAGCGAACGAGATCGGCGAGGGTGACCGAGCCGCGCCTTGTTCTCAAGGCAACGCAGTCCTTGGCCGCACATTGCAATTCGCGCGTATCCTCGATCAGGATTACCCGCTCGTCGCATTCGGCGACTTCGGCCAAGAGCGCATTGGCAAGGGTCGTCTTGCCGGATGATGTGCCGCCAGCGACCAGGATGTTGCGACGCTCGCGTATCGCCTTTTTAAGGGCATCGGCCTGCAGCGGCAGCATGATCCGGTCTGCGACATAGTTGTCTAACGTGTAGAGCTTTGCGGCCGGCTTGCGGATGGCAAAGCATGGCGCCAGCACCACCGGTGGCAGCAGGCCCTCAAAGCGCTCGCCCGACGGCAGTTCGGCGCTGACGATCGGATTGTCGGCATGCGCCTCGGCGCGCACATGGGATGCGACCAGACGGATGATGCGCTCCGCTTCCGACGGGTGCATGGACACGCCAGTGTCGATCCGGCCTTCTCCGAGACGGTCGAGCCGCAGCGCACCATCAGGATTGACCATCACCTCGATGACCAACGTATCTGCCAGCGCGTCGGTGATCGCCGGGCCCATTGCGGTGCGCAACATCGCGCGCCGGCGATGGTCGACTTCGGGATGAGAGCTCATCCTTCGCCTCCCCCGCTATTCTCCTTGCCGAGCGAGCGTTTCCCGGAAGCGATCTGCCGTCCGACCTGCTCGACGAATTTGTCGAAACGCTCCTGGGCAATCGCCTGCGTTGCCTTGTCGGGGACCGGCGTATGAGCATGGAGCGTGATCGAAAAGCGGATGAAGAGCGCCAGGCTCTCCAGGATCATCTCTGCATCGCGCGTGACATGACCAAGGTCGCGGGAAAGACGATCGAGCCTTACACCATAGCGCCGGTCGAGCTCATTCTCGCCCCGCCGCTCGATAAAGGCTTCGATCGCCTTTGCCACGACCGCGGATTTGGTGGTCGAGGGGTTGCGGCTGAGGTTGTCCAGTTTCTCGCTGAGCTCCGGCTCGAGAAGAAACTGATGACGAATGCGGTGGGACTTCATAGCGGCTCGTTCTGACGGGCCGGCATTGCGCCGGCGATGCGAACAAGCATCGGCCAGATGCTCAAAATCGCTTATGGCCGTTATCTACGCTGACGTGCGCTCTGCCTGGAGCGGCCTTTCAGAAGCCGGGAACGATGTCCTTGTCGTCGCCCCTGCCCTCATTGATGCCGTAGGCGCGGGCGGCATTAGAAATCCGGTCCATGACGCGCTTGTCGGTTACCGCCTCGCCATCGTCGTCCGTGGAGTCGAACAGATCGCTCTGATCAGGCTCTTTAGCGATGACGGTTTGTTCTTCAGGCAAACCGGGATGGCGCTGCTGCTGAACGCCGCCCTCACCTTCAATTGTCGCGCCGGCGTTCTCGTCGTCGGTGGCAAGACGGCGGTCGAAGCTGCGCACTTGTCCACTCCAGTCATCCGGGCTCGACGTGGGGCAGTCCGCGTAGGGATCGTCGCGCAGCACCGGTGAAGGAAGTACCCGCTCGGTAAAATTCTGATCCTGGTAATAGCGCAGCTTCTGAGCGCGGATCGGCGGCAATCCCGAAACCAGCACTAGTTCGTCCGAGGGCGGCAATTGCATCACTTCGCCTGGCGTCAACAACGGACGAGCAGTCTCCTGGCGGCTGACCATGACGTGCGACAACCAAGGTGCCAGCCGGTGGCCGGCATAGTTGCGCATTGATCTGAGTTCCGTCGCTGTGCCGAGCGCGTCCGAAATCCGTTTGGCCGTGCGGTCATCATTTGAGGAAAAGGCAATTCGCACATGGCAATTATCGAGAATGGCGTTGTTCTCGCCGTACGCCTTGGAAATCTGGTTCAAGGATTGCGCGATCAGATAGGCGCGGATGCCGTAACCCGCCATGAAGGCGAGCGCCGTCTCGAAGAAATCGAGGCGGCCGAGCGCCGGGAACTCGTCCAGCATCATGAGCAGTTGATGTTTCCGGCTCTTCTTCGGATCACCCTCCAGGCGATCGGTCAGCCGTCTTCCGACCTGATTGAGGACCAGTCGAACCAGCGGCTTGGTGCGCGAGATGTCCGACGGCGGAACGATGAGATAGAGCGACATCGGCCGTTCGGCATCCATAAGGTCTGCAATGCGCCAGTCGCAGGCCGATGTTGCCGCGGCCACGGTCGGATCGCGATAGAGACCGAGGAACGACATTGCAGTCGAGAGAACGCCTGAACGCTCGTTCTCTGACTTGTTGAGCACCTCGCGTGCTGCCGAGGCTACAACGGGATGGACCTGAGGCTTGTTCGCCGCGCCGAGGTGGTTTGTCGTCATCATGCGCTGCAGTGTCGAGGCAAACGAACGTTGAGGGTCCGACAGGAAAGTGGCGACGCGTGCAAGCGTCTTTTCCTCTTCGGCGTAGAGCACGTGCAGGATCGCGCCGACCAACAGTGAATAGCTGGTCTTCTCCCAATGATTTCGTCGCTCGAGCGCACCTTCCGGATCGACCAAGACGTCGGCAATGTTCTGAACGTCGCGGACCTCGTTTGGACCTTTGCGCACTTCCAGCAGCGGATTATAGCGCGCCGATCGTGGATCGGTCGGATTGAACAAAAGGCAGTATGAGAACTTCGACCGCCAGCCTGAGGTCAGCTGCCAGTTCTCGCCTTTGATGTCATGAATGACGGCCGAGCCAGTCCAGGAAAGGAGCGTCGGAACGACCAATCCGACTCCCTTGCCTGAACGTGTCGGAGCAAAGGCCATCACATGCTCCGGCCCATCATGGCGAAGATACCGATCCTTCAATTTGCCCAGGAAAACTCCGGCCGGCAGAAACAGCCTTGCCTTCTCGATCTCTAGCGTCGTGGCCCATCGCGAGGAGCCGTAGGTGGAAACCAACCCTCTTTGCCGCGCGCGCCAGAGCGAACCAGCGATCGCGGCTGCGCAACCCAAGAACCCGCTGGCGCCGGCCAGCGCGCCGGCCTGATCAAATATCTCGGGCGCGTAGGCGTCGAAATGGAACCACCATTCAAACAGTTTCCACGGCTTGTAGATCGGCCAGCCGGCTACGACGAACCATGGGACGCCAAGCGGCGACTGATAGCCGAGCATGTGAGCGCACCATTGCGTCGACGTCCACACCCCAAGAATGACGATCGCGAACACAACGGCGATCTGCCCGATTAACAGCTTCGTGGGCGTCATTGGCTAGTCTCGCTGGATAACGCAACGTAGCATCGCGCGGCCAGGCACAATTACGAATGCGCCTCACGTACGATTGGATGCGATGACTCGCTATGTATTGCCGTCAACCGTAATCGGTCGGTCGTTCCATTGTGTAGTCACGAATGAACCTCGGAACGTGATTTCGATCATGAACGAACTGAATGTCCGGCGACTTATCCAGGTTTCGACCGCGAGCTACCGCGATCCAGAAGATGGCTTCGGCTTGAAATCGAAGGCTTTGGTGACGCTGTTCAAGGTGATCGCACGGAGTTCCTACGACGACATCAAGACGACCGGCGAATTGGTTGCAGACTCCGACCTCGACTGGACTTTGGTGCGCAGCGCGTTCCTCAAGGACGGTCCCGCCGACGGCGGGTTAGCGGTTGGTTCCTATGGAAGGACGAAGCTCGGCATGAAACTGTCCAAAGGACATCTGGCAAAGTTTCTGTTCGATCAAGTGTCGAGCAGAGAGTTTGTGCGGGCCACTTCTGGCATTGCCGGCCATTTGCAACCCGACATGGAAGCTCATGGACGTGCGCATGAACATTGATATTCATCTTGCCACTTACGGGACGCTCGCGAGGAGCCAGTAATCAGATCAATGGAGAAAGCCATGAAAGTGGAGATCTGGTCCATATGGCCTGCCCCTGGTGCTACATCGCCAAACATCGCTTCGACAACGCGCTGTCCCGGTTCGAACATCGCGACCAGGTGGAGGTCATCTGGCGCAGCTACCAGCTCGATCCTGACGCACCCTCCATCACGAACAAGAGCCTCAACGACAGCTTGTCGGAAAAGCACAGCTTGAGTCTTAACGAGGCTGTCGCGATGAACGATCAAATGCGTCGGCTCGGCGCGCAGCAAGGATTCGACTACAATTTCGATCGGACGACCTAAGGCAACTCGTTCGATGCACCCCGGCTGATCCACTTCGCACGCGCGCTTGGCGTACAAACGGGGATGGAGGAGCGCCTGTTCAGGGCTTACTTCAGCGAGGGTAAGGCGCTGGGTGATATCAATACCCTGGTCGAGCTTGCTAGGGAGCTCGGCATCAACGCCGAAGAAGCGCGTAGCGTCGTCGCCGGCGAGGCATTCGCTGACCAAGTTCGGGCGGATACATAGGCTGCACGATGGCTGGGCCTCAAGGGCGTCCCATTTTTTATGATCGACGAAAAATACGGCATCGCAGGTGCCCAGGCGTCGCAGACTTTCCGGGACGCGCTGAAGCAAGCCTGGATGGAGTCACATCGGCTCGCCAGCATTATTTCAGGCGCTGCCACGGAAGCGGATGCGAGATCCCGCAACCTATAGCCGTAGTAAAGGCTGACTGATTTCTCAACATCGATCACTTTGGTCCAGCGCAGCTCGCAGGAAGAGCCACGCCGGTCCGCGCCCCAGACTGCCGGCCCCGCTAGCTAAGCTAGCAGCAGAACCCGTCGCAACGGCTGCCGACGACCTGATGGCGGCGCTTGGAGGCCGGTAGCAATGGGAAAGCGGCGCTATGGCTTGAGGCTAAATGCCGAATTCCAGTGCCACGCGATGGTGTCGACGCGTCTATTCACGTTTCGAAGGTGTCGATGAAACGTTGGCGCAGTATGTTCTTTTGCACCTTGCCCATGCTGTTGCGCGGCAACTCAGCGACTACGAATATCCGCTTAGGCTGCTTGAAACGGGCAATCTTGTTCTGCATGGCTTGCAGCAATCCTGCCTGATCGAATTGCGAACCCGCCGAAAAGATCACGGCGGCGATCACACCTTCTCCCAAATCCGGGTGGGGCACCCCGACCACAGCCGATTCGATGACGCCCTCCAGTTCGTCGAGGACGAGCTCGACCTCCTTCGGGTAGATGTTGTAGCCGCCGGAGATGATCAGATCCTTGGCTCGCCCGATGATATGGACGTAGCCGTCGCGATCGACCAGCCCGAGGTCGCCGGTTTTGAAGAATCCGTCCGCGCAGAAATCCTCCCTGGTCTTTTCCGGCCTCTGCCAATACCCCTTGCACACGTTGCGACCGCGCACCTCGATCTCGCCAACTTCCGCGGTGGGGAGAGGCTTGCTTGAGGACTGCGAGACGATGCGCAGTTCCACGCCAGGCAAGGGGAATCCGACCGTGCCCGCACGCCTCTCCCCCTCATAGGGATTGGAGGTATTCATGCCGGTTTCGGTCATACCGTATCGCTCAAGGATGCGGTGCCCCGTACGCCTTTCGAAGGCGCCATGGGTTGTCGCCAGCAGCGGGGCGCTGCCCGAGACAAAGAGGCGCATGTGCGTGACCAGCCGGCGATTAAAGTGCGCGTCCTCAAGCAGACGCGTGTAGAATGTCGGAACGCCCATCATCGTGCTGGCACGCGGGAGCCAGTCAATGATTTCGTCCACACGAAAGCCTCCAAGAAAGATCATGGTGCCGCCGGCAAGGAGAATAACGCCGCAGCCAACGAACAGCCCATGTGTGTGGAATATCGGCAAGGCGTGAAGCAGGGTGTCTTCGGCGGTGAACCGCCAGGCTGTGACCAACTCACGAGCGTTCGAAAGCAGATTGTCATGGGTCAGCATGGCGCCCTTTGATCGCCCGGTCGTACCAGACGTATAAAGCAGCGCCGCAAGGTCGTCCGGATTTCGGCGGACCGTCTCGAACGCATCTGTCGCCCCCAAAGTCTCAGTCATGAGCGTTCCGCTTCGGTCCTTGCTCAACGTCATGAGCCTGGCGCCGGCGCGATCGGCCACGACTTCGAGAGCTTCGCGGCCGCTGTCATCGCAAATCAGGATCCGCGGTGAAGCGTCTTCGACAAAATAAGCGACTTCGCCCGGCGTATAGGCGGTGTTGAGCGGCACAAAGACGAGGCCAGCCTGGACGCAGGCGGCATAGAGAGCAAGCGCCTCGGGACTTTTGCTCACCTGGACCGCGACCCGGTCACCGGGCTCGGCGCCATTGTGCACAAGCGCGTTGGCAAGTCTTGCCGCCAGCTTCAGAAAGGCATCATAAGTGACGACATCACTGCCGGTAATGAGCAGTGGCCTGGAGCTCCCTGAATGTGGGGCGAAGAGTGCATCAAACAGCGGATTATGCATTTTGCGTGCCCCGCGCGTGATGCTGCGCGAGCGCCGCCCCGAGCAAGGCGCGAACGCTTCGTGCTGCTATGATTTCGCCGTGGTGAATATAGGCCTCGTGATTAGCTTCCACGCTGTTGAGGTCATAACTGTAGTTGACCATCACGCCGCGGCCCTCTGCCAGCCCCTTGGATGAGGTGTCGGCCAGCGCTTGAATGCGCTCTACTCTGGCCCCGTTGCCGAGGTGGAAACGCGCCACCGGGTCGAGGGGCAGTCCATCGGATCGCTTGGCATGCAGAAGATACTCAGCCGCTAGTCTCAGGGTCTCGGAACGAACCTGTTCGAGATCGTCTGGCGAAGAAGCCTCCAGGATTCGGGACGCTGATTTTACACGCTCGACATCGCCATTCGCCTCCGTCACTTGAGAGCTCAACCAGCGTGCGAAACCAGGCACCGGGGACAGGGTTGTGAAGCTCTTCAGGTTCGGCAATGACTGCGACAAATCCGTCGCGACCTGCTTGATGAGGAAGTTGCCGAAGGAAACCCCGGCCAGCCCCCTCTGACAGTTGGAAATGGAGTAAAAGACGGCGGTATTTGCCTCCGCCTCGCGGATAGCCGCATGGTCGCGCGAGAGCAGTTGCTGAACAGATGCCGCGATCTCGGTCGTGAGCGCGACTTCCACGAATATGAGGGGCTCATCCGGCATCGCGGGATGGAAGAAGGCAAAGCATCTCCTGTCTGGCGGCTCGAGGCGTCTCCTCAGATCATCCCAGTCGCTGATGCGATGGACTGCTTCGTAAGCGATGATCTTCTCCAGAATGTTGGCTGGCGTTGCCCAGTCGATCCGCCTCAAAACGAGAAAGCCGCGATTGAACCAGGAACTGAAGAGGTGCTGGAAGTCGAGATCAACGCAGCGTAGGCTCGGCTCATCACCTATCATGGCGAGCAGATCCTCCCGCATCTTGACCAGACGCCCGGTTGCGCCGGCAACTCGATTGAGACGGCGAAGCAACTCCTGCCGAGGCGGCTCGGCAGCTCGAAGCAGTTCCGAGAGCGTGTTGGAGTCCCGGTTGCGTCGGTAGGTCTCGGCCGCGCCGATGAGGGACTCGCAGTCAAGATCGTAGGCCCACTCTAGCAGCTGGAAAAAGCTCCGTTTTTCTTGCGCGGAGGCGGCCTCGTAGCGGCCAAGGATTGCTGCCGCGATCAGCGTGCCGGACGCTTCGCCTCTCTCGGAAAGCAATGCCTTGCACATCTCTGCAAGCGAGCGTCTGTCATGGCTTGGCGGTCTATCAACAGACCGTTCGAAGATCGTCGCAAGCAGATCCTGGAGAAAGCTCGTCCTGATCAAAATCCAATCCCCTCAGTCCGACGAATGGGCCGAGCTTTCCTTGCCCTCTTGTCAGAGGGCGAGCCAACTCGGTCACCATGCAGCTGTGGCCGGAGGGGCCGCAGACAAGGGTTGGGAACAACACTTTGCGGATGATCATGGATCATCACGGCCGCCCACGGGCTATTCGTGCAAGCAAAGATTCGAAAGCCAAGGCGTCACAGCGAACCGAGGAAGCGGAGGAGCGTCGCATTGAAAGTTTCCGGGGCCTCCCAGTAGGGAATGTGTGCTGTCCTGGGGATGGAGACGAGAGATGAATTCATCTCGGCAGCAAAAGATCGTCCGATGTCGATCGGCACCGATCTGTCCTCCTCCCCCCAAACGATCAGATGCTTTAACCCGGCAGCTTGCGCGATCAGCCCTTTACCGACAGCGTCGCCATCAAGGCCGTTGCGGAAATACGCGGCCAGCAGTCTGAAGGAATCGATCGCGCCGGGTGAGTTGTTGATGCGCCATTCCTCCTCCCTCATCGCCTCGGTCACCAGCGTGGAATCGTAAACGACCGCTGCTAGCTTCCGCCCGATTCCTTCCCTTGAGACATCAGAAATCCTCGCCGCGATCCGCTCACGCGCCTGCGCTCCGATCGGAAACAGCCCCGTCGCCCCGATCAGGGTAAGGGACCGGACCCGCGAGCGATTTCTGCAGCAAAGGGTCGAAAGAATATGAGCCCCCATCGACGTTCCGACGAGATGGCAGTCGCCGATCCCATTTTCGTTCAAGAAGGTCTGCACAAAGTCTGCGTAGCCCGGCACGCTGTAATTGAAGCTGACGCCCTTGCGCGCGAAGCCGTGGCCGGGCAGGTCTATGGCCATGCACCGGTATCCTGCGGCTGCAACGACGGGGAGGTTGCGACGCCAGCGATCGGCGCGCGCGCCCACCCCGTGAAGGAAGAACACCGTCTCCTGACCCTTCCCTGCCTCCAGCACCCGGGTGTGGATCCCGCCCGCGGAGGCCGGATAGGCGATGATTTCGAGGTTTGTCTCCATCATCGGGTAATCCCTTTCTGTTCGGTTGCTTCCTGTGGAGACGTCTTTGGATTGCACCGTCATGCATGGCGGGCAGTTCCGAACGGGACAGCACGCAGGAAGCCAGCGCCACCTGCTTATGAATCAGTATGGAAAGCAGAGCCTCATCGAGCAAATTAATTTATTGCCGCTTTTGATAAAGATACATAATGTTTCATCACCTTAGGCGGGAGCTGTCGATGTTCGATATCCGTTTGCTGCCAGGTTTCATGGCAGTTGCGCGCCACAAGCACTTCGGAAAGGCTGCCGAGGCGGTGCATGCGACGCAGCCTGGTATTTCCCAGCACATCGCGAAACTGGAAAAACAGCTTGGCTTTCGCCTTTTCGACCGCACCAAGCGAACTGTCGCCCTGACGCCCGCCGGCGAGGCATTTTATGACCAGTCGCGGCATCTCATGGCGATGATGGCTAGAATGAAGGCGGAGGGTCTGCAGATCGCCCAGGGGCTATTGGGTCACCTCGGCTTGGGGATGCAGTCCTCTGTGCTTTACAGCGACGTGCCGCTGCGCATCGCGACCTTCAAGAAGGCCAATGAGAAGATAAACATCCGCTTCGAGGTTCATCCCGGGGATTACCTGAGACGGCTCATGGATCGTGGGGAGTTGGACGTCGCCATCACGACGCTGCCAATGCCGTCGCCCGAATACGATACGATGGTGGTGTCGCACCAGCCGATGGGCGTGGCGATCATGAAGTCGCATCCGCTGGCTGCCCGCCAGCAGATTACGTTGGAGGATATCAGCAGCGAGCCCTTCATTATCGTGCCGCGCGAATATGACCCCGTCGGTCACGACATGCTGCTCTCAAAGCTGCGCCGCACTTGTGAAGCGCCGCGGATTGCCGCCTCGGAGACGCCTTCGCTGAACGTGATCGCAAGGGTCGCCGTTGGAGAAGGCGTGGCTCTGATCCCGCTGGGCTATCAAAGGGACGGCCACGACGCCGTACAGGTGGTCCGGCTCGAAGATCCGGATCTGGGTGCCGCCAATATCTACGCCGCCGTTCATAAGGACAATGCGAGACCAACAACGCGGCACTTCATAAACGCTTTGCCGAAATTGAGGCCGGTTCCTTAGCTCTGAATCTGAGCCCCTGTTTCCCGGCCCGGGTGGCGCCGGCGTTTTCCGATCCATGGTACGGACTCAGGGCGGCAGAGCAACTCTCGCAATAACGAGCGTTTATGAAACCCGCCAAATAATTATTGGAATAACGACGCAGCTACTTCCATCCTTCCATGTGGAAGCGCGCCGCAACAACGCACGCGCACGGAACTGGGCTGCCATTTCGGTGATGCTGGCCCTCAGCGAAAATAACGGCGGAATTTGCACATGTTGAAAACGTATATCGATCTGGAAGGTGACAAGTCCCGCGGAATCAAGGCACTTGCGGGACAGCGCGCAGCCTATTCCGACGCTGTTCGGGTCGACCTTTCCGACCACACGCTTCTTTTTGTCTCCGGAAAGCTCGGGGTCGACGGCAAGGGCGTCATCGCCAGCCGGTCGATGCGCGAACAGACCCGGCAGGTTCTCGAGAATATCCGTTCAACAATCGCGAAGGCCGGCGGCAGCATGACGGACATCGTGCGCGTCCGCATCTATGTCGCTGTGATCGACGACGCTTCTATTCGTGATGTGCACGAGGTTCGCCGAGAGTTTTTCAACGATGGAGAGCTGCCAGCGAGCACGATGGTGAGGGTCGACCAGTTCGTCCGCGATGGAGCCCTGATTGAGATCGAGGCCGATGTGGTGATGGCGCGCTGAGCGCTGAGCAAGCAAGTATCGGGCTGACGTCGTCTGCGCTACCAGACTAATGCGGCAACGCTCGCCCGCAGATCGCGTTCGGCTGTAAGTACTGTCCAAAAACTTTGGCTGTGGCCTCGGTCGCTTTCTCACCGCGATTCCAATGACCGAGCGGCTGGGTACCGGCAATTTCATTGCTGGCACCCAGCGGGACAGCCTTCAATTCAGACGACTGCCCTGTTCATGCGAAGCACGCTGCATCATGAGCTCAGCCACCCGCTCGCGTGTGTATAGGTCGCTGGAGATTGTCATGGCGAAGTCGCTGACGCGCTTGGGGTCGTATAAAGTCTTCTCGGTCGAAACGAACCTGCCGCCCCGAACGACGGCCGCAAACTTGTCCCGCTCAAGGAGAACAGAAATATTCTTGGTCGGATCACTGTTGAGCGCGACCAGGTCGGCCCGGTAGCCGGGGGCGATCCGGCCGACCTTGTCCTTCGGCCTGACAACCCGAGCACTGACGGAAGTGGCCGCCTTGAGCGCCTGGATGGGCGAGAAGCCGAGATCCTTGACGAAGATCTCGATCTCGCGCGCGTGCCATTCGCCAAAAGGTGTGACGGCAAAACCGGAATCGGTCCCGATCGGCATCGGCACCCCTGCCTTACGCACCTTCTGGAGATTTTCCACGGCTGCATCAAACTCCCGCCGCCATGCATTGGCGCGGCCCTCCCGGAACGCCGGGTCTTCCGGCTCGACGAAATCGAGCGTGTTGCGCAAGAGCGTCAAGGTCGGACAGATGGCGCAATTGTTGGCCAGAACTGCGTCCAGCCCCTCGTCGTCAATCTCGGAGGCGTGAAAGATGAGATCGACGCCTGACTTAGCGGCGTAGAGAGTGGCCTCGCGGCCGCGCGCATGCGTGATGGCGATCTTTCCCAGCCTATGCACCTCGTCGACCATCGCCTTGGTCTCGTCCATGGTGAACGCTGCCACCAATTCGCCGTTCGGTCGGCGCAAGATGCCATCCATTGCGATCTTGACGGCGTCCACCCCTTCCTTGACCTGCTTGCGGACCTGCTCGATCTGCTCGTCGCGGCTCGTCACAAGCACGCCGATCGATGTGGTGGGAACGCCGATCCATGTGGGATACCAGTCGGTCAGTCCCTGGCGGCTGGTGATGTAGGGCCCTGCTGCCGTGACGCTCGGGCCCTCGAAGAGGCCGGCGTCAATCGCATCGCGGACCGCTCGCGAAACCATGCCGGAGTCGCCCGGAGCGACGATGGTGGTGAAGCCGGAGGCCAGCACCTGGCGAGCGAAGAAGACACCACGCAGTGCCCGGAACTCCAGCGAGCTATAGAGGTCGATGTCCTCTTCCGTCTTGGCATTTCCGTAGGCGAGGTGCGTATGCACGTCGATGAGGCCGGGCATCACGAAATTGGTGCCGAAATCGGCCTCGGTTATGTCATCGGCCGCTGGCAATTCGCTCGAGGCCGCGACTTGGGTGATCTTGCCGTTCTCCACGACGATGGTCTGGTCGCTCAGGATGGTTTCGGACTCGCCATCGAAGAGCTTGCCACACCGGAAATAGGTCTTGGTACTCATGTCTGGATCCTCTGCTGGTTAAATCGAGCCGGTTGGTGATCAGCTTTTCCTGCGCAATCTCAACTTCGTGCAGAAAGGAGTTACGGCCTGCGCGATGCGGGCTGACGCGATGTCGAGCAGCAGCCGGCCCGCCTCAATCTGCGGCACCGAAACTGGCGAGCCGGGCGACGCCTGCGCGGTCTCGTTGAGCCGGCGCGAAAGATTGTCCGCAAACTGCTCGGCGATGCGCCTAGCGATCTCGTTGACGACAGCGGCCTTGCCGAATTGAGCGAGCACGCCAGCCAATGTAATTTCAGAATCGACCTCAAGGCGGGTCCGATCAGGCTGCGCCCCGGTGCGCACCCGAAATTCCATTTCGGCCTTCGCCGAGGAGGACGTGATGCTGTCCCGGCCGCTGCCCACGACCCTTCCGCTGCGGGTCATGTCATTGCGATCCAGTGCTGCCTCACCGGTGAAGTTGGCGCTGACTGGTCCCACGCGGGTGGTGACCTTTCCGCGATATCGCCCATCCTCTGTTGTCCCGAGCAATGCAGCCCCCGGCACGCAGGAGGCGATAAGCGGCACGTCCGCCAACGCCTTCCAGACCAGCTCGGGCTGTGCAGCGACCTCGATCTCGAGCGATACTTTCATTCGCCGGTGCTCCTTTTTGTCTGCCCGCGGTTTCCGAGGCCATCCCTGTCGAGCAATGCCGCCGGCGCGGATAGCCGTGGCACCGTCATGGCTATCCACCGCCGTGTGCGATATGGATCGTGAGCGAGGGAAGGCCCTCAATGCTGGCTTCGAGCGTGTCGCTTGGCTTTAGCGGCCCCACCCCAGCGGGCGTGCCGGTGTAGACGATGTCGCCCGGCATCAGGACCTGGAAACGGGACAGGTGCGCAACGAGCTCGGGGACCGACCAGACCATTTCGGCAATATCGGAATCCTGCCTTGTCTCGCCGTTGACGGCGAGCTTGATCCTTGCCTTCTTCAGGTGTGCCCCGCCCTTGACCGGCACCAGCGGAGCGACGTGAGCAGACTGATCGAAGGCCTTGCTGATGTCCCAGGGTCTGCCACGATCGCGCGCCGCGATCTGGAGGTCACGCCGGGTCAGGTCATTGCCTACGGCGTAGCCGAAGATATGGTCTTGCGCTCTCTCGACGGGAATGTTGCTGCCTTGCCGCCCAATTGCCGCGACGAGTTCAACCTCATGATGAACATTGGCGGAGCCGAGTGGGAAGTCGATGGTCGCTCCGTCATTGACGAGGGCGTCTGCCGGCTTGGTGAAGAAGAACGGCTCCTCGCGCTTGGGATCGAACCCCATTTCTCGAACATGGTCGGAATAATTTCTGCCGATGCAGAAGATCCGGCGAACCGGGAATTTGAGATCGCTTCCCGCGAGCGGGATCAAGGGAACGGCGGGGGGAGGAAAGCAAAATGACATACCCGCACCTTTCACTCGGCCGCGGCCGGGAGATAGGTCTGAGCCGCTTCCGAGATGGCCTCGACGATTTTCTGATAGCCGGTGCAGCGGCAAATGTTGCCATGGATGGCATGACGGATGTCGTCGTGATCCGGCGAGAGCCCTTGATCGATCAGGTTCTTCGCGATCATCAGGAACCCTGCGGTGCAGAAGCCACATTGCAGGCCATGGTGCTTGTGGAAGGCTTCCTGAATGGGATGGAGCTGCTTCAGGGTTCCCAGCCCCTCCACCGTCTCGACAGAGCAGCCATCGGCGGTCGCGGCGAGCATGTTGCAGGATTTGACGGCAAGGCCATCGCAGATCACCGTACAGGCGCCACACTTGCCTTCGTTGCAACCCCGCTTGGTGCCGGTGAGCTTTGCGGCATCACGGATGAAGTCGAGGAGCAGCGTGCGTGTGTCGACGTCCGCCCGTTGGGCTTGGCCGTTGATGGTCATCGAGACTTGGATCGGTTTCATCTTGTCGCTGAGCCCTTGTGGTTTTCGGCCCTGTTCCAAGCGCGGGCCAATGCTTTTGCGGTGAGGGTCCTGACCAGCTCGCGCTTGTAGCGCGCAGACCCGTAGATGCGATCATCCTCGGGATCGACCTCTCTTGAGGCCTGGTCAGCCGCAGCCTTGATGACATCGGCGCCTTTATCCGCACCGAGGATCACCTCCTCCGTCCTGCCAAGACGGACCGGTCCAACTCCCAGGCCCCCGACCACGATCCGGCCGGAAACCGCCGATCCGGCGCTGTCGAGCCCGATCGCCGCGGCAACCGAGACGATGGCAAAGTCGCCCTCACGCCAAGAAAACTTCTCGTACGCCGATCCGGTACGCGCGGAGCCAAGCGGAAGGCGTATAGCGCAAAGCATCTCGTCAGGCTCGAGAGCCGTCTGGAGCGGCCCCAGGAAGAAGTCATCGACGCTGATCTGGCGCTCGCCGCGGACGGACCTGGCCGTCATTTCTGCTCCCAGCGCCACGACGACGTTCGGCATGTCTCCGAATGGATCGGCCTGGCAGCACGAACCACCCAGCGTTCCAAGGTTCCGGACTTGGAAATCCGCAATGACCGAGACGGCATCGTGAATGGCGCCGCAGGCTTCAGGGACGCCGCTCGGCAGGTCACGGTAGCGGACCATAGCGCCGATGCGGACGGCCGAGTCTTCCTTTCTTATCGATGAAAGCTCGGCGACCCGGTTGGCATCGACCAGCACGCTCGGCGCTGCCAACCGCCATTTCATCATGTTGAGCAGGGATTGTCCGCCGGCCAGGATGCGGGCTTCATATTGATGCCTGGACAGAAGCTCCACAGCCTCGCTAACGGTGTGCGGCCGGTGATATTCGAATGCCTTCACGACCGGCCTCCCGCGTTTTCGCGCGCGCGCAGGGCCAGGAGGATCTTGTCGGGCGTTATCGGCATCTCCGTAAAACGAATGCCGGTCGCCTCTTCCAAAGCATTTGCGACCGCTGCCATTGGCGGCGGATTGCCGGTCTCGCCGGCGCTCCTTTGTCCAAACAGCGTCCGCGTCGACGGGACACTGCAATCGTGCACCATGGAGAGATCGGGGATATCGGTCGCCAACGGCACGTAGTAGTCGCGAAGGCTGCTGTTCAGCAGTTGCCCAGCTTCGTCATATTCCAACCCCTCATAGAGCACCTGCCCGAGAGCCATTGCGACGGCCCCTTGATGCTGGCCCTCGACGATGACCGGGTTGATCGCGACGCCACAATCTTCCGCCATGATGTAGCCAAGCAGCGTCACCTTGCCGGTTTCAGGATCCACTTTGAGGTAGCAGGCATGTGCCGCCCCGCTATAAGTCATCGTCGGATTGGCGTGGCCGTCCTCGTTCGGATTGCTTGTCGGGCTGTCATAGGAAGAAAGGACGTCGATCGGACCTGGCTCCATGCCCTTGGGAAGCCGCTTGCCGTGCCTTTCGCAAATCCCCACGATCTCGGCGAAGCTCAGCTGCCGGTTGGAGCCGCCCTTCACGCTGACGATGCTGTCAGCGATTTCAAGTTCGCTCTCGTCAACTTCAAGGACATGCGCGGCAACCTTGGCGATCTTTGACCGAGCCTCGCCACAGGCGCGATGCAGCGCGTTGCCCGTGATCGTGATTGTCCGCGCTCCCCAGGTGCCCAGGCCCCTTGGCCCGCTCGAATCCCCGCCCGTAACGTGCACGGAGTCCAGACTGCCCCCGAGACGGTCGGCAACCATCTGGGCCAACGTCGTGAACATCCCTTGACCCTGGGGGCAGGCCGAAGTTTCCACCGATATAGAGCCGTCGCTGCTCAAGCAGACGCGCACGCTGTCATGGTCGTAATCCATCCTGGGATGGCGCGCGCTCGAGTGTTTGAGCACGGTGGAGAAACCGACGCCATGATAGGGCTGAGGGTCTTTGCGCCACCCGAGCCGGTCGACCTCGGAAACGACTTTTTCGAGGCACTGATCCACGCCGGTGGAGTCGATGATTTGGCCGAGCGACATGGTCTTGGGGCATTCCTCGTTGCGCACGATATTGCGGCGCATGATGTCCTCGGCCGAACAGCCGAGTTTCTTTGCTGCCATGTGAACCAGGGAATCGCGGGCAAACGAGGTCTGAGGGACGCCGTAAGCCCGGTAGGCGCCGCCGGAGTTCTTGTTTGTGTAGACGCAGAAAGTATCGATTAGAACGTTGTCGATCTTGTAGGGCAGGATGCCGATGATCGACCCCATCTGGAGAACGCTCAGGCCCGAATAGGCGTACGCGCCCTGATCCTGGACGACCCGCTCGCGCCAACCGAGAATCTTCCCGTCCCTGTCGAGCATCATTTCGGAATAGCGGATCTGCGCGCATCGGGAGGTGCAGGATGAAAGCTCCTCGCTTCGGTCCAGCAGGATGCGGACCGGGCGACCAGTCTTCATCGAGAGCAAGGCGGCGATTATCTCGTGAGCGAAAAGGCCGACCTTGACGCCAAAGCCGCCACCGATGTCGGGCGCAATGACGCGAACCTTGGAAGCGGGAATGTCGAGCACCTCCGCCAGGCCATTGCGCACAAGGTTGACCGCCTGCGAGGCTGACCACACAGTAAGCTCGCCGGTCGCCTCGTCCCACAATGCAATGACGCCGTGGGTTTCCAGCGGATTGCAGACCGGCCGATTGCAATAGAAGCGAGCCGAGACCGTTACGTCAGCGCGCGCGGCGGCCGCCTCGATATTTCCCGCGCGCAAGGTCTTGGTGGCCATGACGTTGCTGGGGATGATGCCGGCCCTGACAAGCTCGTCGTGAACAATGGGCGCGCCGTCGGCCATCGCCTTTTCCGGGTCGACGACCGCGGGCAGTTCCTCATAGTCAACTTCGATCAGCTCGACAGCGTCCCGGGCAGTGAATTCATCGATCGCCGCGACCGCGGCAATCTCGTCGCCGACAAAGCGAACCTTGTCCTCCAGGAACACCGCGTTGTCGCCCACCGGCCAGCCCGTGTGGCGACTGCCATAGCGCCGCAGGCTGCGCGTATCCGCGCTACTGATTGCCGCCGCCACGCCAGGCAGCGCAAGCGCAGCGCTGAGATCGACACTTTTGATGCGCGCATGAGCCACCGGGCTGCGCAGGATGCGCGCGTGCAGCATGCCCGCAAACTGCATGTCGGCGATGAAGCGTCCCCTGCCCACCAGAAGACGTCGGTCCTCACGCCGCGCGATGTTTCTGCCGATGTATCCCAACGCATGCGTCCTCTTGTTCGTAATTGACTTGCAATTTGCAACACCTTTGCAAAAATGAGTCAAGCCCATAGAATGGAAATTTGCAAGAGGCTTGCGTTTCATGCCGGTCTCGGTCACGGATGGTCAGGTGCGACCACAGGAAGGAACGCAAATGACGGAGCTCAAGGCCTCCGCCCGGGTGGCAAACATCGAAAAGATGATGGAGCTGCTGGAGGCTCTCAGTTTCACCAAGCACGGTGCTTCGGTCACCGATCTGGCACGACAAACCGATCTGACGGCGAGCGCTTCGTCGAGGATGCTGGCGACATTGCACCAGGAGGGATACGTCACCAAGGACCAGGCAGGCCGCTACAGGCTGTCGCTCCGGTTCCTGGCGTTGGGAGCGCGCTATGCCGATCAGTTGGGCATCGAGGAGTTGTGCGGACCCGTGCTCAAACGGGCAGCCGAGGACGCGGGAGAGCTTGTGCAGCTTGCGCTGGTGGAGGGGCGCGAAATGCGCTACGTCGCCCGAGCCGAGGGCAACAACCGCGTGCGAGTGGTGTCGATCCTGGGCAAGCGCGTCATCCCCCACGCATTTGCCGCCGGCAAGGTCTGGCTCGCCTACATGCCGACCGCGGACGCCCTCAAGATTGCTCTCGAGCACGGCCTCACGCAACTGACCCAGCACACGATAACAGACGTTGCCCGCTTGCAGCGCGAGTTGGAGCATGTGCGCGCGCAAGGTTTCGCCACCAACCTCGAGGAAGTGGACGAGGGCCTTTATTCGATCGCGGTGCCGATCGTCGTGCCGAACAGGTCGGAAATCGTCGGGGCGGTCGCGCTGACCGCGCCGGCATACAGGCTGCCCAAGAAGCAATTGAAGGACCGCCTTCCCTTGCTGCGCAATGTCGCCGAGCAGCTCGGCGAAATCCTGATGCAGATTTCGGTTTCGCGGGACGAGAAGTAGAGCAAGCGGCCAGCCGGCGCTTCAGTCCGACGTGAGCCGGCGAAAACCTCGAGCGTCTGTTCAGCGACCCGCCAGCACCGCTTCGTCGTGGATCAGTTTCATGATCCTCCTTTTCAGGCTGACGAATTCCGGCGACGTCAAGAGGTCGACCGTGCGCGGGCGCGCGATTCCGATGGGGATGGTTTCCTTGATCCTGCCGGGCCTGGCTGTCATGACGTAGACGGTGTCGCCGAGCAGGATTGCCTCGTCGATGTCATGCGTGACGAAAAGGACTGTCTTGTGGGACTTTTCCCAAACTGACAGCAACAGCTCCTGCATCAGCGATCGCGTCTGACTGTCGAGCGCGCCGAACGGCTCGTCCATAAGCAGAACATCCGGGTTGTTGACCATAGCCCGGGCCAACGCAACGCGTTGCTTCATCCCGCCCGAGAGATGTTTCGGATAGCGATCTTCAAAGCCCTCAAGCCCGACCTGGGCAAGGTAATCGCGGGCGAGCTTCGAGCGCTCCGCCTTCGCCACGTGGGACAATCGCGGGCCAAATTCAACGTTCTCCTGGACCGTCAGCCAGGGAAACAAGGTGTAGGACTGGAAGACCATGCCGCGCTCTTTGCCCGGCTCGGTGACCAGTTTGTCATTCAGCCAAATCGCGCCAGACGTCGGTCTCATCAAGCCCGCCGCCAGGCGGAGTAAGCTCGACTTGCCGCATCCCGATGGCCCCACGATGACCGCGAATTCCTTCTCGGCAACATTGAGCGAGATGTTATCCAACGCAGTGACGGTCTTGTGATCCCTGGGCGTGAACTCAAGGCCGACGCCCTCGATTCTCAATTTTTCCATGACGGGAGCACCTAGACGTCAGATGACCAGGGCAGAAGTCGCTCCTTGGCCAGACGAAGCAGCCGATCGAAGATCAAGCCAAGCGTTCCGAGCACAAGGATACCGACAAAGATCTGGTCGGTGTAAAGGCCGCGCGATGCGTTGAGAACCAGGTAGCCCAGGCCTTCGCGGGAGGCGACCAGCTCGGCTATGACCACATATGTCCATGCCACGCCCATGCTGACGCGCAAGGCATCCATGATGCCGGGCATCGTGGCGGGTACAAGCACCCTGGAAACGACCATGCGGCGGTTGGCGCCAAGGGTGTATGCCACGTCAAGCAGGTCGGAGGGAACCGCCGCGGAGGCATCCGCGACCATGATCAATTGGTTGAAGAAGGTGCCGAGGAAGATGATCGCGATCTTCTCCTCCAATCCGATCCCGACCCACAGGATCAGAAGCGGGATCAAGGCGCTGATCGGCAGATAGCGGAAGAAATTTACGATCGGTTCAAGCGCCGCCTGGACGATGCGGAAACTCCCCACCAGCACGCCGAGCGGAACGGCGATCAGGGAGCTCAGGATAAAACCCGTCATGATCTCGATGAAACTCGCCCAGGCGTTGCGGGCGAGCGAACCGTCGGCGACAAGAGTAAAGAGCGCCGAGAGGACCGCGCTTGGCGTTGGAAGAAAATCCCCCTCGACAAAGCCCCCGTATGAGAGGAATGACCAGAAGATCAGGATGAGAATCCCGACCGACGTGCTTATCGTCAGATAAACGCGTCGCGGGATTTCCTTCTTCGGCTCAAAATAGCGCGAAAAGGAGCGCGCCATCTACTGGAATGCCTTGTAAAAGATGATGTCGCTAGGCTTGGTGTCAACTTTCATTTTTCCAAGGCCGGCCCAGATCTTGACCGCGTTTGCCAGGACATCCTGGAACGGGCCCGGCTTGTCCGGGGTCCCGACGAACGCGCTCATCTGTTTTAGATCGTAGAACTGGATGCTCGCGAGGACCTCCCCGAAGGCCTTGGGGTCCTTAAGCCAGCCCCCTACCCCGGCCGCCATGATTTTGTTGGCTTCATCAGGATTCTGACGAGCAAATTCGACGGCCTCGCTCCAAGCTTCAAGGAGTCCCTTCAGTTGCTCGGCATGGCTGTCGGCATAGTCCGTCTTCATCACCAATGTATCACCCAGCGCGCCGGGGGTCGTCGTGCTGTCGACGATGACGTTTCCGTGGTCGGTCTTCTTGGCGCGTGAGAGCCAAGGTTCCCAGGTTACCGCAGCATCAACTTTTTTTGCCACGAACGCTGCGCCGGCGTCGCCAGGCGTCATGTCGACAGTATCGAGATCGCTCTCCTTCACGCCGGTCGGCAGCAGGAGAAGGTTGAGCCAATATTCAGATACTGAGCCCTTCATCACCGCAACGGAGTGTCCCTTGAGATCGGCGACGGTCTTGATGTCCTTGTTTGCGACGACGCCGTCCGCACCGTAGGACTGGTCGAGCATCCCGACATATTTGAATTCTCCGGCTTTCTTCATGAACAGGAGACCCGCGTCAGGGCTAGTTGACACGATGTCGACCTGACCGCCGCGCAATGCTGCAAAGCGCAACGGTCCCTCTTCCATCACGTTGAGTTCCACGTCGAGGCCATGCTTTTTGAAATAGCCCTTTTCCTTGGCCAGATAAAGCGGGCCGAAGCCCGCCCACGTAGCATGAGCAATCCTGATCGTCTCGGCCGCCGCCGTTCCAGCAACGCCAACGGCAACGACTGCCGCCAGAATGCCGACTGACAGTGCGTGTTTGAATTCTCGGGTTATTGTCATTGTCGTGTTCCCCTATGCCACTCACCGAGAGTGGAGCCCGCATGTTAGTTGGCCGCCGTCTCATAAAGCAAATAATCTGTTTAACGGCACAAATTCAGATCCATTATAAGTCCGCTATGCGCGTTCGATATCGTCTCACCCTGCGCCAAGCATTGAGGACCGGGCGTTCGGCTATGAACTGGGCGATCTGGGCGCGCGATCGGCGCGATCCCGCTGGCCGATCCGCTCCATTTGGAGTGCGGGAAAACCGCATACAGGGCGGAGGGAAGCAGAAAGACGATAGATTGCAAAGACGGAGGAGTGATCTGTGGACATGGATCACCGGGCCGACGAGGCCTGGGTACTCGGCGTTCACGCAAACTCTATCAGCGGCCTAGTTTCGTCGCTCGTGGCCTTGAGCACAACGCTCGCGTCCTTCATAAGACCGCAGGCGCGCTGACAATGGCCGATCAGCGTCAGGTTATCGCGGGCCGCTCACCGTGAACGGTCGACCAGATGCCGAGCGATTTTAGGGCAAAGACGTGGTCGAAGGTCGTTTTGGTAGCAACGCGGAACCCGCGCGCATTGTGGTTTCTGCGGACTGGCTTCGCAGGCTCTATGTGCAAGCTGCTCAGCTCGACTTAAAGGTCTTCCGCTCTGCGGGCCTTGGATCGTTCTGCAAGTCTTCGGAGGGTGCTGTTGTCCCTGTATCGTTCGCTAACTCGCCACCTGAAACGCCCGGATCTGTTCGGCGCCATCGACCGCGTGCCAGCGCTCGGAGCGCCGGCGGGCACTAACGAGTTCCAGGTATTCAACCCATCGACCGGCGAGTTGCTAGCTGATTTGCCTGACATGGGCGTTGAAGAAACACGGGTCGCAATCGAAAAGGCTTATTCCGCCCAGGGCCAGTGGGCAGCACTTACAGCGCGCGAGCGCAGTGACACCCTGTGGCGCTGGCACGAGCTGATCGTCAACCAAACCGACGATCTCGCAGCTATCCTCACCGTCGAGATGGGCAAGCCGCTTTCTGAATCCAGGTCCGAGGTCCTGCATGCCGCCGCCTACCTGCAATGGTATGCAGAGGAGGCGAATCGGATTTACGGCGAGACGATCTCGGCGCCGTCGACGGACCGCCGAATGTTCGTGATCAAGCAGCCGATCGGCGTTGTTGGAATGATAACGCCTTGGAATTTTCCGGCTTCGATGGTGGCGCGCAAGATTTCGCCGGCACTGGCGGCGGGCTGCACGATCGTGCTGAAGCCGGCCGAGCAGACGCCACTCGTCGCCGGAGCGATGTTCGCGCTCGCCGCGCAGGCGGGCTTCCCCGAGGGAGTCGTGAACCTCATCTATGCTTCCGAAGGGGACGCGGTGGGGCGCGAACTGTGCTGCAACCCGAAAGTCCGCAAGGTCAGCTTCACCGGTTCAACCGAGGTGGGACGGCTGTTGATGCGCCAGTGCTCGGACCAAATCAAGAAAGGTCAGCCTCGAACTCGGCGGCAACGCGCCCTTCATCGTCTTCGACGATGCCGATGTCGATGCCGCGGTCGATGGCGCGATCCAGGCGAAGTTCCGCAATGCGGGCCAGACCTGCGTTTCCGCCAACCGCCTCTATGTCCAGTCGGCCGTGCATGACGCGTTCGTCGACAACTTCGTGGAACGGGTTCGCCAGCTTTCGGTGGGCGACGGCCTCGGGGAAGGCGTTTCGATCGGGCCGCTGATCGACAAGCATGCCCTTGCCAAAATTGAGGCGCATGTCGCCGACGCCGTGGCGAAGGGCAGCGTAATTCAATGCGGAGGGGAGCGGATCGGTTCCCACGGCACGTTCTTCGAGCCCACGGTTCTGACCGGTATCTCCAGCGACATGGAGGTGGCCCGGGAGGAGACTTTCGGGCCTCTGGCGCCGATCATCCGCTTCGAAGATCCGGACCAGGTGGTGCGCGCGGCCAACGACACGATCTATGGCCTCGCCGCATATTTCTTCGCCTCCAACCTGCAACGCGTCTGGCGTGTGGCCGAAGCGCTGGAATACGGCATGATCGGCATCAATACCGGGCGAATGTCGTCTGAGGCAGCCCCTTTCGGCGGCGTGAAACAGTCCGGGATCGGGCGGGAGGGGTCGCGCCACGGGCTCGAGGATTATCTGGAGATGAAGTATCTGTGCATGGGCGGCATCTGACCCTCGCTTCAGACCCGAGCCGCCTGAACCTTCCCTGCTAACGGTCCCTCTCCCGCCGAGAACTTTATCAATTCCGGCGTTAGCCGCGCCGCGTATGCGGTCAAAGCAAAGGAGGACGTACAAAGCGCATACGATGAAATGTCCGCCGCAGGACATTTCATTTCATCGTCGAGCCGGTTCGGACGCCGAGACCGGTTCAACAGGGCGCCTAAGGAGCGTCAACATAGCGCCGTCTGAGGCGGGACGCGGGGCAGACCGCCCCGGCGAGGCGTGCGGCACAGCATTCGTCCTGGTGACCTCAATGGCAAGCCGGGCCGCGTCTGACCTCCATGGTCCGAACATCATGGCGATATCGAATGTGAGAACTGCCTGCAAGTGAGGCACAAGCGGACTTCTATGATCGGCGTTGCCGGGCCACTAATTCCGATGCTGACGAAGGTCGCACAACGCCCTACGATGTCACTTGCTATGCATTACACATGCAATGGATGGGCGTTACCGGCGGCTAGAGCCCTGTCCAGCTCCAACCCGATCAGCGGCTGCCCGATCACGTGGCGAGCAGCACCGCCTGCGGGACGGCGAAATCGAGATCGAGCAGACGACCGGCGTGAAATGGTGTCGGCGTCGGCGCCCTCAGGATGAATGGCGAGACGTCACCGAGTGAGGCCAAGTGTAGTTGCTCCATCGTCTGGTCGATTGTCGTGAGCGGGGCGCCGGCCGCGCGGGCGGCCAATCGGCCGGCGACAGAGAGTGGCGTGGTGCGAAGCGCAACGAGCTTCATCTCCGGAGTGCCCTTCTAGGCTTCCGCCACAGCCTCCTCTGGCGGCAACCTACCCATGAACCTTGCATAGGCGAGCCAGCATGCGTCCATTGCCGAGAAAACATCTTCGTGCGACGCTAACTCGAAAGCAGGAGCGTCCCCCCGGACCAACATGATACATCCGCGGCGCCGGTGACCTGGAGGCGCGGCGATGGCGCGTCGCAACTACCATCGTGCAGGATTGACCAATGTGAAACGACCGATAGGTCGCCAACTGTCGTCTTTGGCACTCGGCCTGAGGTTTTGCCTCCCATGCGACCCCTCTTCAAGTTTGGGGAGAAGCCTTCCCCAGCTGCTACAGGCCAATACCGCGCAATCGGGTGCTCTTTGCGGCAACAGCGGTTTAAACAGACTTCAAGCCATAAATATACGTTTCAGTCAAACCTGTAGGAGAACTCTATAAACGTGCCCCACCGCTCCATGCTGTACTTAGCAAGAGCAGGCTGCTTAACAATATTGCCGACGTCATCGCAGATGCAGTTATAGGTAACACTGCTGTTGTTCTTCGTCCACATTGCCCAGTACCGGGCACCAATGCCGATGCCGAAATTCTTGTTGAAGAAGTAGGATAGTGCTCCTTCCACCTGAACGCCCCCGCCACCTTGCCCCCGCTGATCGTAGAAAGTTGGTCTAGGCCGAAGAAGGTGGTCGTCACGACCACGGAAGTCCGTCCACGGCAGGTAAGCAACATCGGCGCTCACACGCCAGCGCTCAAGCAGCATAGTCTCGGCGTAAAGGCCGATGCGCGGCGCATTCCAATCGGATTCTTGGCGGCCAGTGATCAGAGGCTGCATTGGCACCTGGCATGGAAAGAACGGCGAAGCGATCTGCACGCATCCGATCGAATCCGACTTCTGGCCGTAATAGGTCCATCCGACGAATGCACCCAGTTTATAGGTACTACCGCGCAGAAAGTTGAAGCCCGCATCAGCCGTGTAGTACGCGAACTTTCCATTTGCTTGGCCGTGTAAGGTGTTGCTGTAGGCGAGTTTGTCAATGCTCGAATCTTCGTCGTTCATCCGTCCTTTGTCGAAGCGTCCGGCGCCAATGTTGCCCTTCAAGAATATCCCCCAGGGGCTATCAAGGCGTCCGAAAAATTCGCCCGAAAGGCCGTCCAACCCCCTGTACGTCAGCCTTGAGCTGGGGATGCTCTCATCCCCAAGTGTTGGTGGCGCAAGGATGTAATCCCACTGAAATATCCCCCGGCTGAGCCAGGCCCGTGAGCCACCCTCGAAGGACCAATCGCCTGTATATACAATAGGCTGGGCTTCTGTCGCCCCGTCCGAGAGTAGTGTATCATTCCGTTCCATAGATCGCGGGGAGACGCCAAAATGGTAATTCAGGCCGACTTTTCCCACGTGATAGCTACTAGATAAATTGCTGCTGCTGGTGGAGACGAATCCAAGAGGTGGGTACTGCACAGTCGAAGGAGTCGTTAACCGCGTCCCGCTAAAACCCATATAGTCGTACTCGAATTTGACAGACCAATCAGGCGAGAGCGCTTGCTCAACGCCAGCTCCGAGGCTCCAACCGAAGCGACCATAATCGAAATGTGTTGTGTGCCGTCCGAACCCAGGGAAGTCCTGCCTCAAAAATTCGTTGTTGTTGGCGATCTCGCCACGATTGTTTTGCCAAGCTACGCCTGCCTTGACGTAGGCCAGCATTTGGCCCTGCGGGCCAAACGTGTACCCGACACGTGCGGTCGCTGTGAAAAAGGAGTTCGGACCTGCGTGGCAGGTGTCTATTACAGCAGTGCCTGAGAAGGCAAAGCAGCTGTTTGTGCCGTCGGAGACAGCGTAGCTCGCGTCGAGTTCGGCGCCGAATACCAACCTATCTCTTTGCCAATTGTAGCCGAGCTGGCCTCCGGCCAGGAACACCGGAGTGCTGACGACGTCTCCATAAATCGATGGGCCATAAGGATCACTAAAGGACGTGCCGCCATAGCCTCCGCCGCCGTGGACGCCAATATATCCTCCGGTCCAGTCCCAGACCGCCGGTCCCGGCTCGACCATCCTGTTGAGATTGGCCGAATTGGCTGCACCGCATGCGCCGAACGCAACTATTGCCCCACCCCAAATTAGAACTCCAGATCGCATTTCACCTCACTAAACAAACGACGCATGACGCGATCGGCAACGAAGCTCCCAAGGCTGGCGGTCGTCGCGCCGCTCCAACAACCGCTGGGCAAAACCCGTGCCAGCTTGAGCCACTCGCCTTGCCAGCGCTTTTCGATGGCGATGTCATCTAGGCGACAAATTGGATCGCGTTCGGCAGGCCGAGAAGACGTGCCCGCTTTGGCCATGAACGCGGCTGCGTATTCGGCCTAATCGGCCCGAAGCTGCGATTTTGGCCATGTGGCGGCGATCCGGTATCGCGCCAATGACGCGACGCCCAAAAACGGATGTCGACCCATCAGGACCTGATCCGCTGGTCTATCCAGGATAGTCCGGCGCATCGCCACCAGGCTTGCCCAGCGTCGCATAAAGCACGCCGATGTAATTGCGTGGGCGCCAACCGCCTCCGAAATCAACGCAAACGCATTCGACTGTACAAAATCGACCATATTGCTCACCGTTTTCGATTGAGGAGGGTGGCGCATTGCCTCTCTGCCAGGTCATTTAGACCGTGCCGGTCGTACGGATGACCGTGGTGGTTTCTGCGATCTTCTTCTGCATGGTGCATTCCTTTTCCGTATGAGTACCTGAACTGGTTTGGCGGATGCCACTCCAGTCATGTTGCCGTACGCCAGGCTTTCTGGTGTCAGCACGCTGCAAGGGGGAACAGCAACTTTCGCGCCACATATGTAAAGGTGTTCGAAGAAACTCGGAAGTTCCATAGGGTCCAGTCGCTTATCGATAAAAGGCTCTCGCGCACGAGCCTCAACCCACAGGGCGTCACAATTGTCGTGTGTGGGACAATTGTTAGGTTTGTCCTGCCGCTGAACTGTCATCCAGGCGATTAGAGCCTTGGTAATTTCTTCTGCTTCAGCATGGTGATCTGAAGGCCCCGTAAAGTTAACTGACGGCTGATGAAGAATGTGCGTACATGGACGATGTCAGAAAGTTGCTCATGATCCGCTTATCGTCGCCACCGCTTTCCCGCCCGAGTTCATTGCGCACGCAGTATGGCTCTACTTTCGCCTTCCGCTCAGCCTGCGCACGGCAGCGTGTCGGCCCGCGGTATCATCGTCACGCATCACACCATTCGAAGCTGGGCCGAGAAATTCGGACGGCATTTCGCCCGGAGATCAAGCGACGGTCAGCCAGCTGCCTGGGCGACAAATGGCATCTCGACGAACGTGTGGTGGCCATCAATGGCAAGAAGCAGTGGCTCATCTCAGATCGGAGGAAGTTTTCCGGCTGTTCGGCGAAATGGCCAACGTCGGTCAGGTGATCTATCTCACCCATGAGCAGCACCTATGCGACATCGCCAAGGCGATCATTCCCAACGTTGCGATCCACGAGCTCGGGTAATTCAAACGGCATTGTGTCGTGCCTCATCTCGGCCGCTGGGTACCCCGTCGCCACTGCCTGAAGCGAACCTCGACAGGGCTGACTGTTCAAGGTGGCGCGCAGAGACGGAACGCGTGACATTGGATGCGACACGCCCGGGTCGCCGTTTCTAGGCTGGCCGCCCAACAGCGGAGGACGCTATCGCGCGTTGCCCAGGGGCACGTCGACCGAGGCGGACAACCCGCATGTGGTGATCCTCGACCACGCCTATTTCGACAATCTCTCGCCTGTCGTCGTGCAGGAGCTGGCGCTCGGCGGCCTGCCATCTAGCCACGGTGCTCAACGAGACGGTCGCGGCCGAGAAGTAGCCCGGCGGATTGACGCGCTTCCTCGACCAACGCCGAGCGCAGCCGGCATGTGCCAGTTCTACTGAGATTACGCCGATAGCCGATGCTATGATTTGAAGGTTTTGCTGAACCAACTTCGCGTTTCGTCCCGACAAGGAAGTCGCCGGCACTGAATCGAGTACTTTTCGATGGTGCGCGGCGCAACTGGTGATCAGGATTCCCGGCTCACTTACGGATGAACCAGAAAACGCAATTGAAGGAAACGGCCGGAGCGGCTCGTCAACGGCAGCGAGTCCGCCGCGCAACTGTCATCGCCAAATCTGGCGAAGATTGCCACCTCGCTTTGCGCGACACGCGCGAGCGCGTCGAGGTCGGTGTCGGAAATTTCGATGAGCTTGCCGATGCCGACGGATTCGGCGGTGCTCGCCTCATCTTTCGCGTCGCTTACGGTCGATGAGCCGGACCGTCGTCGGGCACCAGTGCCTGGGCCAAGGCCCTTGTCTCGTTGACTGAGGTCTGCAGCTTGGCCGCAATCTTGTCCGCCGAACTAGCAGCTGTCTCACCGTCCACGAATTCGAGGACCGTGCCTTGATGTTGGCGACGTCGACGCCGGCAGCGTCCGCGGCCACGGCATCAACAACCTTTGTCGCCTCCGCGCTCATGGCCGTCGCGACGGCGTCCGGTCCGCGCATGAGCGCCAGCGCTACCTCCGCTCAGGCCGGCGCGCGCGTAATCGCAGCCGTCAGCAGGTTCTGCACGAGCATCAGGCGTACCGTGGAGACGGGGCTCTGCGAATGCCACTCGTTCAGTGCTTCCCGCACTTCGCACCATTCCACCATTGGCGCGTCATGAATCGCACGCGTGCCACGAGCCAGTCGCGCGCAACGCGGTCCTTTGCCGACGAAGCAGAGGCAAAAGCGTATTATGCGGACGCCGCAAAGGGGGGAACTCCGGCTAGCGCGCTGCCGTTCACTCAGCAAATATAGGCGTCGAGCAGGAATTTCGACACCATTCGCCCAGGATGCCAGATCGCGCGGCATCACGCCTGGCTTGCACCGACTACGATCCAAATAGGATCACCGGCCAGCGGATGATGGTGTCGAGCTCGCGCACGACGCGCAGGCCCGACAGCGAGGTGTCGGCGATCAGCGCCAGACACTCCCACGTATAGCGCTGATCTACTTGACGGTAGCGACCGAGACTCAACGCCCCGCGTCAGATCGCTCTCTGCTTCTGAAGGAAGCCATTAGCTCGGCTCGGGACTGATCGGAGGCTTGGCTGATCGGCAGCGCGACTCCTGTGTAACAGCCCTATGACCGAGTCGGTGTTGGAGTGCCTCAGGTCGTCGAGGTGCAGCCTGCCTGGCTGCCGCCTTTGCCCCAGTCGCCTGACCAGCACCCGCGTGCCGTCAAGACTCCGCCGGGCGGCTCAACGACCAGCCCTCGGCACAGCTCGCACGACGGCTAGGAGCCCACCTGGAGCCCACCCGTATCACCCAGCAGCAGAACGGCTATAATTGCGATGTCTTTGTGCTCCAACGCCACTTTGGTGTCGCCCAGTAGTACGGCATCGTTGCCCGCAAAGTCCTTCACCAGACCGACCAGCTGCCCATCCTCAATCCGACCGTTGATTTGGCTCTGGTGGTTCTCGTCAAGCCATATGCTGAACTTGCGCAGCGCCGTTATATCGCCAGCAATCGAGCTTTCACCCACCTTGGCTGTTTTAGCGGCCTCGGCACGGTAGGCGGCAAAAAGCGCCTCGTCCGGGTGCTCGCGGCCGCGCTTGCGACTGCGCGTTTGCTGAACGACGGAAACCCGGTGCGGTGGCTCGGCCGGCATTGTATGGCGCGCGCCGGTCAGATCGCCCTGTTGATTGGCCGCAGGCCGATATGCGTCCGCGACGACGTGAGGGAGGCTCACACCATCGGGTGCGCTTCCAAATCCCGTAGCGGGCAGGTTGACCCGCGGCGGCGGGATGGAACTCAAAGCTTCGTAACCGTTCCCAATCGCCGCGCGGCTCCGCGGCTGATCGACACTTTGCGCGGGTGACTGGGCCACCCGCTCCGCATCCTGCCAGAACTGCGCCGAAGCGAAACTTGCAGCCGCAAACGGCCCGGCGCGGTCGGCGGCGGCAAAGAGCTCGTCCTGGTCAAAACTCTGCGCAGGTGAGTGAGCTGGTGGAGCAAAGGGCAAGTGCGAACCGCCTTCCCCGGCGCCCTCCTCTTGCAGCATCCTCGGTCCAACCGCATCTGCATTTGAGCCGGTCCGCCGCCTGGCAAGACGGCTGTTTGGAACAGCTTGCCGATGCTGGCCCGGCTGCAACGCGTTCAGATGCTCCTGAAAACGCGCCTGGTTGGTCTGCTGCTGTTGCGAGCCTGCATCGTCTGTGCGGGCGAAATCTGAGACGTGGGACCGATTGATATTGCTAAAGGGACCCATCGTATCTCCCTTGCCTGTTCCGAGCAGCTCAAGCCGCCCTGGCGGCTGGAAACTGTTCTGTGATGTAACGTCCGGAATTATCTGTTGCCGTGAGGGCCCGAGCCCAGAATTATCTGTCGTCGGCTGGGAGTAACCGGGGCAAAACCATAGCGGACCACCCGCTTCGGACCCGTTGCCGCAGGCGAGCTCCGCTTGGACGACTGCTCCATCCCGCTCGGCTTCAGCGTCGGCGCGGCGGTAGACCTTTCAGACGCCGTATCTCATCCCTCAGAACCGCATTAGCGGCGCGAAGCCCGGCGACCTCCGCCCGCAACTGCCACGATCACGTCGAGCAGGCCCGCAGGGGTCAGCGTTCGAGAATCGGGTGGCTCCGACATGGTCTGATGGAATCATGCCGCACGCCAAACCGCCACCCACCTCAACCCGACACGCCCGAGTCATAATGCCGCGTCCGCCACCGCTGTGCTAGATTTAGCGAAAAGGCTGTCCGGGAATTACCTGTATGGGGCTATGATTTGTCAAGCTTGATCCTGGTTCGTTTTCCTCATCTCCTTCTCGGCCCGATTGGCGACCATCTCCTCCTCCCGGGCCTTTGGGCCTTCTGACTGACCGCCGCGCGCAGTGACGGTCAAGGATGGCTGCAGGCCATCGCGAAGCGACTTGTCTTTGACGGTCACGAGCACGGCGGCAGGCTGCCTAGCCACGGGGTGGGGCCTTCCTGCGGGACCCATTGATGGATTCCGAGGCGAGCTCGCCATGAGCAGGCGCGGAGGTCGCGCGGCAGACTTGTATGCGGTGGATCCCGATGATCCGACCATGATGCAGCATGCGCATCGGTGGCGAAGCTCCGGGCGGCGGGCCCATTCTGAAACGCGGCTCAAAGACCATGTAATTCCTCGGGTTGCCGCCACCTCGGATCGTCATCAGCAAACCCTGCTAAAGGCCCGCCAATTGGGGTATGCGTTGTTCTCCTTTTCCACGTGCCCTCATGATGCCAAACGCAAGACGACGCCGTTCGGCACCTCGCCGGTGGTGACGAGACGCCACAGGGCGATCAAAAGCTTGCGGGCGAGTGCCACGATCATCGTCTTACGTGTGGTTTTGCGGCCGTCGCTCGTGCGCGCCTGGAACCATTGGGCGAGGTTGCTGTCCTTCTGGAAGCTCAGAAACCGCCACGCCAGTTGGATCATGCCGCGCCGCACGCGGGCGTTGCCGGCACGTGCCAGCCCCCTCTCACGGCGGCGCTGGCCGCTCTCGTCCGGCGACCCGGTGAGCCCGGCATAGCGCGCTACGGCGCGGCGGTCGCGCAAGCCGCGTGACAGGATCTCGTGGACCAACATGTCCGCCGTCTCGACGCCGATGCCGATGATGCGTGCGATAAGGCGAACCATCGCGTGCGGGTCGTTTTCCGCCGCCGGGCCGGTGGCGAGCTTGCGCTCCCGTTCCTGTTCGATGGCGCGGATCTGCTGGCGCACCAGGCTGAGCCGCTCGAGGAAACGGTGGAGCTCGGCGCGGGTGTTATGCGGCAGCGCCGTCCCCTCAGCTGTACGGATGGCCTCGAGCCTGTCCGCAGCCTGGCGCAGGCTCAACCGCAAGTGGCGGATGCCGAAGCGGGCGAGGATCGCCTTGATGCGGTTGACGAGCCGCGTCTGCTCGCCGACCAGGCGCTCGCGCTCGCGGCTCGGTCGCCGCGAGTCCTCCTCTTCCATGGTCGGGATCGCCGCCATGGTGCAATGGCGCTTTTCGCCGCGCAGCCAGCCAAGAAAGGCACGCATCAATAGCTCAGTGTCGAGGCGATCGGTCTTGGCGCGGCGGTGCTCGCGCGACACTGCAACGCTGGCGGGGTGGATGGTGTAGGCCTCGATGGCTTGTCCCCGCAGCCAGCGCGCCAACCAGAAGCCGTCGCCAGCCGCCTCATAGGCGACGGCGATGCGCTTGATCGGGTGCCCGGCCTGGCCGGCTTCGTCGCGCCAGCGCTGCAGCAGTTTCAACAGAGCTGGCGCATCGGCATCGAGCTTCTTGAGCGGCTGGCGCTTGAAGCCCGGAACCAGCGCGGCGACCAGCCACTTCGCCTTGCTCATTTCGATGACGGCGACGATCGTGTTATCTTGTTCAAGAGCGGTAAGGGACCGGCTCGCGTCAAAAGATTGCGACATGGGGACGCTCCTTCTGCTGGATGATCTTGGAGCGCCGAAGGATGCCACACCCTCGCCGCTCGCCCCATATCATCTGAAACACGCATTTCCAGAGGGCGGCACGAATTTTTTAGCACTCGATACCGGAGAGTGCTACCGATATGAATTCTTAGAGCTAATTGCGCGCAGTAAGAACCAGACAAAAAGGACTGGTCCAGTTTTCTGAAGGACCGTAGGCGTTCGTCAGTTCTTGGACAGTTAACCAGAGTAGCGTCTGGGGCCCATGCATACGTGATGCATGCACCTTAGGAGACTATGATGGACCCGAGCAACTTCAATCTATTTGGATTCGATCCGAACGCGTACTTCGCCTTGGCGGCGCAGCAGCAGGCGGGGCAGGCGGAACAACCTGAGGAGGCTGCGCAAGGCCACTTTGAGCAGCACCTCGAAGGGGCGGCCCAGCCGAACGTTCCGGATCATGGGAGGAGGTATAGGGCCGCCCCTGGAGACGAGGACCTCATCCAGAGCGCGGGTAATATGGAGTTGCAGAGATCTGGGCGTGCGGCCGTAGATCAGTTCCGTTCAGGCCTTCGGAAACTATCTGAAAGGCTTCACGACGTTTATGGGTTGTCTCTCTCTGGCCTCAGCTGCGAGTCGCTAAAGAGCTATGCTCGCACACTGTGCGCAGGTGAAAGCCAAGTCGTGAAGGGGCTGAACATGCTTAAGCGGTACCGTGGGACTTCCGGGGAGGGTTCGTCGCAGGCGGGCACTGGGAGGCGGTATCAGTTCGCTCCTGGAGACGATGACCTCATCCAGAGGGCGGGTGATTTCGCTCGGGCTGGTAACACTATAGCGGGTCATACCGTGGTCGAATATGGTTCCGGGCTCCGGAAGCTATCTGACAGGCTTCACAGCGTTTACGGCTTGTCTCTCTGTGGAGTCAGCGGCGAGGCGCTCAAGAATTATGCCCAGGAACTTTGTGGGGGTGACAAGCGGGTCGCGGCAGGGCTGCGCATGATTGAGAACTACCGTCAGACTCTTGGGGAGGGTACGTCGGGGGCTGCGGAGGGTAGCGCTAGACAGCCAGAGCACGAGTCGTCCCCGCCGCGGGTGTCGAGTTACAATCAAGACCAGCTTTGGGACTCGTATGATGCGGCGGAGGGAGGGTGGCGCGGCGCCTCTCCACCGCCCAGTCACAATTCGGCGGAGGTTTGGGCGGGCGTCGATCAATGGAACCAGGCGCCGCCCCAGAATTGGGGGGCCAACTCGTCGAGTTTTTGGCAGGGTGCGCCTTCACCGGCGCCCAGCGTCAATCAGCCAGGCCCATCGTGGGAGCAAGGCGCCGCAGCGTCGATCTTTGGGGCACCATACATGCCTTACGCGCCGCCTCCAGTGCCAGAGCTAAACATCTACGTCTCGGGCTGGCAACACGGCAATCAACGGGCGTCAATGGACCTGATGCGCGGAATGCACTACAAGGAAGTGTTGCCGAGCTCGTCTCGGCCGCAGACGAATTTCACCATTGACGGCGTGCCCTATACGGCGACATTGGGGCCGTCAGGTAGGCAAAACGACATTCGGGTCTCCCGAAACTGAACAAGTGATTGGCTACATTTTTGTCAAAGCTATTTAAAGTTGGACAAAGTAGCCAACTTATAAATGCGATTATTACTTCGTTCGCAAGTTACAATATTTGCAAAGTACGAAGACGCAAGCCGCCGACCGGATGGAGATGGTCAGGGTTGCCTAGCCCGGTCGGCGGCGGACGGCTCCAGCTGCAAGATAAACTGGCTTTGACATCCCGATCACTCCGCCGCTTCAGGTCGACGGCGCCGAGATAGTGATCGGCGCGAGTATCGGCGCTGCGCTGGTCCCGGACGGCGCCGCCGACATCGACAGCCTACTGAAATGCGCCGATCTCGCCCTCTGTCGAGCGAAGCAATCGGACAAGGGTACCTTCCGCTGGTTCGAAGCCGGGATGGACATGCGCCAGCGCGAGCGGCGTGCGCTGGAGATAGAGCTGCGCGGCGCCGAGATCGAACGCGAGTTCGAGTTGCATTGCCAGCCAATCATCCGGACGCAAACCGGAAAGCTCCGCGGGTTCGAGGCCCTGCTGCGCTGGCAAAATCCGCGCCGCGGCATGGTGTCGCCCGCGGATTTCATCCCGATCGCAGAGGAAACCGGCAAACTCGACGAACTCGGCCGCTGGGTATTTGCGATGGCATGCCGGGAGGCGGCAACCTGGCCGCGCGATCTGGTGCTGTCCGTCAACGTCTCGCCGGTGCAGTTCCGCAAAGGGAATCTCGTCGGAGGAGGACTGGCCCTGGCCGGCAGCGGGCTGGAGGCGCACCAGTTGGAGATTGAGATCACGGAGTCGGTGCTGCTGGCCGAGAGCAGCACCAACCTCGCCATTCTCAAGCAACTTCGATCGCTCGGCGTGCGCATTGCGCTCGACGATTTTGGCACTGGCTACTCCAGCCTGAGCTACCTCAGGCAGGTTCCATTCAACCGCCTCAAGATCGACCGGTCGTTTGTCCGCGAGATCGGCCGGTGTCCAGAGTCGCTCGCCATCGTCCGTGCCGTCATCGGCCTCGGCACCAACCTCGGCATCGATACCACGGCCGAGGGGCGGAGACGGTCGTGCAATTGGAGGCATTGCGCGCCGAAAAATGCGGCGAGTTGCAAGGGTTCCTGTTCAGCCCGCCGGTTGCCCGCAAGAGTGTCGCCTCCATCATCGGCGCGTATTTCGAAGAGACATCGCGTCTCGCGTAACGGGATCGCCGACCTGTGCTGTCGACAGCCTGCGTCCAGAGCAAGTGGCGATTGGATCGAACCATTCTGCGCGAATTGATTTGGGTCAGGTCGGGATTCGGCTAAGGTCCTACCCCGTCTGGCCGTCCCTGCCGTCGAAAGGTCACGAAGGACGCCATTCAGCGAGCTCCCGAGCAGCGGATATTAAGATCGCCTGACCTGCCTCGCCAGTCGCATCCGCTCTGCTTCAAGGCGATGAACTCGGCCATCGGCAAGGCGAGTGGCGCGCCGGCTGCGCCACAATGGAACTGGCGAATTTGTGTTGCGCCGGCTTCCAAGGCTCGGCGCTGCCTTCTTTCGACCAATCTCACCCAAGCGCCAGTCTACACCTGCACCTTTCCGCTTCCCGATTTGCAGGCAGCGACCCATTGCATCGCGGAGTTTGGGTCTTCCAAAATCCCGGCCCGTTTCGCAAAGCCGAGAAAGGCATTGTGGGCCGCGCCTATAGGCTTGTGCCCGTCGTGGGCGTCAAAGCACGCCCGAAGGGCGGTTTGATGGATCAAGTCTCTGCGATCTTCCGGCCATTCATCGAGAAAATCGATTGCGTCCGCAAGGCCGGCAATCTCTTGCACGATAACCGTGGCACGCCTCACGAAGATGGGGCTGCTGAAAACTTCGGCGTTCATTTCATTTCCTCCGACCTGCTGAACGGCTTGTCTGTGTAAGAGGCCACTGATCGAGGTCGGTTGCGACTATCGCAGCATGTGTTGTCACGGCGATGACGGCTTGATGGGAAGGAGCCGCGTCGCGCCCGAGGGAAATCATGGATTTCGTAGAGTGCCGCCTTTGCTGGGGGACAGCGGCGGATCATCGCAACCGACAACCGCCTTCGCGTTGAGGCAGCCTGGTACAAATCGAAGACTATAGCTTCCGATTGGCACGGCATCAGGAATTTGATGCGCTCCGTTTAAGGCAATTTGTTGCGGCGTGTGGCTCTCGTTTTGAACTCACGATGGTTGATTTACTGAGTAGCGCCGCACCCGAAGGAACCCGCCCGAAGCGAGGTCGGCTATGAAGTCACGACTCGGAATCTGGTTGCTTCGTAGTCGAACGAAACGCGGTTCCGGCCACGCTGTTTCGCTTCAAAAATGCATCGTTCTGCTGTGCGAAGGATATCCTGACTATCTGCATTGGGAGGGATTTCCGCACCCCCGATGCTGACAGTCACCTTTAGATCGTCCTGTTGTCCTTTGATCCAGGGCATCCCTTCGATAAGACGGCGGATGTTCTCCGCCATGGTCATTGCCTGCTCTTTGCGGACCCCTCGCAGCAGGACCCCGAACTCTTCGCCCCCAAGGCGCCCAATTGAATCGCCAGGGCGCGTCAGATAGACAAGCGCTTTTGCGATTCGAACCAAGGCCTCGTCACCTTTGGAATGTCCGTGCTTGTCATTGAACAAGGCGAAGTGATCGGGGTCGATAACGAGAAGCGTGTCGTATTCACCCTCATCGCGCTTCCTGTCCATCCTTGCCATGAATCCGCCGCGGCTAAGAAGCCCCGTCATCGGGTCGTGGCTAGTCACGAACGCCAGCCTGTCGTGGGTCTCTCTCAGGGCTGCATACGACTTCTCCAACTTGTCACAGGTGTCTTGGATGGTTTCCGACTGGGCGAAGATGTAGGCGCCGACGGGCATTCCAATCAGGATGGGAATGAGGGTGCATTCCACCCAGCTCAGCCAATCGATCGGCATGTGCAAGGCGAGTCTTGCCGTGAACGACAGAGCAAAGGTCGCGACGATTGCAATTATCGTCACGACTATTGATTTGCCTAGAATACGCTTGGCGCGAGGCGTCATGTTGTTTCTTTGGAGATTGGCACTGTTTCTTTAGCTAGAGGCTCTGAAAGAGCCGTTACCAAGTCAATTAAGATTATTCTGAAACTAGAAGGGCGAGAAAAGAGGTGCTGTCATCTGCGGTCGGGAACGCGTGCAAACGTAGGACAGCGCGGCGAATTTTAGCAACGCTTAAAATGCGAGTTTTTCGGATCTGCTGGCGTTAGTTTTCGGATGCTAATCCACGCTGCATGGATGGTGATCGTTGAATATGCGCGGCCTAGGCTGGATTAGAGAAATACGATTGACGGAGGCTCAGCAGATGCGCGATCGGATAGCTTTGCTCGAATCCGAATTGATCAATGCGGCTGGTTCCAAAGGCAAATCCAATCTGCTTAACGTAGGTCACCAGCTTCGTTCGCAAAAGGCTAGGTTGGAACGCCTGGAACAATGCATAGCCTGGATGCCGAAGCGACTCTGACACCGCGCAACCCCGATCCAAGGAAAGTCGTCCGCGGATTTTGGCGATGCCGGCAGGTTCGACGCGATCTGAGACCGTGAAGAGGGTGGCGGTTTTCTGGAAATTTCTGCAAATTCCAGACTGCCTTTTATGCGACTTTCGAAGCACAAAAGACGAACATCGAAAAGGGTGGCCTGACCAGCGCCGCCGTCGCAAAAATTATCCAAACCGCTGATAAGTCGGGGACAAGCGGCGAGATCCAGCGCCTGCCGTTATCCGGCAGAACGATATCGGTCGCGATTGAACTGAGACCTATCGCTAATGCAACTGACACGTCTGGAGCTTTATAAGCGCGTCTGTGACAGGCCGCTGAGCAAAGTCGCCCCGGAGCTCGGAATTTCCGGCACAGTGCTGGCCGCCATGCAAGCAATATGGGGTCCCTTACCCTGGATCGGGCTACTGGACCCGCAAGTCCCTCGGCCTTGCGGCAGAGCTGCCGACGCTTGCGGAGGCATCGGATGAAACCATCGAGATTACGCCGTCAGCCCCAAAGCCACGGCGCAAGAGGACGCCGGAAGAAATCGCAGCACGCAAAGCCAGGCGCGCCGCGAAACCTGATCGGCCAGCACATCATCCGCTATTGTTCGGTGTCGAAGAGCATTTTCGAAAAACGCGGGACGTCAAAGACGGCGAGTTCCTCAGACCCTACAAAAGGATCCTGCCGGATCTGATTTCTTCTGAAGCTGCGCTGTTGCGCGCACTCTCGATCGCCAATGACCTCTATCTCGCGCTGCATAAACAAGGGTACCGGGTTCACATCGCACAAGCCGCCGATGACCTCCATCGCATCCACATCAAGGAACAGGAGGTGGAGCGAAAGGATCGCAAATACGGGCGCTATCACTCCGGAAGCATCTGGGCTCCGGACCGGCCGACCGTCTTCTATATCGACACGGTGCCAATCGGGCTCGCTCTCACCGAGATGACCGAACGAGTGTCGATGCGATACCTCAATGGTGAGTATCATCGCGAAGACAGCAGGCTCATCCGGTCAGCCAAGCCCTGGCAGCTGACGCATTCCTGGACGACAGACCAGGACATGCCGTCGGGACGCTTTCGGGTCGTTGTCTATTCGCCGAAAGGGGGCGTCGATTGGTCCGTTAGCTGGCAGGATACGGAGCAGGAGACACTCGGCAAGCTTATCCCAAGAATCGTCGAGACCGTGAAAGGGGTCAAGGATAACCTCCAACGCCTTATGACCGCTGCAGATGAGGCCGAGGCGAAGAGAAAAAAGGAGCGAGAGGAGGAGTGGGAGCGCTACCTAAGGCAAGAGGATGCCCGGAAAACAGCTCAGGCTCTTGCAGACAGCCGTGAACAACTTGCGGAAATTATCGACAGGTGGGGAAGAGCGATGACCGTAGAGCGCTTTTTCGCGGACGCGGAAGAGCGCCTGAAGAGTACAGACGACGAGCGGCGGCAGCGCCTGGAAGAGCGCCTGTCGCTCGCGAGGGCAATGATGGAAAGTGTGGACCCGCTGGATTTCATAGAAAATGGGCCGTCAATCCTGCCTCCTTCCAGCCGGATCGCCTAAGATCTTCATAGACTGGCAATATGCCCGTCATCACATTCCATATGATCTTGCGTCCAGAGATTTCGAGCTCAGTCTTCCGGCGAGCTGTAAAGACCTCATCTTTTGAAACTTTCTTCATCCGTTCGAACAGTGATTTCATGCTGCAGATGTCCGCGAGTGACCATGAGAAACTCCCGCTCATGATGGCGGCGTAGTTTTCCTTGAATGCTTCCACGCAACTCTCTACCGCCTTTCCGATGCTGATAGCACGCAGCATCGCGATGTTTTCAGCCTCGGTATATGTGGAAACATCTCGGTTCGGCTTACCAGCTGCTTCGTACAGTATATCTCTCACGACGTCGTACCCCACTTCGCCAGTCGTAAAAGCATCCTCAAGGTCTACTATGTTGTAACAGATGTCGTCAGCCGCCTCGACAACGAACACCAGCGGATGACGTCGCCACCACGTTTTATCGCCCTGATTCTCCACCACCAGACCCAGAGTGCTGGCGGCGCCGCGGAACGATTCAAGTTCACTGTCGAAGATACCGAACTTCTTGAGGCCCACGTATCCCGCGGCCGTTCCCGATGCCGCGGACTCACGCGTGGATGCCGTGACAGGATATTTCGTGAACGCCCCCAATGTGGCCTTGGAAAGCCGCATCCCACCATCATTCCGATACATCTCCAACCGGCACAAGATTCGGAACCCCTGTGCATTCCCTTCAAAGTTCTTGAAGGCCAGCTGCCTATCGCTTGGGACCTCACTGATCAGGTCATTTGAACTAGAGAATTGATCGGCAAACCAGTCCCCCATGGCCTCCTCGCCAGAGTGGCCGAATGGAGGGTTCCCGATGTCGTGAGCGACACATGCCGCCTGCACAATATTCGCGAGACTATGCGCCTCTCCGGCCTCAATCTCGTTCTCCTACTCGAGCCAGTTTCCAATCGCCATCGCCAGCGAGCGGCCAACGCTCGCAACCTCGACGGAGTGGATAAGCCTGTGGTGCACGTGATCGTGCTCGTATAGCGGTTGCACCTGCGTCTTATTTGCAAGCCGCCTAAACGGTGCAGAGAATATGATCCGATCGTAGTCCTGCACAAAGATGGAACGATTTGGCTTCGCCTGGTAACCAGTGTCTCCCAAACGTTCGCTGCTGAGCAAGTGTTCCCAATCCATGAGCATTCCCCTCCCATCCCTACCCGAATTCAGCTCGGCGGCATCAAGCCTGATCATAGTATTCTGCGCTCTGAAAATTACTCAGAGTTGAAACGTGATCGCCTTCGCCAGATGGCTGAAGCAGATAATTTGAAACAAGCGACCTTAGGTTCACTTCGCTTTAGCTGACCCGGTCACCATGCCAAGTGATTTTGGCTCCGACTGTGGGGTGCGAGTGTCGGGCAAACTAGCCTGATCGGTGTTCGCGTTGTTGCCCCGTTCGAAAGTTAGGCCATAGGGTCCGATCTCCAGCCGATACCCAGATCCAGCGGCAATCACCACCAGCAAGATCAGCGCAGTAACCAAGACCAGCCTGTTGACGTCCAGTTTTGTCACTTGGTGTCGTCCCCGAGCGTCTGAAGCCACCAAGGAGTGCGCCGCACGAATGTACCGTTCTCGTTGACGTAATCATTGTTGAACGCGCGAAGGGCAGCGCTAAGGGCGTCTGACCGGCTCATATTGAATCGTTGCGCGGTCTCATCGAGTATGGCCAAGTCGTCTTCGGCGAGACGAAACGAGATGATTTTTTTGCTCATACCAAGAGCGTAATCGCCATTGGTAAATAAAGAATAAACTTTGTAATACGCGAAGGTCGGTGTTGCCATTGCCAGCTTGGGCAGCAATTCTGCGCCAGCGAGCCGATACTCGGTCTATCAGCGATCCACCCTTCGCCTGAGGCGCTGAGCCGAGGTCAAGTCATCTTCCGGGTCTTCCTCATCCTCATCAGGCGGGTTCATCGAAAGCATGATCATCGCGAAACCGTCACGCTGGAGCAGCACCTGCTCGTAGAGGGCGGGCGGTTTGCGGCCCCGCTGGACGTCTATCCATACCCCCGCATCGGTCTCATCGATGTCGCTCGGTACACCCTCCTGATGGGTTCGTCTGCGCAGCAGCGAATAGGGAGAGACCGGCCGGGCCCGTTCAGCCGAAAGACCCGGGAACTTGGCATAGTCACCGTAGACCCGAAGGACTTTGCCGTGACGGGCAATCACCACCGCCACCGGCTCCTCCCGGTAGCGCACATACGAGCGGCTGGCCGCTTCCTTGCTGACATCGTATTTGTCGGCAAGCTTGACCAGATGGCTAAGATCGGGATCCTTGCCCGCCGCCGCATCTTTTCGGAAAAGTGGGGCCGGCATCAAAATATTTGCCGCGAAGCGGTTCGCTTCGACTTCCATCTTCATGCGGCGGTCTGCCTCGTTGGCCTTCAACGCCAGCATATCCTGCAACCGGCACAAAAACCGTCCCTCAGCCGACGGGACGTGGGACGGCATGAGGAAATGGCCGAGCTCATGGGCGATCGTGAAGCGGCGCCGTCGCCGCGGGCTAGCCTGGTTGAACAGGATCGACCCGTTGAACTTGTCGACGGGCGTAATCAGCCCGCCCTCATAGCCGTCTGTTTCAAGCGGAAGGATATCGACAATGTCGAGCTGCCGGGCAAGAGCCTCGATCGGCACAGGAATCGCGAGGCCGGGCTCGTTCTTGAGAATCTCCAGAACAAGTTTTTCCGGAGTGGCCGCATCGGCCAGATCGATTCGGCTGACCGTCATGGTTTCCGACTGGCTTTCAACCGCTCCATCAGTAGCGCGATGGTTTCGCGGTCACCGGGCGAAAGCTCGCTAAGATTGCGGTACATCGCCACCAGTTCGGCATCTTCCTCCGGTGCCCGGGGATTTTCACCCACCAGATCCGCTACCCCTACCCTGTAGAAGTCTGCCAGGCTCCTAATAAGGGTCAACGATGGGTTTTTACTCGCGCCGCGTTCGAGATCCCACACATGAGCCTTCGAGGCCCCTACCGCATCGGCCACTTCCTGCAGCGACTTTCCGCTTCGCATTCGCAGCTGTTTCAATTTTACAGCCAACTCCACCATACAAGTCCTTTCCACGAGTCATATCGACGCGGTCGCTTCTGCGTCCGCGCCGTCTGATCACAGCTTACAAGACCATAATATGGGACTTGACGCAAGCCGCCGTAAGATTTATCTTTACGATAGTGTCTAGCAACTCAACTAATGGAGCTTTTTATGGGCAAGAATCAACATGTCGTACCTCACAACGGCCAGTGGGCTGTGCAAGGTGCCGGTAATAGCCGCGCCACTTCGGTGCATTCCACGCAGGCCGATGCGATTTCAGCCGCGCGTGAGATCGCCATCAACCAGCATAGTGAAGTCGTCATCCACCGGCCGAATGGCCAGATCCGCGATTCCAATTCCTACGGCAACGATCCGTATCCGCCGAAAGGCTAAACCCTGAAAGGACCCCTGCAATGAACGATAAGCCGCGCTTTCCTGGGGTCCTAGGGCCCGTCGAGCCCTTCCTCAATCCACTGGATGCAATTCTGGCCGACCTGGCCATCAGCGTTCAGTTGCCTGCCGGCCTGCACGCCAGGACCGGCGACCGCTACGAAGCCATTCGCAAGCACATCGAGTGCCCTGGCAGTCCGCTCTACGGGCGGGTCTTGTGCTTTTACCCGCAGGGTTCCATGGCAATCGACGCAACCATTTCGACGCGGGGAACCGACAACGAATACGATCTTGACGTCGTGGTCGAGCTCGACGTGTCGGAGGACACGTCGCCTGAGGAGGTCCTTGACCTTCTGGAAAGCGCCGTCGCCGATTACCCCGTGCAGGCGGTCGAGCGCCAGAGCCGCTGCATCACGCTGCGCTACGCCGACAACATGCACGTCGACTTGACGCCGTCCCGCCGCCTGGCAACCCTCAAAGACCGCGAAAGCGTGATCTTCCATGCCAAGCACGGCGACCCGACCCATCTTCACAGGCCGGTCATGATGAACGCTTGGGCGTTCGGTCGCTGGTACAATGCGCGGACGCCGATGGAGGAGCGGTTCGCGCTGGCCTACAACAAGCGGCTCTATGAAGCCGACGGCATCGAGTTCGCCGCCGATGCGGATGTGCACCTAGTGCCGGCACAGACCCCCCTCATCGTGAAGAACACCGCCACAGTGGCGCTGCAGTTGATCAAGCGGTTCCGCAACGTCCTTTACGCTTCCACCACAGGCCGGATCCCGCCATCGGTGATGCTGTCGTGTCATGCCGGCAAGGCGGCCCTGCCGGGCATGCTGCTCTCCGACATGGTGATCCGGCAGGCGCGGTGGACGGAACGCGCTATCGAGGAAGCGTCACGCCAGGGGCAGCTCCTCGATGTCCGCAATCCGGAGTGGGACGAAGACCGGTTCACCGACCGCTGGCCGGAGAACAAGATGCAGCAGGATGCATTCGCCGCCGCCCTGCGTGATCTGGCCGACGGACTGGAAGCAATCAAGCAGGGCAACGTGCAGCTGGAGGATTTGCAGGACTGGTTGCGTAATCGGTTCGGCGATCGGGTTGTGTCGAACACGCTGAAGACCTTCAACGACCGCACCGGCCGGGCGATCCGTTCCCTGGATCAAAGCTATACCCGCAAGGGCGGTCTGTTCGTGCCGGCAGTACCGGCCGTTGTCGGTTCGATTGCCGTTGCGTCGCCAGTGGCCGCGCGCTCCCACACGAATATGGGAGAACGGCGGTGAGCAGCGAGGTTTTCACAATAGAACGTCAGATTGCGGCCATGGCCGACCGTTGGCCGCAGTTAGTACTAGCCACCCGTGAAGGCGCCTCCGCGACATGGCGGGGGCCGTTGCGGCCGCTGCTGCAGACCTTCCAGGTTGAGATCACGTTCCGGGCCCCTTCCATTATCGAAAAGCTCAACAATCGCCGCATGCAGCCGCGGGTGAAAATCCTGACCCCGCAGCTGCGGCCCCGGCGCGGCGACCCGGAAGGCCAGCTGCCGCACGTCTATTACATCGGCTGCGGCCCGCTCGATGTGGTGCTGTGCATGTTCGATCCGGATTCGGATGAATGGTCGCCCTTCATGTCGGTTGCCGAAACCACCGTGCCGTGGGCGATTGACTGGCTGACCTCCTATGAAGGCTGGCGCGCCACGGGAACGTGGACCGGCACCGGTAAACATATCGAACAGCCGCGAGCCGCGCTTGGCAGTGCAGTGAATAGATGACCTACCTCCCACCTCGCCGCTCGGACGGCACCGCCCAGAAACGCCGCCTGCAACGCCCTTGGCCGAAGGGCCGGCCCTTCCGCATCTTGTCGATAGATGGTGGGGGTATCTGCGGCATCCTGCCGGCAGCTGTCCTCGCCGAGCTCGAGCAGCGGTTCCTGGGCGGCAAATCGGTGGCGGGTTGCTTTGATATGATTGCCGGGACCTCCACCGGCGGCATTATCGCGCTGGGGCTTTCGCACGGCAAAACCGCACGCGAGATCCGTGAAATCTACGTCGAACGCGGCGGCTTGATCTTCCCGCCGCCCAATCCCCTTCAGCGCGTGTTGCGCAGGGTGCGGCGCTTCGGCCGCTATGCCTATGATCGCGATAACCTCGAAAGCGAGCTGCTGCGCATTTTCGACGACACCCCGTTCGGGATGGCCCGCAACCGCCTTGTGATCCCAAGCTTTGAGGGGCGCTATGGCGAGCCGTGGTTGTACAAGACCCCTCACCATCCCGATTACAAAAAGGACCGGTTTGAGCGGATGGTCCGGGTCGGGCTTGCGACGGCGGCGGCGCCGACGTTCTTTCAGGCTCTTCCCAACAATGGCTACATGATGGTCGACGGTGGCCTATGGGCAAACAACCCGACGATGAACGCCCTTGTCGATACGCTGACGTGTTTCGAAATCGACCGTGCCAATATCCAGATTCTGAGCCTCGGCTGTGGAGAGACTGCTTTCACGGTCGACGCTACCAAGTCCAAAGGTGGGATCCTACAATGGCGCGACATCTACTTTGGCGCTATGCGGGCCCAATCACTAAATGCCCTCGGACAAGCATATCTGCTGGTTGGCAAGGACAATGTGATGCGGATCGATGCGCCCGAAGCCCCTTCGCCTATAGCCCTAGACGACCACCGCCGAGCAAGAACCGAACTTCCCGCGATGGCCAGGGTTTTGGTTGAAGCGGCAGGGCATCGGATTGAGCAAATGTTCCTTCATTCGCCAACGGATCCGTATGTGCCAGTTCCACTTCAGAGTGAAGCCGACTAGCTCTGATCTTCTATTTTTCTCAAGTTTCCTCAGTTAATAATGTGCGCGTATAATAATGATTCTCTATTGATTCTTCCGCAACGCATGCTTGGGTGCAAGCGAGATGGGTCGCACGATTGTAGCTTTCGACGGCCCCAGCGGCGTCGGCAAGTCAAGCTTGCTGCCGCAGGTCATCTCCCTATTGGCTGATCGAGGACAGCAGTACGAGCTGTTCAGCAATGTGGAGTCTTCCTCCCTCAACACGCTGATACGCAAGCTCGCTAGCTCCGCAACACCCGGTTTGACTCTCAGCTTGGCGCTTTCCACAGCTCGCGCAGAACTTATCGAAAGTAACATGGGCAACCTTCTGCTCGACAGATTCGTGCTGTCCGGCCTTGTCTATCAACCCATTTCCGGGGTCGACCAGGATTTCGTCTACGCAAGCAACGCGCCCTTGCTTGAAGGGGTTACAACAGTTGCTCTCGAGATCACCGCTATCGAGCTTGGCAAACGCAGGCGATCACGTGGACCGATGCGATCGGATTTCTTTAAGGACCGATTGGATATCGAAACAGAAATATCGCTTTTCGCCGAGCGTGCGGAGTTCCTTCGATCCAAAGGCCACGTCGTTATCACCTTGGATGCGGGAGGAACCATCGAAGACACCGCGATGAACGCTGTGAATCTAATCACTGCTTGTGGCCAATGTCATGAATGATCCGCGCATTCTAGGCGCGGACGGCCGCCTTGACCTGCTGCTCGTTAATTCGCCGCTGAAGGACTACGGCCACGCGCGCCGCGTCAACGACTTCACTCTGCCGACCCTTGGGCTCGGCTACATCGCTACTGTAGCCGCGGCAACCGGTTTTAGCGTCGGACTGCTCGACAGCGAAGCGCTTGGGCTTGGGCTCTCAGAGACGGTCGGCATTATCAACGACGCACAGCCAGGTTGGGCGGGATTCAACCTGCTCGCGCCAACCTACGCCCATAGCCGCGCAATCCTTGCCGGCCTGGATCCGGGCATTTCTGTGATGCTAGGCGGTCATCAGGCGAAAGCAATGCCCCGGGAAATTCTGGAGGATCATTGCATTCCCCGTATCGACGCACTTGTTGTCGGCGAAGCGGAAACCCGGGTGCCGCTTCTCTTGGCCGATATCGAGTCACGCAGCAGCCTGCCCTCAATCGGCTGGCGGAACGGTGACGGTCTCACCATGCCGCAGATGCGCGGTGACAAGGCCCTCCTGGCACCGAACATCGATGCTATGCCGTTTCTGGATCGCAAGTATCTGGTGCAAGACCCTTACCTCGACGCCGGCGAACTGGAATCAGCCATGGTCGCTTCACGGGGATGCCCCTTCGATTGTTCGTTCTGCGGCGCCGCGGTGAGCGCGAATCCTGACGTGAGCATCCGCATGCGAAGTCCAGACAATCTTATCGCCGAGATGGCCACGCTACGCGATCGATACGGCGTTACCCGCATACGATTTGTCGACGACCTCTTTCTCGCCAACTCCAAGATAATTGTCAGAACGCTCGACGCCTTTGTCCGAGCCAATCTTTCGCTTCGTTGGGACGCGACCGGCCGGATCAACGTCCTCGACAAGGTTCCGAACGACACTATCGACCTTATGGTGGCGTCCGGTTGCCGCGAAGTTGCTCTCGGTATAGAGGCTGGCAGCGACCGGCTGCTCAAGCACATCGACAAGAAAATTTCCGTGGCGCAGACCATCAGAGTGGTCACCCGCCTCTGCAGCGCTGGCATTTCGGTGAAGGGCTATTTCATCCTAGGCTTGCCAACCGAAACACGCGAAGAACATCGCGCAACGTTGGATCTGATCGAGACCCTTTGGTCGGTAACAGACGCCCTTCCAGGGCGTTTTCGTTGCAGTGCTTTTGAATACAGACCTTATCCTGGCACCCCGGACTGGCTCCGCCTCCTTCGCGCAGGTTACTCGCCGTCTGCAATGCTGGCCTATAGCTCACCCGAGTCCCCCGGAATTCAGGCCGTTGCGGGTCGCGACGAGTTCAATTTCTCGACTGGGATTCAGTTCGGGGAAGTTCCCGTGGACCAGGTTCGAAAGAACTTATACACCATTATGGCGTTACAAAATGCGAGATGATCGAACAGAAGATTTTGTTTCTCGGACTGTGCGCCAAAAAGAACGCCGACGGCGGATTGCATGCGCCGCTCGCTCCCACATCCCGCTCGGGCAGTTTCCTAGCCTCTTTGTTGGCAGAATTGCCGCTAGGCGAAATTGCCATCGCGCGTGACAACATCATACCCGGCCCAGTATTTGGACAGAATGGCGTGGAGCGCAATCCGACGTGGGCAGAACTGTTACCCTGGCTGCGTGACCATTGGCTCTGGAGAGATGATACGCTAGCGGCGATTGTTGCGTTTGGCGCGGAAGCCAAACGCGCATTCGCTGCTCTCGCTGCAGAACGATCGTCCGATACACCGGTCTATTTTCTCCATCATCCCTCTTACGCGTTGCGGCAGCCGAAAAACCGCCGCGCAGAGTATGCGCGCAAGCTTTCGCAAGCGATTGTTGCTACCGATGCATCGATAGCTGCACGTCTCTAAGACACGCGGCGCGGCCGCTGCGAGAGGTTGGTCATAGGTCATGACCACTTTTTCTTTGTACAGTATTCGACTGTCCGCTTTGCGCCGCAAGTAAGCCATCCGACCAGCACGGCTCGATCTCCGTTAGCCTTCAGGATGCGCGCGAACTGCCGCAATGGTGGAAGGTTGTCGTCGACTACAGGTCGCCGAACCGGCGTCGGCTAGTCACTCTTCACCCATAGTGAAACGAGTAGGCACCTTAAGCACCCTGATCAAATCATCGATCACCCAAACCGGTCCACAGGAATGCGAGATCGGTCAGGGGGCAAGAACGACAGGCTGGTAATGGGGACTTACTCCGCCGCTTCGGCGTAGCGCGCCGGCACATAGTTGAGGATCGGCCCAAGCCAGCGCTCGACCTCGGCCAGCGGCATGGCCTTGCGTCGCGCATAGTCCTCGACCTGATCGCGCTCGATCTTAGCGACGCCGAAATAGTAGCTTTCGGGATGCGACAGGTAGATGCCGGAGACGGAGGAGCCAGGCCACATGGCGAAGCTTTCGGTTAGGCTCACGCCCGCATTGCGTTCGCCGTCGAGCAGGCGAAACAGCGTCGCCTTTTCGGTGTGGTCGGGTTGCGCCGGATAGCCGGGCGCGGGGCGGATGCCGCGATAGGGCTCGCCGATCAGGTCGTCCGGGACTAGGATCTCATCGGGCGCGTAACCCCAGAATTCCTTGCGCACTTTCTCGTGCATGCGCTCGGCGAAGGCTTCGGCGAAACGGTCGGCCAGCGCCTTGACCATGATCGAGGAATAGTCGTCGTTGGCCCGCACGAAGCGCTCGGCGATCGCCACTTCCTCGATGCCCGCGGTGACTATGAAGCCGCCAACATAGTCAGCCTTGCCGCTGTCCGCAGGCGCGACGAAATCCGACAGTGCGACATTGGCCTTGCCGTCGCGCTTGGCCAGCTGCTGGCGCAGCGTGAAGAATGTCGCCAGTTCGTGCGAGCGGGCCTCATCCGTGAACAGTCTGATATCGTCGCCGGCGGCATTGGCCGGCCAGAAGCCGATCACGCCCTTGGGCGCAAGCCATTTTTCCGCGATGATCTTCGCCAGCATCGCCTGGGCGTCCTCAAAGAGCTGACGTGCCGCCGGCCCCTGGTCCTCGTCGTCGAGGATTTTGGGATAGCGGCCCTTCAACTCCCAGGTTTGGAAGAATGGCGTCCAGTCGATATAACGGGCAAGCTCGGCCAGATCCCAGCCTTCGAAGACCTTCAGGCCAAGGAAGGACGGTTTTGGCGGCTCGTAGCCCGCCCAGTCGATCTTGTGGGCATTGGCCCGCGCCCTGGCGAGCGGCAGCCGCTGCTTGTCGGCTTCGCTGCGCGCATGCGCGTCGGCAACCTTCTTGTACTCCGCGCGAACGTTCTCGACATAGCCGGCCTTGGCCTCGTTCGACAGCAGTGCCGACACCACGCCGACGGCGCGGCTGGCATCGGCGACATACACCGTCTGGCCTTTCGCATAGCGCGGATGGATCTTTACCGCCGTATGCACGCGGCTGGTCGTCGCGCCGCCGATCAGCAGCGGAATGTCGAAGCCTTCACGTTCCATCTCGGCCGCCATATGTGCCATCTCGTCGAGCGACGGCGTAATCAGGCCGGACAGGCCTATGACGTCGACCTTTAGCTCACGCGCCGTCTGCAGGATCTTCGCCGCAGGCACCATGACGCCAAGATCGATGATCTCATAATTGTTGCAGGCAAGGACCACGCCGACGATGTTCTTGCCGATGTCATGGACATCGCCCTTTACCGTCGCCATCAGGATCTTGCCGGCGGTCTGGCGCTCGCCATTGTCGATCCCGCTAGCGGCGTTCGCCAGCTTCTCGGCCTCCATGTGCGGCAGCAGGCCGGCCACCGCCTGCTTCATCACGCGGGCCGACTTCACCACTTGTGGCAGGAACATCTTGCCGGCGCCGAACAGGTCGCCGACGACGTTCATGCCCGCCATCAGCGGGCCCTCGATGACATGCAGCGGTCGCTCGGCGGCGCGCCGCGCCTCGTCCGTGTCCGCGTCGATGAATTCGGTGATGCCGTTGACCAAAGCATGCGAAATGCGCTGCTCGACCGGCCAGTCGCGCCAGGCGAGATCGCGTTCCTGCGCCTCCTTGCCCGCTGTGCCCTTGAAGCGTTCGGCGAGTTCCAGCATGCGTTCGGTCGCCGTACCGCCACCCTTCGGCTGGCGGTTGTTGATGACGTCCTCGCAGGCTTCGCGCAGTTCCGGGTCAATGTTGTCGTAGACGGCAAGCTGCCCGGCATTGACGATGCCCATGTCCATGCCCGCCTGAATGGCGTGGTAGAGGAACACGGCATGCATGGCCTCGCGCACCGGTTCGTTGCCGCGGAACGAAAAGGAGAGGTTCGACACGCCGCCCGAAATATGGACATGAGGAAGCGTCGCGGTGATCTGCCTAGCGGCTTCGATGAAGTCGACACCGTAATTGTTGTGTTCATCGATGCCGGTGGCGATGGCGAACACGTTCGGATCGAAGACGATATCCTCGGGCGGGAAGCCGGCCTGCTCGGTCAACAGCTTGTAGGCGCGGGTACAGATCTCGTTCTTGCGCGCCCTGGTGTCGGCCTGACCGTCCTCGTCGAAGGCCATGACGACCAGCGCAGCGCCATAGGCGCGCACCAGCCTGGCATGATGCAGGAACGCTTCCTCGCCTTCCTTCATGGAGATGGAGTTGACCAGCGGCTTGCCTTGCACGCATTTCAGGCCGGCCTCGATGATCTCCCACTTGGAACTGTCGATCATCACGGGAACGCGGGCAATGTCCGGCTCGGCCGCGATCAGGTTGAGATAATCGACCATCGCCTTCTTCGAATCGATCAGGCCCTCGTCCATGTTGATGTCGATGATCTGGGCGCCGTTGGCAACCTGGTCGCGCGCGACATCGAGCGCGGCGACATAGTCGCCCGCCGTGATCAGCTTCCTGAACCTGGCGGAGCCCGTGACATTGGTGCGCTCGCCGACATTGACGAACGGAATCTCGTCGGTCAGCGTGAACGGATCGAGGCCCGACAGGCGCATCTTCGGCTCGATCTTCGGGATGGCGCGCGGCGGATATTTCTTCACCGCCGCCGCGATGGCGCGGATATGGTCCGGCGTCGAACCGCAGCAGCCGCCGACGACATTGACCAATCCGTCGCGCGCAAAACCCTCGATCTGTTCAGCCATGAATTCCGGGCTCTCGTCATACCGGCCGAATTCATTGGGCAGGCCGGCATTCGGATAGGCGCAGACAAAGGTGCCGGCGACGCCCGAAAGCTCATCCAGATGCGCGCGCATGGCGTTGGCGCCGAGCGCGCAATTGAGGCCGATCGTGAACGGGCTGGCGTGACGGACCGAATGCCAGAAAGCCGTCGGCGTCTGGCCGGAGAGCGTGCGGCCGGACAGGTCGGTGATCGTGCCGGAGATCATGACCGGCAGATGCACGCCCTTTTCGACAAAGATCTCGTTGCAGGCGAAGATCGCCGCCTTGGCGTTCAGCGTGTCGAAGATGGTCTCGATCAGGATGAGGTCGGCGCCGCCATCGATCAGCCCGCGCAGCTGCTCGCCATAGGCATAGCGCAATTTGTCGAAAGTCACGGCGCGGTAACCGGGATTGTTGACATCCGGCGACATCGAGGCGGTGCGGTTGGTCGGCCCGAGAGCGCCGGCGACAAACCGCCGCTTGCCGTCTTCCTGTTGTGCCCGGATCAAAGCACGGCGGACAAGCCGAGCGCCGTCGCGATTGAGGTCGTAGACGGCATTCTCCATGCCGTAATCGGCCTGCGCTATGGAGGTTGATGAGAAGGTGTTGGTCTCGATGATGTCCGCGCCGGCAATAGCGTACTGATAATGAATGTCCTCGATCGCCTTGGGCTGGCTCAGGATCAAAAGATCGTTGTTGCCCTTCTGGTGACAGGCGCAACCGACGAACCTGTCGCCGCGGAAATGGTCTTCGTCGAAGCCGAGACCCTGGATCTGGGTGCCCATGGCACCGTCGAGGATCAGGATGCGTTCGCGCGCAGTAGCTTGAAGCGTAGCCAGGACTTCCGACCCGTCTCGCTTCTTGCTGGCCGCACCAAACAAATCGTCCAGTGAGGACGGACTTCGCGACATTCTTTGTCCTTGTAACGACCGCCCAAGCCAGTGATCACATAAAGACATCTTTATGTCAACATGCCATCGATGCGCACCTGTTTTCCGCGCACGGACTGCGCGCCGGCTACCTCACCGAAACCGCCCGCCGTGGCATCTCCCTCGTCGAAGCCATGCAGCAGTCGCAGCACCGATCCGTCCAGCAAGCTTCGCGCTGCTACTACAACGACGCGGAACGGCAGCTGGGACGCGCGGCGCGGCGGATTGTCTGACGCTTCCCCAGCCGTGCTCTCGGGAAAATTGCTGCCCGCACAAAGACGGCCCCTGTGCATTATTAGGACACCGATTCACGGTAGCGGTTTGGCAGCGCTCTTCCTCCTTCCAAGGGCCGATGAAGTTTAAGGACCCGACGCATCCTCCCGGCTCGGGAACTGTTTCTATGGGACCGAGCGTCACCGTCCTACTTCCTTGATCCCTTGCCTTCCCTTACAATCCGTTCTGGATACAGAGGAGTTCCGCCATGAGCGAAGACGCCTTCAACATGTCGATCCGCAAGTTCCTGAAGGAAGTCGGTGTAACCTCCCAGCGCAAGATTGAGGAAACGGTGCGCGCAGGGCAAATCGGCGGCGAGAAGAAGTTGAACGTCCGCATGACGCTGACGGCGGAAGGCACCGGCCTCAACCACGTGGTGGATGGCGAGATCGAACTTCCGTAGGCCGGGCGAAGCGACCTAGCCAAACGTCCAACGCGGCCGAAAGCGTCGAGACGGATTAGCAGTTGGAATGGGGTCTGGTCGGATCCACGCAGTATCGCTCACCACGCTCTTGGCTATCGGCCCGACCGGTGCAGTTCGAATAGGCCCTTCTGACCCCACAATGCTCGATGAGCCTCCAGGGTGACGAGAACGCGTGCTCCGGATCCAGAATGTTGTCTTAATTTAGCACTTCCGAAAGGAAGAACAGGGACGGTATAGTCCCGTTTCCCTTTGCCGCCGATACAATGGCTCAAGAAGTAGATCCCATGATCATTGTGCCTGAGGATCCACAAACGGACACAGTCAGGGTTCCGGTGCTGAAGGTGTTCGACGGTGATGGGTTTCTAACTCGGGTCAGGGTTTCCGAGGTGACAGGAAACCCTAAGGATCAAGCCGAGATCGAGGTAACCGCGAGATTCGGATTCATCGATGCTCCGGAGATTGAACAGCCCGGCGGCCGCGAAGCCAAGGATTTCCTCACCGCCCTGATCGGCGGCAAGTGGGTCGAACTTGCCATCTTGATGAAGATGAATACCGGGCGGTCAGTAGACACGTACGGCCGTGTCGTCTGCGTCCCCTATCTGACGCTGGATTACGCCGCCGGCGAGTTCAGAACACCGTCGTCATGCCCTCATGTCATAACAACGTTTGGGGCGCCCTTCCGCGTGACGAGAAACATCGAGCTAGAGATGGTCGTGAATGGCTGGGCTTGGGTTCTGGAGCGATACGGACCCGATCAGCGTTACCTCGATGCCCTCGAAGAGGCCCGACGCGCAAAGCGAGGCATATGGGCCTTCAAGGACAACATCCATCCTTGGGAATTCAAGAAACAGAAATATCGCAGCAAGGCGCCAAGCATTCATGCCCGACAGAAAGCTGTCGCGGCCACCTCGTTAGAAAGAGGGGCAGGTTCGGCGAATTTCTGGGCTGCTCCGAATATCCTCGGTGCAGGTATTCTTGTTCGGTGGCCGGCTGACCGTCCGACCACGCCAACTACCCCTCAATATAGGGCACCTACCCGGAAAAATGCCAATGATGATGAGGTCTCGATGAAGGGAACATGTGACGAGCGGAGCCTTTCGCCCTTCTCATCTAGGCTCGCCTTAGGTTCAGGTCGCGCACCGGCACGAAGGCCCGGTTGGTTTCTGCTGCACGCCGGTCCTTGTGGCGCAATACGTCGGTTAGGCTCACGCGGCCATCCAGCACTTCATAAAGATCGAGGCCATCAACGCAGATCAGATTGGTCTGGCGGCCGCGCGCAAACGCTTCGAGCCCCTCCGCGGTAAAACCGGAATTGCTCACAAACAGGCCGCGCGACCAGGATGCTTTTCCTCCAACCTTGCCAGAGAATGTCATCAGATCGGCGAAGCCGATCTGCGGTCCGTGCCACTTTGCCTCGACAAGGTAGGTTTGCCCATCCAGTCGAAAACTCCCGTCAATTTGCTCGCCAACGAGCCGGAACGAGCCGCGCGGCGCCAACTCGAAGGCGCAGAAGAGTTCACTAAGGAAGCCCTCGAAACGCAGGCCGCGCTCTTGGGGATTTAGACGACCGATTTCGATTAGGAGTGAAGCGAGCACCTTGCTCCGCTCTACGCTGAGGGGGCCCGATTGCGGTTCGCGCCGTACCTCTGATGTGCCGCTCAGACTCTCAAGGAACGCGCGATCAAGCAGTTCGGGAATTTTGAACGAGACGCCCGGGAGCAGGCTATTCAGCCGTTCGACCTCGGCACGGGTCAACGGATTGCCTTTGCCACGGCGATAGGTCATCGCTTGGCGTACAATCGACATGATCAGCTTCGTGAACAGGTGACGGCGTCGCTCCAGAGTAGCGGTGAGAAGTTGAACGATCGCCGGACGCTTGCTGCCGGGAACCCACAAGTCGCCGACGCCGGCCTGCGCGGCTGCCAGTGGAAACGCCGTGCGATTGTTTCCGCTTCCCGGCAAGAAGTCATAGAGGAGGTCTGCAAGATCTTCGACGGCCTGCGCCTCAGGAAAGCCCAGCATCGACTTACTCCCGCGAAGATACGACCGTTAACTCCGGCCGACGTTTCGGCGTGGGAGGACGGCCGGATCCGTTGAGACCGGTAAGGGCGAGACCGAAGACGAGCTCATCGACGTCCTCGGCATGCACATTCAGGGCGCAAGCAATATCGTGCTTCCCGATTCCGTCTTCCCGCAACGCTGCGAAGACCTTTTGAAGGATTTGCGAGACCTCCCGCGGCCCGCCGGCAGGCTCGGTCTTGCGATATCCGCGCGATGCGATCTCAATGTAGAGTTTGCGGTAATGCCAATCTGTCAGCAAACCAAGCTTGTGCAGACGATATGTGATGGCAGCGAGCGAAACGCCCCAGATTTTCTTCAGTCGGATAAGATTGTCGATGGTCGGGAAACGAGGCGCGTGTGCACGAACGCTCGCTGCCGGCATTAGGAATGCCGAGGCGAAGGAGTTGGCGTCCTGCTCCGCCTCTTGACCATTCGGCGCGGCATGGCGGTGCAGCACGAGATGTCCAAGCTCATGCGCCGCATCGAAACGCCCATGCTCAGCGGACTTCAAAGTGTTGAGGAACACGAAAGGACGATCCTGCCGCCACATAGAAAATGCATCGACCTCAACGGCGTCGATGGCGAGCGAGTAGACCCGCACGCCCTTCGCTTCCAAAAGGTGGACCATGTTCTTGATCGGCAGTTCGCCGAGGCCCCAAGCTCGCCGCACAGCTTCTGCGGCGCCCTCGGGACTGCCGTCACGCCCAAGATCGGGAACATCGGCGTGAGGAAGATCGAAACGCCCTTCGATCCATTCATTGAGTAGCAACGCGATCGCGCCGCTCCCGAGCGCTGTGTCCCGCTGTGAGGCGGTCATCTTCGACATCGATCGGAAGCTGGCGGTATCGAATGCCGGCTCCTCGAGATCGTCGCCGAAAAAGAAGTTCTCGGGAAACCGAAGCACGCGCGCGATTCGGGTCAGCTTGTCCGCTTCCGGAGCGAATTCCCCGGTCTCATACGCGGAGACTGACCGCAGATCGACGCCCAGTGAGACGGCGAGCTTCGTTTTCGTTAAGCCACGGCGGCGCCGCGCCCATGTCAATCGAGACGAGTTAAAAATCTCGATGGTGCTCATGCCTTTCGCTTCACGTCGATATCCAGATCGGGCCCCTCCGGTGCGACAACCTCGACAATATCTCCATCGAGCGGGATTGAGGACAGGATCAACCGCTCCTTCCAGCGACTGATCCTGCCATCGGGCGACATCTCGAGAGGCAAGGACAATTCGCAGCGAATTTCGTCGTGTGCACGGTGGAGGAGTAAGAACCAGGTCAGCGGTCCATCGTCTTCCGATGACGGAAGTTCCGGCACCGGCAAATCGAGTTCCAACTGGATTTGATTGACCGAGATCGCATCAGCTGTGCTGACGCCTTTGGGGGCCTTGTTGCTCGGGCTGGTATCAGGCCGGCCAGTTCCGGCGTCGCCGGTGGCAACACTGATTGCCATCGCGCCGTCGGGGCTGATCACAAGTGCATAGTTGCGCTCATCTGATCGCACCCAGCCCAAGGGCATAGTCGTCTCGCGCAATGCCGCCACCGCCTCCATCCAAGCTGCGATGCCGATTCCGAACGGCGGGTGGTTCGCCGTGAATCCACTCCAGGCTACATGCCAGCGGCGCGCAGCGTGCAGTAGGTTTTCTTCCGTCAGGCCGAGCCCCTGAAGACGCCCAATCACCTGATCGGGCTGCGACAGAACTAGCGGAGAAGGTGTCGTCATCGAATCCTCGAATCGCCCAAGTTCCGCTTTTTCTGCCTCAGATGAGGGAGAAAAACAAGAAGTTCGCGCCGATTTCCATCACTATCACGACGAAGGCCCGCAAATGGGAGGATCAAGTCGTGTCTTGTGCGTCAATGCCTTCAAAACAGTCGGGGATCGAGTGAGAAGGGTTCCTGGCCAACGATTCGGATGTCGGCCGCAGCCGGATGGCCGTGATTTATTAACACATTTACGTCCGGTGAATTGGCGACCGGCACAATGGCCGAAGGTACGCGTAACAACAGGGTGGAGCGTCCTTCATGCCATTCGTCTCCCCTGTCCTGACTCCAGGCCTCGTGACGACGCCAGTCCGGCGGCAAATCCGGGAGTCCAATGTCCTTTATCGCTACCGAATCTGGCAGCTCATACGTGACCATGACAAGTTCCGGCAGGAGCGCCGGGTCCTCGACATGGACGAGCTTCTCGAGAACGCAGAGCGCAGGAGAGGTCGCGCAGTACGTGACCGCATGGCCGACAGTGTTCCAGCGTCCGTCAAAATGAAGACCATAGCCGCCGTCGAGTGCCTGAGCATACTGTTTGCCCGACAGACGCCAGAGGAACATCAGGCAGCGGCGCCCCAAGCGATCTTGCCGAGGATGGTCTCGATTACACGCGCGCCGGCTTCGGTTTGCGCCACCACGAGCGGCGTCTCACCGCCGAGTTCGAGGAGCGGTCGACGAAGCCAGCGGTTCGCCTTCTCCTGATCACCGAAGGTCTGCTCGGCCAGAGATTGGACTCGCAAGAGCCGGACAGCACGATCCGACTCATCCACGGTCAGTGGCTGCTGCTTGTCCGCGCGGTGACGGCGAGTGCGCTGCGGGATCACAAATGTCTCAATTTCCTGCTCGGACATTCCGGCCTGGCTAAGCCCCCGAAGGGCAGAGAGCGGTAGCCTATTGCGCACGGCCAAGGCCAGGTCGGCTTGCGAACGCACGACCCGGCCAAGCACGCTCTGGCCGCCGAGCTTTCGTGCGACTTCCTCGACGATAGCGATCGACATGACAGCCTCCTTGCTGCAAATGGCAACTTGCCATAAATATAGACGGCAGATTGCCGTTGATCAAGGACGGCGGGCGGTCAGAGGTACTGAAAGCATGCTCGGGACGGTCGGCATATTGGCGTATGGATCGCTGATCGGCGATCCTGGTGACGAAATCGAGCCTTTCATCACATCGCGCATTGCCAGTCAAACGCCATTTCCCGTGGAGTTCGCGCGGCAGAGTCGAACAAGAAAAGGGGCGCCAACGCTGGTCCCTAGCGAACTCGGCTGCCCGGTAAAAGCCGAGATACTCGTGGTCGAGCTCGACGCCAAAGAGGCGGCCGACCGCCTTTACCGACGGGAACTACACGAAGTTGGATCGACCAAAAGCTATGCGCCACCAAAGCAGCCGACGCCCAACAGGATCATCATCGAGAGCCTAACGAATTTCGAAGGCATCGCGACGGTGCTCTATACCCGAATCGGCGCGACCATTCTCGATCCGACAGCGACTAGCCTTGCCGAGATGGCCGTGGCCAGCGCCAGAGGGCTGAGCGATGGGACCGACGGCATCTCTTACCTCGATGATGCCGTCAAGGCCGGCGTCGAAACCCTGCTGACAAAAGACTATGTCGCCGAGATCCTGCGCCTGACTGGAGGGAATGATCTTAGGGATGCCATCGAGCGCATACGAGATGGCCGGTATCAGGTGCAGCCGTGACCGTCAGTGAAGTGCTTGATTTGGGGCGGATCGAGATGACGACGATCGGGCTGGGCGGGCGAATATCCGATGCTGCATAATTACCCGCCGCCAATGCCTCTTCTTAATCGCTGGCTCCGAGGGGCCGCGCAGATGAACGGAAACTATGGACACCTGCTGTTCGAACAGGCGGTCGCAAATGACAACACTGTCGTCGAGGAGTTGCGCCCGTATTTCGAGTCCGCTCACCTCGATGCCCGGGAAGTCTTTCATCGTGCCGCCAGAATCGACCTCCATCCAGACGCGGATAGCCCAGGCGCGGATGCACAGTATCCGAACTGCCTCCCAGCGACCGCGAAAAAAGGACTGTTCGGTGAGGTAATGGCCGGTCTGATGACCCAGGCTTATCGGTTCATCGGCGGCCACCAATGGACGATTCCTATCTTCCTGTTCCGGTACCATGCCGAAGTGGAGGCCTACATATTTGATCTGGCTCGCGACCCGGCTCGCGTTCGTGAGGTTTCCGGACGTCATGGGAATGACTTCATTGCGCTTGGAATTGATCCGGTCAGTGGTGAGGTCGTACGGTTCATTGCCGGGGAGGCGAAGTGGCGCGCGGCGCTCACGCCGAGTGCCATGAACGACATGATGCTTGGCAGCTGGACTGGCCCGGCAGGGGCGAGAGTGCGAAGCAACGACGGCGTTTGGAATGAAATGAACCGCGGCCTTCCAGCGCCACAGGGCCTTGAGCAAATGCACCGACTGCTTTGCGAAAAGGCGCGCGATGAGTATGCAGAAGCGATCGTGTCTCTCGATCGGGCCCTGCTGATCGGGGCAGCACCTCTTCCTCGAACCGATCTGGTCTTCGTCGCCGGCAATCGGGCAGCGCGGAGAGGCGCGGGCCAAGCCTATCTTCCGGTGGCGGCGCCGCCGCCGGAATATACCGCTGGGCGGCCACTGCAGGTCGTCGAGCTGGTGCTTGAGGGCGGCGTCGAGCTCATCGAGCAAATCTATCGGTCTCTATGGAATAATCGCTGATGGCTCGGCTCGACGAACAGCGTCGCGAACTGGCGATGAATATCCGCCTTGGCCGGGCCGCCGAAAACGAGCTGACGCCGGCACAGGCGCGTCTGTTCGTTCGAAGTCTGCAGAACTCTTGGCACGTGCCACCTATCGGGTGGGCCCAGAGCGAGTCACATGAGCAGTTCGACGATGCTCGTCGGCTGCTACATGCCGCAGCGATCTTCCGGGAGATAGATGGACAAGGCTCAGTGGACGCGCTCGGATGCTACCGACGTGCCGCCGAGTTACTCGAATGGCTGGCACGATCCTCTGACTCAGTCACCCGCGACGTGCCCGTCGGGTTGCTTGCTGCCGGCGCCTATCAGTTGGCTGGCCTGCCCGCGATGGCGACAAGTCTGCTGCGTCAGGGGGGGTACGGTCGGGGTGTTGCAGAAATCTTTGCTGCGTTTTTGAGTACCGACTTTGACCGTCTGCTCGAGCGTTCTGCCGCCTTCTGGAGAGACAACCCCGCGCTTACGGGGCGGGACGGCTCGGGCCCGCTACTTGCAGCGGAGGACGAGGCGGACATTGAGAGCGACGAACCGGCCGAGAACGGCGTCGAGGTTGCTCGCGCGCCAGACGATCGGGACGAGGGCGCACCCGCGCCTCCCGCGAGCAAGATTGGCTGGTATGTCGTGGTCGAATTGGTGCGCGCTGTCGGTCTGATTGGCGACAGTCTCCGCAGAGGCAATAGTTCCCGGATCGAGCAGGCGGTGGACAAACTGTCGGGTCTGAGCACGTTGGCGACACGCCTCGCCAGCGACGAACTATGGATACTGATCAATCTGATCGAGGCGACCGCAAAGCGGTATTCCGACGACAGCCTTCATGGCCGCGTCTCGCGACTGGCGGCAAACGTACCGGGACTGCAAGCGCGGATGTGGAGGTTCGCGCGTGAGCAGTATGCTCGCGGTCGAGGTGTGTTGTGGACGTCGCAGGTTCAAGGTCTCGAACGCCTCATCACGAGCAACAGCTTTGCACTCTGCACTCCGACCGGTTCAGGCAAGACTCTGGTTGCCAATCTGGCCCTCGTGAAGGAACTCCTTTTGGTTGACACACAACCAGGGGCCGCACCACTTGCGCTGTACCTAGTTCCCTCACGTGCGCTGGCGAGCGAGGTGGAAGCAAAGCTGACGGCAGAGTTGGGTAGCGACCTGATTGTGACAGGGCTCTACGGCGGTGCCGACTGGGGGATCACCGACTACTGGCTCACCGCTGACCGTCCAGTGGTACTGATCGCCACGGTCGAGAAGGCCGAGGCGCTGATGCGCTATGTGGGTCACCTGCTGGTCCAGCGGCTGCGACTGCTCATCCTTGACGAGGCACATCAGGTCGTCAGCGAGAATGACGCTAACGCGCAGGAGGCGCTCGCCGCCCACACCAGCCGAGCGATGCGGTTGGAGGCAATGGTATCGCGACTATTCTCGGTGAAGCCGGGAATGGCGCGAATAGCCTTGACCGCGGTCGCTGGCGGCGCGGCGGGTCCCGTTGCTCGATGGATAGAGGGGCGTGCAGACGCCATGCCGGTTGGCTTGGGTTATCGCAGCAGCCGGCAGCTGATTGGCGGCCTGCGGGTAAATCCACGACGCGCGCCTGAAGCCGTCCTCGATATCGTGAATGGTCAGCCGCTGTATGTCCGAGGACGAGACGCGCCAGTCTACCTTCCGCTACGCCTCCCAGCCATGCCGCTTCCTGCAGCCGGCATTCGGAACAGCTTGCCGCACTACAACGAGTTGTATGTTTTGTGGACGGCGCTGCACCTGCTTGAGGGAAACCGGCGCGTTTTGATTTCAGTCGCTCAATCGCCGGAGCGCTTGATGAAACGCTATGTCGAGGCGTTTGACCTTCCCGGATGGCAAAATGTTCCGCCCTTCGTCCCGCCGACCGACGCCGAGGGGCAGGCGCGCTTTCAGGAAGCCCGTGCAGCTTGCATCGATTATTGTGGCCAGCAGTCGTTCGAACTCCGCCTGCTCGATCGCGGCATCGCGACGAGTCATGGTCAGATGCCACAGCGCCTGCGGCGGCTGATGACCGACCTTATCGATCGCAGGATCTGTCCGGTCACGATCGCCACGGCAACGCTGACGGAAGGCGTAAATCTGCCATTCGACATCATATTCCTGACCAGCCTGGAGCGTCGCAGCTACGACGCCCAAGCTCGTCAGCCGATCGTAGTGCCGATGTCGACTGCTGAGTTCCGCAACTTGGCGGGCCGTGCGGGTCGGCCGGGCGCAGCGGAGTCGATCGAGGGCATGACGCTGGTGGCGCTCCCGGAAGCTGTCTCGACCACCGCGCGCGGCCAGCGCAGAGAGCAATCGCGTCAAATCCGGCGAGCAGAGGCCGACTATAACAATCTGCTCGGCCGACTTCAGGCGGAGCAAGCGGCCGGTCCTGTGCACAGTCCGCTTGTCGTACTCCTGCGCTCCATCTGGCAAAAGGCTGCGGCGCAATCCGGACTTCGAACGGAAGAACAGTTTCTCTCCTGGCTGGAAGCGACACTGCCTGAAGGCGCCGGCGCCAATCTCGGTGTCGCATCGCGCATTCCGGCGGATCAGCTCGGCGACAGTCTTGACGAGCTGGACGGGTTCCTGCTCAGCGCGATCGAAGAACTCGCTCGGGCGGACCAGCAGGTTTTGGATGGGGCGCGAACCGAGGCGCTGTTGCAGGACCTGTGGCAACGAACATTCGCCCGCGTTGCCGCTGCCGAAGAGGCTTGGTTGGAACGAAGCTTCGTGAGGCGGGGACGGGCCTTTGTTGAGCGGCTCTACCCAAACACGGAGCAGCGTCAACGGCTGTACCAGTACGGGTTCACGCCTTACATCGGACGGCGCTTCGAACTTGTGGCACCTCAGCTGATCGCCGAGCTGCAAGGAGCAGTCGAGTATGGCGCGTGGCCAACAGAACAAAAATTCGCACTTTTCATCCGTCTCGGAGAGCGCGTCCGGGCAGAGCCCGGGATTGGCTTCCGCGTGCGAGACACCGTCAACGACCAAGCTTCGCTTGCGAATTGGCGCGGCATCATGGGCTGGTGGATGCAGCTACCCAGCTCTCAAGCCCCGGAGGCCGAGCGCTTACGCTCCTGGCAACGCTTTGTCGCTGACAACATCGAGTTCAAGCTGGGAGTTGCAGTTGGTGCAGCGGTGGCACGAGCCTGGGGCGAGAATGCGGCCGGTCTAGAAACACCCACTCTCGATACATGGCGGGCGACGACCCGCTTGCCGTGGGTAGGTTTTTGGTTCCGCGAACTTCTGCGCTGGGGCACGCTCGATCCCTTCGTCGCATTCGCTCTCGCACAAGGGCTAGCGCAGACCCGCGAGGAGGCGGCGGCGAGACGTTTGGCATTCGAAGCATGGCTAGCACAAGAAGGCTACGATCGTGGCGCTGAGACGCTGATCGATCCGCAACGGTTCCTTGAATGGCAAAGGACGCTCGTGAGGCAAGGAGATGCTGCAGAGGCCGTACGGGGAAGCGCAGCCCGGCTCACGGCAACGGACGGTCGGCGCGGGTCCTATGATGTGCGCCCTGTAGTCCGCGACGACGGCATCGAATGGATTGACGCCGCCGGCTATTCAATTGCCCGAACGCAATACTCAGAAGCGCTACTGACGGCTCGCCCTGAGCGGCATGATTTCAGATTAAATGTTTGGCCGGCGCCAGAAGTGACAAGGACCTACTAAAAAATGGATGTGGCAGCGTTGATGCTGTCACTCTGTGCAGCAATGGCAGGAGATCTGTGCCTGCGGGAGACTTTTGATGATCATGTCGTAGACAGTCTTCAGGAGCTCATCTGCATTTCCAGAGGTGAGACGAAGTGGCTGCAATCCAAATCTATCGGCGATCGCTGCGATGTGCTCGCCAGCCGCAATACGAAATGCTTGATTTTCATCTCGCCCCTCGCCGAGGGGAATGCTTGGATCGAGTTCCGTAAGGAGAATGATGTCGTAGTCGCCAGCGTGAGCGGCGGCGATAGTCTGGAGCTCTTCGACTCGCCGAGGAGGAAGCGATCGGCCGGAAATCTGCAACGCAGCTTGAAGATAGCCCAGAGCGTCGAAGACCGGCCTATCGATCAAGATAACATCTTCATTGAGAGAGGCTTCAGCTTCCAGCCTCATACCCTCTGCCATGATCCAGAGTGTACTTTCGAACGTGTGTTGGGTCAGAATCGGAAAGCCCCGGGCGCGGGCGCGCGCTGCAAGATCTTCGATTTGTCCGGTCTTGTACCCACCATCAGACAGCCGAGACTTTAGCCTCTCCAGGAAAGTGGACTTTCCGGTCGAGTGTGTTCCTGCTAGCCCGATTTTCACGACGGTTCGTGTCATAAGAAGCTGCTCTGTCGGCTAAAGAGGACATCGGCGTCGCGAAGGCAATCCACGCGCGCGCTTTGCTCCAGTGGCATCAATAGGTCAGCAAAGATCAGCGCGGTAAGCATCGCATCAAAGAGGGCGGAATGATGCTTGCGGTTCGTTCGCCGAGCGGCCTCATCGATAAGCCCGAAGAATGAACCGAGCTTTTCCAAGCCATAGGAATCTAGGCCCGGTTTCAAGGACCGAGCCAGCTTGAGCGTATCTATCGCGGCGACCGGTCTCCACTCCGGAATCTGGCGCTGGATGGTCTCCAACTCGACACGGACATTGTGACCGATGATCCTCCCATTTTGAGTCCAGGTCAGAATTTCATCGGCTATGTCTGCAATCTCCGGCGCATCGGCGATGTCATCATCTGTAAGCCCATGGATCCTGGTCACCGCTGGTTGGATCGGCTGCGAAGGCTTCACCAGCCAATGGAATTGCTTTCCAGTCGGCACCAACGCTGAGAGCTCTATCATGGCCAATTCCACGATCTCCGGGGGGGAGGCGCCGTTGCCTTCGACATCTATGACCCAATATCGGTCCGAACTCATTCCCAACCGACCTCCGCTCTGCCGTGACGATATGGTCGATGAGGTTGTGCGCGATCGTGCACCTGGTAGTTCAACGCGTGTTGTATGAAGTAGCGCTGATACTCGGTGCTGCCGCTCACCTCTACGGCCCGGTCCGTCACTAGAGCGTTGTCGGTTTGTAGGTTGACCATTTCCGCCAGTTTCCGCACCTCATCAATATCTGGGCGGCGATGCGCTTTGCCGCAGAGTGCTCGTTGGTCGTTGGGACAGATATCGCAGATCTCGCTGATCCCGAAATGACCGTTGTAATCCGCCGTTCCGTGGGCATATGCAACGCCACACGAGGTCTTGCGAAATATCGGGACACCTTCAAACGCGCGAAGCACGCGCCGCTCGACCGAGCTGGGAAGGATTTTGCGCCGAGCAACTTCCTGGTAAAGGTCAGGGATGCCGGCAGCCCGGAAATGTTCCCGGATTTCCTCCCTGAAAAACAAACCGGTAAAAACGGTCGCATCGGCATACTGCGCGAGTGTGCGCGCGCGCTGCAGATTGGCACACGTATCGTTCAATCCCGCTATCAACGGCCGCCAATACAGCACGATTTTCGTTCGGCTGGCCGCGCTCCGCAAGACCTCGAGCGATCGTTCCGCGATGCGTGACGAGACCGGTTCGATCCTGTCGTTGTCGATCCCCGACCACGTCACCAGGATCGTCAGCTTGACATTCCTTAGCGTCTCCAGCCAAGCCACGTCCGAGGCATCGATTTCCCATCTGGTGATCACGAGCACCGGGTTTGAAAGACCACGATCATCGATCTGCTTCAAAGTGGCAAAGAGATGATCTTTGACACCGGGGAGAAATGGGTCTGTCGCCCGGTTGAATATCTGCAGAGGCGTTCGATGCGGCACGAACGCCCAATGACCGACCAGTTGCTCAACCGCCACCTCATCGTCCACGATCAGGTGAGGGCGTTTCATCTCGTAGTTTGCGAAGATGTGCCTGACGCAGTAGCCGCAATCCAAAGGACAGCCTACAATGTGATTAAGGCTCAGCCCGGATTTGCGGTAATCGATAATCTCTCGGAGTGCCGGGGGGAGATTATTGGGCACAGACCGCACTCTCTTTTGTCGAACCCTTTCAAAAGCAATCACTCGAAGCACTCCCCTTTCCCGCTTCAGTACTGCCCGATACTGATCGTTTTGCAATAGGTGTTCTGTCCGCGATGAAAGATGGCGCCGATGGCTATCATGCGCATCTTGTTATCGGCGCTAATCGTCAGAAAAAATATCGCTCTTATCCGACTGTGCTCCTATGAACCCCAGAGAGGTGTCTCCTGCCAGGAGCTTCTCCTTCGACAGCAGGCCCGCGTCCTCGAGCGCCTCGAAATCCGGCAGCTGGCGCAGCGTGTCGAGCCCGAACTGCGACAGGAAATTTTTCGTCGTCACATAGGTGTAAGGCGCGCCCGGCAGCGGGCTGCGCGGCCCCGAGGCGATGAGGCCCTGCGTGCGCAGCACGCCGATCAGATCGCGCGACACTTCCTTGCCGAAGAAGGAAGACAGCTCGCCCCGCGTGATCGGCTGGAAGTAGGCAATGCACATCAAGACGAGCGCTTCCGACTGCGTCAGCTCTTTTGTGCCCTGCCCCGCCGGCGCGCCGAAGGCGGCGTGGATGACGTCGCCAAAAACTTTCCTGGTCCGATGCTGCCAGCCGCCGGCGACCGAGACCAGTTCGTAGGGGCGGCCGGCGAGCTCGGCGCGAATGTCGTCGACGATCAGATCGATGTTGCAGTTTCTTCCCACAACCCGCGCCAGCACCTCGCGCGGCACAGGCTCGCTGGCGGCAAAGATCACCGCTTCGGTGCGGCCCATCCACTCGCGCCAGCGCAGTTCCGGCGGCAGGTGCTCGAGCTCGGTGTCAAGCAGCGCCGGCTGATCGTTCGGCTTGCGGCGGACGGAGGCTTGGCTCATCGCTACAGCCCAAACAGCCGGAAGGTCGGGCGGCCCGACAGCTCGCGCACGGCCTCGAGCTGCTGCAGGCGCTCGAACAGCCGTCGCGCCGCGAAGCGCGACAGGTTTTTGGTCGTCAGCGATCCGGGGACGGCATCTTCATTGAGCAGCAAAAAAATCACGTCGCCGGCGCCCTTGGCGCGCAGCTTTGGCGTCACCGCAAGGAGTTTTTCGGAACGGCGCGAAAGCTCGGTCGCCAGCCGGCAGGCCTCCGCCGCCGCTTGCACCAGCGCCAGGCAAACCGCGTGCTCAAAACCTTTTTCGCCCGGTCGGATGCGTTTGCCGCCGCCACCCTCGATGCGGAAGGCCGGGCCAAACGCCTGGACGATCAACAGGGGTACCGATCGCGGCCAGCGCAGGCTTTGCGCCAGCACCAAATCGGCCAACCACCAGGCCAAAAGCTCGGCCTCGGGGCGTATGGCGACGACGTGCGCAGCGATTGCCGCCGCGGCGAACGGCGCCGGCCGCGGCGAGCCCGCCACTTCCTCGATCTCTTTGCAGAGGTCGGCGAAAGCCTCATCGTCCCAGGCGAGCCCTAGCGTCTCGGTCACTTTTGCCAGCCGATCGGTGCTGACTGCCGGCGGCTGCAGCGCCAGCTGGCGCCAGGCCCCAAAAATAGCGCCGGCGGGGCCGGGATCGGCGCCGGCCGGGCAAAGCTGCCAGGCGTCACGCAGGGCGGCTTCATTCTCGGCGCGGCCGGCGAGCCGCATGCTGGCGGCAGCACATTTAAGCGCCAGCCGCTGGCGCCAGGCGCCGGCCCAGGCAGGCTGCGCGCGGGCGAGGCTGTCGAGAGAAGCCAGCGCGGCACCGGCCCGGAAGGCAGCGTCCGCGTCATGCGGAACGCCAACGGTCTCGAGCGCCCAACCCGGCACGGTCGGCGGAGCAAGATTGGCGGTCGCTGGATCGAGGCGAATCATGATTTTGAGGGTAAATGTTGCGTGCGCTTTGCACCACAATTTTCACCCTAAAACGCACAGCTTGTCGGCAATACAAAACGAATGATAATGTTGCCTTATCAGTCATTTAGCTCTGTGGCCAGACAACGTGCATCCTCCTCTCGACTGAGCAACGATTTGCGTGTCACGAAACACTCGGTCCGCTCCTTTGTCGACCGATGGTCCAAGAAATCCCCTCTCTCCGTATGATCCCGGAAACCTCCTTTCCGACATGACGATCAAGCACGGGCCGCCACGGTACGAGGGTGAACTCGCGCGACTTTTCAATGACGGCATACTTCCCGCCGGCAAGGTCGACGGATCGACGAAGCGTGCCATCTATTCGGTCACCAGACTGAGCTTCGGCATAGGGCAGGCCAAGTTCGACTGACAGTTGGCCTGCGACGCGATTGAGCTCACGCTGGCGCAATATAGAAATCATGTTGACGCGGTAGACGATCCGATCCTTCTCCTCATGCGCCAGCCCCTGCGCGATCAGCCACTGCCGCCGGCGAGATTGTGCTTCCCTCACATCATGCCCAAAGCCAGAGTTCCGTGTGACTTCAGGCTTGTCGGAAACCAGCTCCCGGTCGATCCAGGTGGAACCGTCGAAACCGACTTGCTTTTCCAGCGGTATCGGCGAGAGCTTGTCGACTACAACAGGCTCAGCCTTGGCCCGCTGCCGCTCGTATTCCGCAACACGGTCGAGATGATCCGGCACGATGATCCATGTGCCGTCCGGCCTTCGCTCCACCCCGCCGGTGACCCGCCGGATCGCTTCCAGCCGCCGGAGATGGGTTTCGGCAAAGCGTTCGGTTGCGGACAGATCGTGCCGCAGATGACTATCGACATTGTAGCGCCCGCCATTCGCTGCGGCGACGTCGGCGATAGTGCGATCCACCTGTCTGGGCTCGGTGTTCCGGGGCGTGATACGCACGATGCATCCGTCGGGCATCGGTTCGGTGGCCTCGCCTTTGCCGATGTCAATGTAATGGCTTTTGCCGTCGACACCGTCGACGATAAGATAGTGCCGGTCGTTCATCTCGTCCGACAACCCACGCGCGACCACGCGGCCTACCACGGGCTCGGCATTCTGTTCCGCATCGTAGACCACACAATCGGCGGCGCTGCGCGCTAGTCCCTTGCTGGTCAGTTCGCGATGCATGGTCTTGATGATATCGCCGCGCTCGGCCAACCGACGCAGCGTCGCTTCGAGCTCATCGTCCAGGCGCCAGCGACCCGGTGCGACCTCCTCGGCCAACCCCATCCGCTCGAGCTTGCGCAGCCTACCCTGATGCAACGTCTGGCGAAACGCGTCGCGGCCAACCGGAGAAACAACTCCGTCTTCGTCGCGCATTCGTTGCAGCTGCCGGTCGATGCTGGTGAAACGCTCCTGTTCCATCTCATGGCGCAGGCGCTGCTCGATCTCCCGGTCGGTGCGTGGACCGAGGTCGAGGCTCACCAGCTCAGCCGCGCGCTCTCGCAAACCAGAGGAGATGTAGTCGCGCGCGATGACCAGATTCTCGCCGCGGTCGTCCTTGCCGCGAAGGATGACGTGCGTATGCGGATGGCCGGTGTTGAAATGATCGACGGCAACCCAATCGAGCTTGGTGCCGAGATCCTCTTCCATCTGCGCCATAAGGCGCCGGGTCAGTGGCTTGAGATCGTCGTACTCAATGCCGTCTTCGGCGGCGATGATGAAACGGAACTGATGCCGGTCGCCGTCCGCACGGTCGATGAAGTCCTTGCCATCGACCCGGTCGCTCTCGGCACCATAGAGTTGGCCAGGCTCGCCTTCTCGGGTAACGCCGTCGCGCTGGAGGTAGCGCAGGTGCGCGCGCGCGCCGTCAACACCCTTGCCGGCCAGCTTGACCACCCGCGCCTTGATCACAACCCGTCGCTGCCGGAAGGCGGCGTAGCGATCGCGTGACTTGAGCAGCGCGGCGGCCGCCCCTCCGCGCCCAACCCGACTTCCAGTGAAATAGTTGCCGCGTCGGGACTTGCCGCCGGCCCTGTTGATTGCTGCCCGGAGCTGACCGGCGAAGCGTTTTCCTGCCTTCGAGCCGCGCGACCCGATTTTGCCAAGCTTTGGCCTGAACTCGTCATCTGTCATGCAAGTCTCCCGACACACTGCAGCAAAATCAGCGGCTTGCGCGCCCCGGCCTCTTGATGCCGCTGCTAGCCTCCAGAGAAAACGATGTGCAGACAAAGACTTGACCGCCTCATGGAGGCGGTACCTTTATCTTGCCTTACCAATTAGACCCCCATAAACCTGCAATAATTCATCAACATCAATTGCTAATTCCAACTCCATCGCAGTAAAGACGGCACGATTCATTTCAGTCGTACATAAGCCAAGCTCACGGCCGGATTGTTGCCTCCGGCGGTCCATGCGCTACTTCGAGCTCGGCGCCTAACGGCGGGCAACGCGCCGCCGAGATGCGGCCGCGCGATCGGAATTCCGCGGCGGCGACATAGGACGAGAGGCGGCGGATGCCGCCTCTCGTCTCGACTTTAGTCGCGGTCCCGATCCTTAAGCTCCCAGATCACCGCCTTGACCTCATAGTCCCCGATCTTGGTGCGGCGTTGCGCGACCAGGATGCTGACGGCCGTCTCGTTCGCCTCGATCGCCCGGATCGCGTCCTCCATGTCGGCATATGGCCGGAGGTTTTCGATGGGGATGACGTCGCCGTTCTCGTCATAGCCGCCGTGGAGGTACATCGGCGCCCGGTTCAGGCGCGAAAGCGCCCACTCGGCCTCATGGATGAGCAGGAAGCCCAGCTTGCGCTGCCGCCAATATTCTGCACTGCCGCCGTCGATGCTGACGATTTTGCGATGTGTCATGGAAATCTCCTTTCGTTCTCTGACGGAAGGAGCCCGCACCGGCGCATCGAGGGGTCAAGGATCGCTTTAGCGACCGCAACGCGGCGTGCGGGGGAGCCGATTTTGTCGGCGGGCGCTTCAGCGTCCGGCGGCAAAATTGGGGGGACCGCTCGTCCTTGACGCCGCAGAGGCGGTGCCACAATGGGCAGTCAGAGAGAGATAACCCACGGCCCCGACCGGGGCCGTGTCCGTATCCGGCGACCAGCCGGTCCTGCGCCCTCCCACCACGTCAACGGCTGCGATCCCGCACTGGCGGCGCAGCGCCGCGAGACGATCATCACGCGGATGCGCCCAAACCGTGTAACGGCTGGTGCCCATCTGGCGCTAGCTCAAGGGAGGGCGATAGCGTGCTCCCACCCGTCGCCGCAGCACCTTGCCCTCATCTGCCGTCCGGCCGCGCCGACCCGCCTGGCTGAGACCCGAGCGGCACCAGAATTCCGCCACTCGAACCGCCCGCCGAAACGCCATCCCTCAGGAAAAACAATTCGCGCCCTAAGGAGATTTTCGGCGCTTTTGGCGGTCGAGATTTGCCCTTGAACCGATCCATGTCGGCCGCCGAAACACCCGCCGCCTTAAGCTGTTTCAGATACAAGACTGTCTCTGTCGGCAGCGGCTTGCCGCGTTCCAGATGCGCCTCATATCGATCGGGCCCGGCGTTGTAGGCCGCGAACAGCCCAGGAAAGCCGAAGCGATCATACATGGCGCGCAGATAGGCTGTACCGGCCAGAATATTGTCGCGCGGATCGTGCGGATCGGCTCCGAGATCATGCTCGACGTGCAGTTCCTCATAGGTGTCGGGCATCACCTGCATCAGCCCAATCGCACCGGCTCGTGAAGTGATCGGCCGACCGTTGAGCATGGTCTGCCCACGGCTTTCGGCATCCATGACGGCATAAATCCAGGACTGTGGAACACTGAAGCGCTGGCTTGCCTCGGCAACGAACTCTTGCCATCTTGCCAGTAGCGGACCTTGGGAGATGGCGGCCGGCTGTGCGCCGGTCGCGGCGGAACAGGCGCATGGTGCAATCGACACCATGCCCAAAATCAGGAGGGTCACTCGGTCCATAGCGGCACGAGCCTCCCAACGATATTGGCGGCCGGCACCGGCCCGAAATACCGGCTGTCGAAGGAGCCGGGAGCCTCGCCATTGATCAGGAAAACTTCGTCGCCGGCGAGTGCCCGGCATTCGTTCCACCAAGGCAAGCTTCGGCCTTGCGTGTCGACCGGAACGCGGCGTGCCACGATCTCGCCGCCGATGATGATGGCGTCATTGAAGGCGCAGACATGCTCGTGCGGCAGTGCGGCGATGCGCTTCACCAGCGGCACGTTGCGAGGCAGATAGCCGCGTTGGTCGGCGAGGTGAGCGGCCATTTTGGGCAAGCGGACAAGCACGAAATCGCCGGCGCGAGCGGCACCAAGGCCAAGGCCATAGAGCCCGATTGGCGCGCTGGCCGAGGCATTCCAGACCAGGACGGGCGTCGGCTTGACGAAAGCGGTGAAGCCGATCAGGCCAAGGCCGATGCTTGCCGCGGCAAGCGTCTTGCGCGCGCGAACGCGCCGCAAACGGCTGCCGATCAGATGAAGAGAACGCCGCGCGATCATGGCTGGCCTGCGCGATTGTCATCGGCGTCAAAGCCCTTCGGCTGGCCTTTCGACCAGGCGTCGAGCTCGTCGATGTGGTAGCGGACGAAGCGGCCGTGCTTGCGAAATTGCGGGCCACCGCCCTTGAGCCGCATCTTTTCCAAAGTCCGCTGAGAGAGCCCGACATAGAAAGCGGCCTGCGCGGTGTTGAGGAACGGACTGCCCTTCTTGGCGCGGGCGGCGCGTTCGTTTTCGTCGTCCATGATGATCCTCGTTTCGTCGGCTGAAGACGGTGGGGAGGATCGGCAAGGAAAAGCGCTTGCGGGACGGGCGAAGAGTCAACGGCGAGTTTTCGCCGCCCCTGCGGGCTGGCTCAGTTCGGCTCAAAGAGCCCCCGCGCCGGTGGCGCGGGGGCCTGTTGCGTCAGTCGGCCGGGTTCCAGATGATGGCGAAGGTGTCGTCGTCATCCTGGCCGGCGGCGCGGCCGAGATTGGCGTAGAGTTTTCGCGGGCCGAACTCCGGTGCTGCGATCGACAGGCTCACATAGTCCTTGCCGGATGCCTCGCCGATCCTGATCCAGCCGGCACCGACCTCGACGCCTTGGGTCAGCACCCTAAAGTCAGGATGGGTGTCGGCGCTCTTTGACTGGTTGGGCACGATGGCGATCTCGGCGCGGACGCTGAGCGTCTTGAGCTGGCCCTTGTAGGCGCCGTTGTCCTGCTTGGTAACGTATCCGATCGCGGTCATTTCAAGTCTCCTTTTTGCTTGTCGCCGGGGACCATTCCCCTGCGATGGCGGACCGTGATGGGCGCGTCTGGGCCGGCTGAACCCGGAGGGCCGCAGCGGCAGCGGAGGACCCGAGCGGGCAGCTTTTTTGAAGCGAAGCGGGCGCGAGGAGCCGCCGCAGGCGGCGGGGAAAAAAGCTGCTGGCCGAGGGTTTCGGGCGGGCCGGATCCGCCCATAGGTCATCAAGCCAGCGGCAGGGGAATGGTGCTCGCACGAGCAAAAGGAGATGTCGCGAAGACGCGGTCGCGGTAGCCAGGCAGAAGTTAGCCGAGGACAGGTTTGCGGACGCTCCAGCGCCGTGCCAGCGCTATCGTGCCAGGCACAAAAGCGCCAGATTACCACCAGCGGGCCGGGTGTTTTCGAAATCCATCGGCCGGTGCGCGCGGCTGAAACCGGACCGGCGCTGCGGTCTACTCGAGACTTTGCCGAGCGATAAATGCTGCCCGGTTGGCGCACGAGCGGCGACGCCAGAAAACGTCGCCGCCCGCCATGCGAGGATCATTCCGACACGAACAGCGTCTGGACCTTCGCCCACTGATCGGCGGTGCGCAAACCGCCACGGTCCGTGTAGCTCGACACCGGGAATGCCATCCAGCGCGGCAGCCAGCCGTCGACTTTTTGCCTGCCGTTCTCGCCGCAAAGGAAGTCGCGAATGATCTTCTTTTGCGTCTTCAGCTTCTGCGAAGAATTGCCATCGGCGACGAGCCTGCCGCCGACATCGGCGAGGATTTCGGTGGCGACTTGCCTGTCGCGCAACAGCTCGAAGAAGGCATCGTCGGCCTGCCAATGGCCGCGCATGTCGAGGCCAAGATGATTGCCGAGCGCTTCGACAATCGCGCTGCCCGCGCAAAGCGTCTCGGCCATGACCAGCGCCAGAACGCGCAGGACATCGTCGTGTGGGAGTGCCAGCAGACGGGCAAAGACGCAGGCCAGCGCAAAGTCGTCGCAATTGCCGCCGGCGACTGGACCATCCTCATCGACACAACCGAGCAGGGTCAGAACCTCGCGCTGCTTCTCGGCAAACGCCGCTCCGGCCTTGCAAGCAGCGATGCTGGCGGCCACCGTTTCGTTGGCCGCGCGCTGCGGTTCGGGGCGTACCGTCCACAGGCTCGAGCCGACGACGGCATGCGCCACCATCAGGCGCAGTGCTGCGCCCGGATGATCGAGCAAGGCGGTGCGCACGGCGGCGTGACGGTGCAGATCGACATAGTTCTGCATCGGCCCGCTCAACTCGGGACGCGACGGTTTGGCACGCGGTTCGGCTTGCTCACCAAACTCGCCTTCTGCGCGGACGCGGCGGGCTTCCTTGCGCGACAGGTAGCCCTCATGACATTCCACCTCGCCGCGCTGCGAGACGGTGACGATCACCTTGCCGCCCTTCTTCTTCGGCGTCTTTTCGTAGTCCCACGAATGGAAATACTGGCCGGGTTCGAGCACTTCCACCTCGGGCCAGCCGGCCTCGAGATAGGCGCTGCGCTTCGCCGCGATGGCCTCGTTCTGCTTTTGCCAGAACAGGTCGGCATCGGCGAAATAGCTGTCCTCGCCGAACAGGTCGGAGACGATCAGGCCGGGATAGTCCTCGATTGGAAACAGCGCCACCTTGGTCGAAATCGACTGGCCGCCGAACAGCCATTGCTTCAATTGCCAGCCGCGTGGCGCATGTTGATCGGGGTCGGCATAAAGCGCGAGCCAGTCCTTCTGCTGCGCCTTGGAAGCCATGGTGAGATGCCGCACCGTCTCGGTGTCGATCTCCTCGCGGCGATACGCTTCGCGTATCTTCGGCAACAGGTCGCCGAGCGCCAGAATGCGCTTCACCTGAGGATCGGTGAGGCCGAAGGTGGCGGCAATGTCGGCGATGCCCCTCCCCTCCTTGATCAGGCGCGTAAAGGTCTCCCACTGCGAGACTTCATCAGGGTCGAGGCGGGCGATGTTCTCGATGAGCGAAGCCTCCAGCGCATCGGCATCGTCCCCTTCTTCCATGATGGCGCAGGGCAGCGGTTCGGCCTCGCCGCGCTCGTCGGCGACCGTTTTGGCTGCGAAATAGCGCCGCCGCCCGGCGACGATTTCGAAGCTGTCCGGCGTGCCATTGGGCCGGATCAGAAGCGGCACGAGCACGCCGCGCGCCCTGACCGACGGCAGGATGTCGGATATGTCTGGCGCGCGCTTTGAATGACGCATGTTGATGGCGGAAACGCTCAACTGGTCGATGGAAATATGGGCAAGTTGCATGGGTCTTTCTCCTTTGTCTGGGCTTTCAAAAGCCCCACCGCGAGGCCGCAGGCCGAGCGGCGGGATGTTGTGCGCCTGGCGGCGCGGTCATTCCGCCCGGTCTGGCGGAAGCTCGGGAGTGGGGATTTCGAGAGCGGCGGCGGCCTGCCGCAAAAGCCGCTCGGCCTCGGTAATGTGGCCGGCAAGGCGCGCGGCTTCGGAATAGACTGAGAGCGGAAATCGCGCACGAAAATAGAGATCGCGCTCGATGCCGAGGCCAAGCGGTCCCTTGAAGGCTTGCAGTTCGGCGAGGCTGACGCTGCCCAGTTCCGGGAAGCCGAAGCCGAGATCGCAAAGGCCGAACAACGTGTCGCCGTCGGCGTCGAGTTCGCTCAGAAGCCAAGTCGCGGCGCCGACCGGATTGAACAGTTTGACGACCGGAACATGGTCGGTTTCGATTTCGGCGGCACCATTGGCGCAAAGGCGGGCGCGCAATTCGTCGGTGATCAGGATCATGGCAAAGCTTCCTCGTCAGAATAAGTCGCACTGGCTCGGAACAGGTCGAGCTGGTTTCGTTTGGCTTCATCGAAGCGGCCGAAATCGAGTGTCTTCCTGCGCCGCGCGCGGGCGCATCGGCGCGTCCATCAAAAGGTCAAACCGGTCGCGGGCGGTGACCCGCCTTCGCGAAGCCCGCTTCGGCGGGCGAAGGAAGGTCGGCCGGACGGACATCGGGAACGAGCGTCTGCTCGCGTTGCGGCGTCGGCTCGCTCTGCAGCGCAACGGGATCGGGAGCGCTCATGCCGCGATCCCTTCGCGCATCTTGGTTTCGGCATCCGTCTGCAAGGCCAGCAGGAAATCGGCGGCTTTCGAGGCAAGGCTGGCAGCGCGGAAAATGGCGCGGTTGTCCTCGCGCAGCACCTCGAGCCATGAGGCGATATAGTCGGCGTGACGCACGGTCGGCTCGATGCCGAGGCTCGAGCAGGTAAAGGCAGCCGTGATCTCGGCCACCAGTTCCTCGCGCGCATAAGCCTTGCTGCCGAACGAGCCGGAGAGGTCACGCGCAAGCCGCGTTGGGTGCCCGGTCCAATGGCCAAGCTCGTGGAAGCAGGTTCGGTAATAGTTGATCTGCTCGAAGAACGCCGGTTGCGGCGGCAGTTGAACAAAATCGGCAGACGGCATGTAAAAGGCGCGGTCGCCGCCGATGCGGATATCGGCACCGGTTTTGCGGACAAGCGCCTCGGCATGCGGGATGATGTGGCGTTCGGGCAGCGGCTCGGGCTGGCTGTAAAGCGCGTCGGGCAGGCCCTCGCACTGCGCGACATTGAAGACGGTGAAGCGCTTGAGAAAAGGCACCGCCTGCGGCTCGGTATCTTCCGCCTTGGCGCGTTCCTTCTCGTTTTTCGGGATGAAGCGATCGGCATGCACGATGGTCGTGCCGTGCTCGCCTTTGCGGACATTGCCGCCGAGGGAAAGCGCCTGCCGGAAGGTGAGCCAGTTCTGGCCGGCATAGCCGTGTTCGATGACCGCGCCCCACAGGATGAGGATGTTGATGCCGGAATAGCCGCGCCCCGTGGCGGCATTCTTCGGCAGGCCAAGGCTGGCCTTGGCGCTGCCCCAAGGCTTCACCCAAGGCACGCAACCCCGCTCCAGATCGGCGATGATGCGGTCTGTGATCTCGGAATAAAGGCTGCCCTTAAGCGGCTCGCCCTTCTTGCCGCCAACTTCTCCGCTAGCGCCATGTTTGCCGGTCTTGCGCATAATAAAATCTCCGCTCGCCAATCTCGCCGCGCCCTTCCCCGCAAAGCGGGGTGGGCGGCGAAAAACGACCGGAAAGGCCCGCCGTCAGAGGTGGCCTGCATCCGAAGGACCGGAACGCAAGTGGAGGACCCGGAGCGCGAGCGAAGGGTTGCGGGCCGCCGCGGCGGGCCTAGAAGGGAGAGCCGCCCACACCGCGTCGCCGGGAAGGCCAAATCAAAAAACAACGCCGCCCCTGGGGCGGTGACCGGCACAGCCCGCAAGGGCTGCCCGCGCCAGGGGGCGAAGCCGAATGGCCGAGACCGCCTGAGCGACGCGAAGACAAGCGGGCTCGGTTCACGAGCACCCGATGCGCGCCTTGAGGCGCGCAGGTGCCCAGCAATTTGCACGCCAAGACCGATTATTTGTCGGGACGAACCAGATCCATGTGGCTGACGCCAAGCGCCAATGCCAGTTCATAGATGGTGACGATCGTCGGATTACGGCGGCCCTTCTCCAGACCGCTGATATACTGCTGGCTGAAGCCGGAAACTTCGGCGAGCTGTTCCTGCGTCAGACCTTTCTTCAGCCTGATCCTTATCACATTCCGACCGACCAACTGACGCATGTCCATGCGTGAGAAGTCAGCGGATCAGGCTCCTTGAGTTTATCAACTATAATATGTATTCCACACCAAGCGTCTCGATCCACTCGCGGACGGGTTTTGCGAGACCGCTCTGGGAGATTGAATCAGCGATGAGGCAGCCTCACTCGACTATGCCGGTAGCGGATGAAGCGCCATGGTCGGACAGCCTCACGGCTTACGACAAGGAGCACTTCACCATCTATATGCGCTTGCTGGATGCCGCCGCCGATGACGCCAGCTACGAGGAGATGGCCGATCTGATCCTCGGCATCGATCCGGAGCGCGAACCAGAACGCGCCCGCAATGCGGCCCGCAGCCATCTCGACCGGGCGAACTGGATGGTAACGACGGGCTACAGGGAGCTGTTCACCAGGTGACGCATTTATATGGCGCAAGACAGGTTAGGCAAGAAAGTCGAGATAGCCGCCATTCATGAGCACGCGAGCCCGTGCCACGGCACGTCGGATGCGATCGCGCAGATGGTCGCGCGGATCCGTCCAGTCGGCCCGCACACGCGTCTGACCAATCAGCGCTTCGGCGATGTCTCGGTACGAGGCGCCCGCAACTGAGCCGTCAAGAGCCCGCAGAACAAAGCCTAGGCGACGACCGCGCGCTTCCGGCGCAAACAGTCTTTTCGGCAAGCGTCCCCCTGCAACGAGACTATTGAGGCATTTCAGCGCCCAGAGGCGTTGCCGCCACTCACCGGCCGGCCAGACCGCATCGGCGCGCAGCCGAACGGGGCCGAGGATACTCGACCCCGAAACGGCGAGCTGAAGCTGCCGGCCGGCGCTGTGCAGCAGGAGATGCTGGGTGCTGTCAACCAGCCTGAGCACACTCGCACGGCAGGGAAGACTCGCCGGTTCGAATGCCGGCATGGCCGGCGAGGAGGACACCTGTTCGGCGACGACCGGCAAGACCTGAGCGCATCGGCTCGGACACCAGAACGTGGCTGCGTCACGGTGCATCGAGGACGCGAAACAAAAGCCCCCAGCGCGACAGGTCGGCGGAGGATAAAATGACGTCGAGCGACGGCCGCTGATCGACGGACCTCGCCCGTTCCAATGCGTGGGACAGATCATCCCGGAAGGCCGGATTGCGCCGCAGGAATTCCCAGGCCCAGCCGCGCCGCGTCAGCTCAAGGGTGTAGTCATAGGACCGCTCATCGCGCCAGTCCGGCCGGTCGGCTTCAGGTTCTGGCAGGCTCATCAGGTCTCTCCGCCTGAAGCATGAAGCGAAGCCATCATGCGGCCTCGTGAATTGACCGGCGCCCACAGCACCGGACCGGCAAGACCGCCATTGCGGCGAATGGCATCGAGGCGCTCGCTTGAGACCTCGAGGTAGCCGGCCAGGGCTTTGGTGGGGCCGATCGCGCGCGGCTCGCCGAGCCGCTCGAGCGGCCAATCGGCCCGGCGCAGGATGCGCTCCATGCGCAGGTCGGTGACGGTGACGATGCGGCTCAGACCTCGCCACAGGCCGAACTCGATCATGCCTGCGAAGAGCGCGTAGGTGCCGATAGCGATGCCGCCTGCCCCCTTGGCGGCCGATGGCGGCAGGTCGAGCGCGAAACGACTGCTTTCCCAGATTCTTGAATCCTGCGGCGTCGGCCGCCCGTCCAGTAGGGCCGGAAAGATATCGCCAAGCATGGTCGGCCCGGTCGAGGCAAGCAGGCGGACGCAGCCGTCGACGCTGCCAATTGAGCCGCGCAGCAGCAGATAGTGGGGTTTCAGCGCGTCGAAGCGATCGATCTCGTAGCCGCCGCTGGTGTCGACGTCCCAGTCCAGCCGCTGCTTGAAGACACGGTGGCGCAGACGGTGCATTTCGTGGAGCTCGTCGGCGAAGTCGCCGTACCATTCGGGAGCAATGAGCTGCAGCATGATTATCGGCCTCCTGGCGGGATTGACCCTGCCATTGGAGGCCAGGCGTCAGGCCGAAGCAGCCTGTACAGCGGTACAGGTGCCTGGTCAGCCGAGACCCGTTCTGGCGGCTGAGAATTGCGCCACGGCCTGCATGCGGGTGCGCAGCCCAAGCTTCTTCCTGGCGTTTTCCAGGTGAAAGGCGGCGGTGCGGCGCCTGATGCCAACAATCGAGGCGATGTCGCGTGCGGATTTGCCCTGCGCGGCCCATTCCAGGCATTCATATTCGCGCGGCGTCAGCTGCACGCCATTGACCACCCGATCGGCCGAGAGCTTGCGGCGGACGCAGATATGAAAGCAGGTCGCCATGAAGCGAAATGCCTCTTGGTAGCGCTCGGTCACCCGCAGGAGGGCCGGATTGAGCCCGTCGGCGGCAAAGCTCATGGCGGCGACGTTGCCCCGCTTGTCTAGGATCGGGATGGTGAAACCGCAGCGGATGCCGAACGCGGCCGCTTCGTCGAAGAGCTTCTGCTCGAAATCCGACAGCCCGGTTCGGCTGTAGTGAAGCCCCCACAGAAACGGGCATTGGCCGCCCTGCGCCCGCGCGATCACCGGATCGATGGCGTGATAATGGTTGCTCAGGTAATGAGCGGTCCAGCGTGGCGGATAGTTCGAGATCAGCCTTGGCTTTCCCGGCGCCCGTGGCGGCAGGCACAGATAGGCGAATTTGACGAGATCGAATGCCGCGGCAGCACGCGCCATCGCGTCGCGGAAATCCGTCTCATCGACGCTTTCCGAAAGCTGCTCCAGGAAGGTCTCGAAGACAAATTGCATGCCTAGTCGTCCCCAGACCCTTCCGCCGCGTGGCATTCGGAGTCGCGGAAGCCGGCGGGCAGCTTGCCAAGGTGACATGGCCACGTTCGCCGGCACGGAGCGTTACGCGATGGCCAGTCCGTCACCTTCCGGCTGGCATTCCAACGATGGGAGAATGCCGATTCGAACCTCTTCAGCATCCAATTCGAACCGACAGGCGATGACACCGGATCCGCGGCACGCGCCATTCAACGTGCAGCCGCGACAGATTTTCAGCCGTTTCGCCATCCGGCTGATAGTGCTTGCGCCACGCGACAGGCTTGCTTGGCCGGTGCTCACGCCGAGGCTTCGCCAAGCATCTTGAGCATTGCCAGCCGGACCTTGACGAGCTTGCGCACCGCCGCGTGATAATTTTGAGGAGCAGCGTCCACCACAAACACCAAGGTCATCAGATCCAGCAAGAATTGGTGGATCGCGTCGGCAGTCACGACCGACTCGAACTGACGCAGCATCGAGCGTGCCTCATTGACCGTTTCCGCGCCCGGCGCATCGATCAACGCTTCAAGCCTTTCGAAAATTTTCAATTCGGCGAAACCTCCATTGCATCATTTGCCGTAGGGCACCAGCGAGGCATACCTCGCGCGAAAAGTAGCTGGCCAAGCGGCGCCTGCTCGCACGATGGTGGCGCCGAACCATGCAGCAGCCTGAGCTCCATGGATGGAAAGACAACAAAACTCGGCCGCAAGCCATAGCATCGAAAAATCCGTTGCCGCGAGAGACACGCGGGCGCCTGAAGCTCAGTGCCCGCATTGCGAACTGAAAACCGAAATGAGCTCGGCACCTCGAACCCGACACCGAAGATGCAGAAACGGTAAGAACTTGGCTGCATCAGGAGGTCATCCTCAGACCTATTTTCGATGGTCCGGAAAGTAGCCCTGGTGACGTCACCACAGAAACCTATCCTCGTTCGCTTTGACGGCGTCCATTTTCTGCAGTCGGAAGATTTCCTCCACGGGCACGATTTCGGGGTCGATGCGGTGAATACCGCCGTCGGCGCGGATGCGGGCAAAGACGTCCTTCATGGCGGTGACCGCTGCTCGAATGGCATGATTGCCATAGATCACCATCGCAATCTTGCCGAGCGCGCGGATGCGCGACTCGTTCATTTCCGGGTAGGCCGTCGGCACGATGACTATCGGAACTTCGCCGCGCCATGCTCGTACAAAACTTTCCACCTCGTCGGGCGTCTTGCGCTTGGAGTGGATCAAGATCATGTCCGCGCCAGCTTCTTCATACGCCCTGGCCCGCTTCAGGGCCTCGGCTTCACCCAGTCCGGCGATCAGCGCTTCGGTGCGCGCAATGACGAGGAAGTCCGCGTCTGCGCGCGTGGCAACGGCCGCCCGAATCTTTCCCGCGAATTCCTCGGTCCGGATGAGTTCCTGGCGACCATCTGCCAGGAGGCTCGTCACCTTTGGAAAAGCCTTGTCTTCAATGACCACCGCGGCGGCGCCCGCACGCTCGTATTGCTCGATGGCGTAGATCACGTTGATGGCGTTGCCGAAGCCGGTGTCGATATCAGCTATGATCGGCAGCGATGATTGCTCGGCCATCGAACGGACCATGTCGAGGTGCCGCGTCATGGAGACAAGGCTTACATCGGGCAGTCCATAAAGAGCGGAAAGTTCGAAACCGGAGGCCCAGATGCCATCGAAGCCTGCCTCCTCGGCCAGGATTGCCGACAAGGGACTGTGCGCCGCCATGACGTGGGCCAGATGGCCGGCGCAGATATGGGCTCGCAGAGATGCCCTGCTCGTCAGCGTGGAGGCTCCGGAGATGTGCTTGGGGCTTTGACTTTGCAGCATCTTGCTCGCCTCTGGAATCGACGAATGATCGAATTACTGCCACCTGTATTCAGCGACGTCGTTGGCAATCAAACGGATTGATCGATTTTTGAGACCTTTCCATAGCCGAATGCGATATTAACGAGCCTCCGAAATCGCCGCCTTCTTACACAGTCGAGCCAACCACCGGCAAAAGGCGCGAGCGAGTTCGGGATTGTCAGAGCGATCGACCGCATAGGCCCGGTATTGCATACCGCTTGGCGTAAGCGATCCCGGCACCACATTCAAAGCGCCAGTGCGCACCAGGTCACTGACGATGATCTCGGGCGCTACAAGAAGGCTTTTTCCTGTCATGACGGCAGGCAGCGCAAGGTAATTGTGATCGTATCGCGCGCCCGACTTGATATCCCTTGATGTCAGATTCATCCCTCTCAGCCAGGTGGGGAGTATGTCGGGACGAGATGTGACGTTGATTATCGGCATCGAGCGAACGACCGAAAGACTTTTGCCCGCTATGTGATTTGGAGAGCCGACACACACGAGTTGCTCGTTGTAGATTTCCCAATGATCGGCAGGTTCGACGACCGAAAGGTCGCGTGTAATCAAGATGTCGAAATCGTCGGTGGATGTCGGCAGCGAAAGCGAACTGATCACGTCAACCATCACGCCGCCCATTTCGGTGGAGAATGCCTGAAGATTTGGGATCAAGAATGAATAGGCAAAAGTCGAAAGTGATGTGCGCACGACAATCCTGTTGGCGTTCGGCCGAGTCCGCCGCCGCATTCTTTGAGCGGTGAAGCACACTGTATCGAGCGGCTCCGAGACAGTGTTGGCGAATAATCTTCCAAACTCGGTCAGTTCGCTTCGCCTGCCCCGCCGTTCCATCAAGTCTGTCCCGAGATATCCTTCCAGAACCGCTAGGTAGCGGCTGACTGAGCTCTGCGTCGTGCCTAATGCGTTAGCTGCCCGCGTCAGGCTTCCTTCGCGCACGATCGTTACGAAAGCGCGGATTGCGTTCAAAGGCACTGCTTCGTCTTCGCTCGTCATCGGTAGCTCCGGAAAAATAGTTGGAGGGCTGATCCCTTACGGCCATTCATCTCCAAACTGGGACCATCCATCACATTATTCGATATTTGTCACCGGACTGTCGTGTCCCGGCGGTACCGCGTAGCCATCAGTTCCGGCCCCAGGATGGGTGCATGACATTTCCACTCAATAGCCTCGGCTTTGTTACTTATTGCTTTGCGCAACGTGAGCCGACAGCTCGCATTGCATGTCGCCATCAAATCTGGCGCAGGTTACCCAATCGTCTTGCGTTGGGCACGTTTGACAGCTGGTCTATCAGACCGCTTGAGCGCTGCGTCCTTTACCATCCGTGGTGCGCGGCGACGAGGTCAGTTGGCCGTGTCGTCGCTTCCGTGAGGAATGAGGAGGTCGCCGCGTGAGTGGGATTACCATAACAAATATCCGCAAGTCGTTCGGGGCCACAAGGGTGCTGCATGACGTTTCGCTCTCGATTGCGGATGGCGAGTTCCTGACCCTTCTCGGCCCGTCGGGATGCGGAAAATCGACATTGTTGCGCATACTGGCCGGACTCGAGGTCCAGGACACAGGCAGCATCGAGATTGGCGGTCGTGTGGTGGATGGAGTACGCCCGAAGCGTCGCGACGTGGCGATGGTGTTCCAATCCTATGCGCTTTACCCGCATATGACTGTCGCCGCGAACATCGCCCTGCCGTTGCGAATGCGACGACTGAGCCGCGCGCAGCGCCTGCCGCTCATCGGCCGATGGCTACCAGGCTCCGGGCCGGTGACAAGCGGGATCGAGATGGAGGTTTCTCGCACCGCCGAAGCGCTGAGAATTGCGCATCTGCTCAATCGCAAACCGGGACAACTGTCGGGCGGACAACGTCAGCGGGTGGCGGTCGGTCGCGCCATGGTGCGCCATCCTGCCGTGTTTTTGATGGACGAGCCGCTCAGCAATCTCGACGCCAAGCTGAGGGTCCAAATGCGTGCCGAGATCAAGGACCTGCACAGGCGCCTTGGGGTGACATTTGTCTATGTGACGCACGACCAGGCGGAAGCGATGACGCTGTCCGATCGTGTCGTTGTGATGCGCGACGGCGAGATGTTGCAAGTTGCCCCGCCCCAGGAGATCTATGCCGACCCGAACGACATCCGCGTGGCTGAGTTCCTCGGATCGCCAAAGATCAACATCGTGGACGCAACAATGCGCGAACCAGGCTTGGTCGATCTTGCGGGCTCCGCCCTTTCGGTTGCTTGCGAGATAGCGCCGGGGTCCAGATTCACTGTCGGCATCCGCCCAGAGGCTTTCCAGTTTGCTGAACATTCCGGCCCGGGCGTGATCACCGGCTCGGTACGCATGGTCGAGCATATGGGCTCCGATTTGTTCGTTTATTTCGACCCGTGCGGCCTCCAGCAACCGTTGATAGCCAGGCTTTCCGCCGAGCGCGCACGCCATATTGTCACCGGACAGACGCTGCATGTCTCAGTCAGATCGGACCAGCTGCTCGTCTTCAACAGCGACGGTCGTCGGGTTCGTGCGCGAGACGTCTCGCGCGCTCACTCGTCCACACCAGTCAGGGAATGGGCCTGATGAGCGCAAGCCTAAATGCTGTCAGTCGGCTTGCCCAGCCTGCGGAAGGGGTCGCGGGGAAGCTATCGTCGCGCGTCTCGCTGCTACGAAGACACTCGTTGCATGAGGCAATGTGGGGTTGGACACTGATTGCGCCCGCTCTCATCTTTCTCGTCGTTCTGTTCTTCCTGCCAGTTATCGGCGTCTTTGTCATAGCGTTTAGCGACTGGCAGTTCGGGGCCAGCTCGCTTTCCTTCGTCGGCCTCGCAAACTTCCGCGAAGTCATCTTTGACGAGGGTTTTCGAGCGTCGCTGATCAATACTATCGTCTATGTAGTGATGGTTGTTCCGGGAACCGTCCTTGCGGGACTTTTGATCGCGCTGCTCATAGAGAGCAGCCATTCGTGCCGCGCTCTTTATCGAGCAGTTCATTTCTTGCCCTTCATGGCCACGGCAACTGCAATGGCGATCTCGTGGGAGGCCTTGCTCCATCCCACCATCGGCCTGGTCAACCACAGCCTCGCGGCCCTTGGTTTACCTGTCGCCAACTGGCTGCGCGACGAAACGACGGCCCTGCCTGTTCTCGCCGTTATCGGCATCTGGCAGAATCTCGGTTACGCCATGGTGCTCTTCATGGCGGGGCTGAAGTCGATCCCGCTCGATTTATACGACGCCGCTGATGTTGACGGGGCCGATCAGTGGCTCGATCGCCTGCGAACCGTCACCCTTCCAATGCTTGGACCGGTGTCCATGTTCGTCGTCATCGTTGTGGCGCTTAGAGCTTTCGAAACCTTCGACACGATCCAGATCCTGACCCAAGGCGGCCCGGGCCACTCCTCGGAAATGCTGCTTTTCACGATCTACCGGGAAAGTTTTGAATATTTGCGCGCGGGCTATGGCGCCGCGGTCGCCATCGTCTTTCTCGCAATCGTCGTGGCGCTGACGTTGCTCCAGGCGCGTAGCATGGACAAACGGGTACACTATCAATGAGCGCGATCCGCCTTTCTCCTGCGGCAGCCATCCTGCGCCACGGCGTGCTGGTCCTCACGTCCGCATTCATTCTCGTACCCTTCGTTTGGATGGTCAGCCTGTCGCTCAAATCGCCTGGTGAGATTTTTCGGGCGACCTTCTCGGTCCTTCCGGCACAATTTTATGGTGTCGACAATTACGCCAAGGCGATCACTTCGGTGCCTCTGCCGCGGTACATGGGCAACGGCCTCCTTGTCTGCGCGCTGATCCTGGCAGCACAAATTCTCGTGTGCGCGCCGGCGGCTTACGCTCTGGCCAAGCTCAAGTTCTGGGGTCGCGATTTCATTTTCGCCATGGTTCTCGTCGGGCTGCTTCTGCCGCACCAGGTGCTGTCCCTTCCCTTGTTCATCCTCTGCTACAAGCTCGACATCCTGAACACGTACCTGGCCCTGGTTATTCCATACGTCGTCTCACCGTTCGGTATTTTTCTCTTGCGCCAATTCTTCAAGAAGATCCCGAACGACATTGTCCACGCGGCTCGGCTTGATGGCCTGTGCGAACTTGCCATCGTCTGGAAAATCATGGTGCCGATGGCGCTGCCTGCCGTCATCGCGTTTTCCATCTTCTCGGTTGTCGCTCACTGGAACGATCTTTTCTGGCCGCTGATTGCGGTACGCGACGGCAACCTGATGCCTGCGCCGCTCGGGATCATGGCCTTCAAGAACGAAGAGGCCGGGAATGACTACGGCCCATTGATGGCCGCATCGACACTGGTCGTCGCCCCTTTGCTCATCGCATTCCTGGCCGCGCAGAAGTGGTTCGTGGAGGGAATGACTGGTGGGTCAGTGAAATGAACGCAGCTCACAATACAATGAGGATCAACCAATGTTCGAAATCACGCGGCGCCATTTTCTCGCCGGTTCATCATCCATCTTCCTTACCACGGGGTCTGTCGCGCGCGCGGCGCCCTCGGATGCGCTGCGCGTAGTCGCGCTCCCCTCCATATTCGCCGACATGTATTCCGCGCTGGGAGCTGCCTATCAGGCGGGACATGACGTTGCGTTGAACATAGACACCTCGATTCGAGAGGATGAGACCGCCGTCACCACCGTGCTGCGTTCGGCAATGGTTGGGGAACTGCCGGACGTCCTGTTCATCAGCCCGAACTGTCTTCGTGTATTCGCCGACAGAAAGCTTGCGCAAAGCCTGGATGATTACCAGCGCAACGAAGCCGGTTGGGGACAAAGTTTCTCACCGGCCGTGACACGAATCGGCCGCTTTGGAGCAAGCATGCACGGCCTTGGCTTTGCGGTCTCGATGCCGGTGATCCTCTATAACCTCGACCTCTTGAAGCGAATTGGGGTCAGCGAGCCGCCGGACTCCTGGGAAGCAATCACGGCGCTGGGCCGCAAACTCGATGCCATGGGCAAAGGCCAGGTCGTGGGCGCGTTTATGGAGTACGACAACGGTGGCAACTGGACGTTCCATTGCCTCTTGAATGGGTTTGGCGGCCGCATCTTGGCCGATGACGAACGCAACGTCGGATTTGTCGGGCCCGAAGGGCTCGCCGCTCTTGGAATTTTGCGGGATTTCGGCGCATGCGGACAAGCGCGAACGGACATGTCACGCGATCAGGCACGACAGGCATTTTCTGCGGGTCAGATCGGCATCCTGTGCACTTCAAGCAGCAGTTACGCGGCTATCGCCAAACGCGCCGAAGGACAGTTTCAAATTGCGATGCGGCCGTTCCCGGTTGCCAATGAAGCCGGTCACCTGCCCGCCGCCGGACCCATCAGCATCATGTTCTCCAAGGATCCGGAGCAGCGACAAAAGGCATGGGAGTTCATGAAGTTCGCTTCAGGTGTCGCGGGGCAGACGATCGTGGCGACGCGCACGGCTTATCTCCCGGCCAACGATCTCGCGCTCGGCACCGAAGCGCTCCGGGAATATTATGCATCGCGTCCCAACCTCCAGGCGCTGATCCCGGCGTTGTCGGTGATGGGACCATGGGAAGCGTTCCCGGGCGAGAACTCAGTCAAGATCACCACCGTGATAAAGAACCACCTGGCGTCGGTGGTTTTGCTGAAAGTCGCGCCCAAGCAGGCACTGGAGCAGATGGGACGTGACGTCTCCGATCTGCTGCCGTTGCATTGACCGACCTGATCCCAACCACTCCTCAATCAAAAGGTTTTATCAAATGGCATCATTCCTAAAGCGTGACTTGTCGGCCTCTCGGGCGCTAAAAGAAAAACTCCGTTCCGGGGGCTTCGGCACCCTGGTACACTCCAGTCATCCGTCGCCCAGCCTAGTGGAAAAATTGGCTGAATGCGGGTTCGATGCCGTCCTCATCGACTGTGAACACGGTTCGGCCGGTCCGGAACGGGTGGAAGAGATGGCGCGCGCTTCGAGTCTGTCGGGAATCGTTTCGATCCTGCGGCCGGAAGATCCCTCGCCATGGATGGTGACCAAGTATCTCGAATGCGGCGTCGATGGTCTAATGATCCCGCTGGTGTCGGACGCGAAAGTAGCGCAGAGCATCGTGGACCGGTTCAGGTTCTCCGCGCCATTCGATCACCAGGACCGGTTGCTTATCCTGATGATTGAGACCATCGAGGCAGTCAACAACTTGCCGCAAATCATGGCCGTCGAAGGCGTCGACGCCTATTTGGTTGCTCCTGGGGACCTGGCCCTCACGATCGGCGCTCAGCCCATCACCTACGAATGGCAGCAAGGCAACAAGCCGCAAGCCGTTGCCGAAGTCGTCGATCGTGCGATCAAAACGATAGTGGACGCAGGCAAGATCTGCGGCACGCTCGTCAACCATAGCGACGTGGGGTCCTTCGTCGATAAGGGCGTTCGGCTCGTTTATGATCATGCGAACCATATGTTGAGCTATGGCGCTCGTGAGTTCCTTGGTCGTTTGAAGCAGTCGCCATATAAACTGGAAGCGGTTTCTGCATGATATCAGCCGTTCAGCATGTCCCGCCAAGCCTCGGCGCGACATGCTGAACGAGGCTGAGATGATCCGCGCCCCAACGGGCGAGACACTGCTCGTTATGGCCGCGCTGCCAAGAGCAAAGAAGCGACGCCGCGCTCGATGAACGTTCCGGTGGGCGACATCGCCGAGAGTCGGGACCGCAAGCCATCCTCGAATGCCGGCCGTCGGTCGCCGAGTACCCCAGGGCAAGCCTTGGATGTGGACAAGATATAGCCGACGAGCGAATCCAGATCCCAATGATATTCGTAAGGAAAGCTTTTGTCCTGAATGTCGCTGAAGGCAGAACGGGCAAGGATGACACCATTCGCGACCTTCAAGGCAGGTCGGATACCTTCGCTGCCCGCCGGAAAGAAACCGCCCCAGAAAGCCTCGGTATAGGCGAGTTGTTCCAACCACCAATCATCGGGTGAACAGTTCGAACGGTGCCTCGAAATGACAGCGATAGCACAGCCGTGCGCCGCCACCTTCTCGAGGTACTTCAGGACCCGCTCCCGATCCATCCAATGGAACGCGCCTGCTATCGTGACCAGTGAAAACGGGCCGATGTCCAAGCCAAGCTCCTCGGATTTTCCAGTCACGAAGGAGACGTTGCGAGCGCCGGACCTGGCGGCGTATTGGCGCGCCTCATCGATCATACCTTGATCGGGGTCCACGGCGATGACTTCATCGGCAAATCGAGCAAGCGGAACACTGATCTGGCCCGTTCCACAGCCAAGATCGAGCAAGACGGCCTCTCGGCCAGAAAGGTAATTTTGCGTCAAGAAATCGAACATCGCGGTCGGATAGTCTGCTTGGTAGCGCGCAAAATAGTAGGCGGCTCCCGCAAACAGATCCGCAGGCGCGGTGGTCATTATTTGACGGTCTGTTGTGCTCATTTCCCGTATTCCTTGTCTTGATGGATGCACTGTTTAACGTCTTCATGGTGGGTCGTGTGAGAGATGGTCGGAAAGGATTTCCGCAACGATCGACAAACCGGCATGAAGCTGCGCGTAATCCTGGGGACCTGTAATCGCCACGCGGATCGCATTGGGAGGTGGCTGATCGTCCACCGAAAAAACCTTGGCGGGTCTAATCTGGACGCCAGCCGCCAGAGCGGCTTCGACGACTGCGTCACAGCTCGCATTTTGAGGCAGTTCTATCCACAAGTGCAAAGCCCCCGGCACGGTTTTGGCGCCGGATCGGCCAAGATGCTGCAGGGCCAATTGTTGCCTTGCCGTGACTTCGACACGCGCGGTGTCGACGATTTGCCCAGCGTTGTCCCCTTCGACCCAATGCGCAACGAGCTCGCAGGACAAAGAGTTGGCAAACATCGACGACGATCTTAGATGCGGCCTGAAGACATCTGCCGCCGCGAGGCCCTCGGGTATCGCCAGATAGGCCAATCTAAGGCCCATCGCGAAGCACTTGGAAACGCTCATAATGTACCAGGTGGTATCCGGGGCGTGGGCGTACAGTGATGGTGGTGCTTCCGGATGGAGACGGCCGAGCACATCGTCTTCTATGATCGCAATGTTGTGCGCTCGTGCCACGCGGACAATTTCGGCTCGCCGACTTGCTGACATGACTGCCGTGGTGGGATTCTGGACTGTCGGGGTGCAGTAGAGAAGTTTGGGACTGGCTCGCCGACATACAGCCTCGAGCGCGGCCGGCTCGACCCCTTCGGCGTCCATTTCGACACCGATTACGATAAGGCCGAGCGACAAGGCTATCGGACGTATGAGGAGATAAGCCAGCTTTTCCGCCACAATGACGTCACCCGGTTTGCACAAGTGCCGCAGTATGACGACGAGCGCGTTTTGGGTGCCGTTGGTCACCAGGATGCGATCCGCGGGGAGGATCTCACCGACGCGCGGCTTTATCCATATGGAGCCGATCTCGCGATCCCGTTCCTCTCCACCGGGCCGATTTTTCCGGATCCGCCAGTGGAGCTGCGATTGCGAGGCCAGTTGGACGAGGGATCGAGACAAAGCCTCTCCCAGAAAAGATGGGCACGGCGGCAGCGCGGTGGAAAGATCGATTGCGCTGGTTCGCGGACGGCTCATGAGGCGCTCCCTGGTTTTCGTGGGTGCCGACAAGGGGCAAGAAGCTTGAAGTCGTGGCTGTCGTCGTTTGCGAACGTACCGGCGAGCGACCTCGGGGACGACAGGGCCAAGCGCGAAGCTGCATCATACAACATTGGCGATGGACGAATGAGGAAACATAGCGCGATGTGACATGCCTTATCGATTGTTCAGCCCTACGTCGGCCTGCCGCAATGGCTGAGCACGGTCGCCCGGACACAAAGGGCACGTCGGCCTGCCGTGCTCGCGGCACTTTCCGCCAACCTCAAGACGCGCCCCGAAATGCGAGCGCCGCGGATGCAACGACGCAAAACGCCGTCACGACCAAATACATGAAGCCCGCGGTTTTAGGCACGCGAACCGGCGAGACGTGGAGAATGGCGAGCAGGATGAGGAGGAATGCGAACAGCTTCGCAAAAATACTTTCGGGGAGAGTGGGACGAAGCAAGAACAGAATCGCCGTCACCGGCATGACCCAGCTGGTCGGCACTCCGACGAACCGCCCTGTCGGAGACCCGACCACGTTGAAGAAACTCAGCCGCAAGGCGCTGGCGACGACGAGAACGGCTCCGCAAACAACGCACAGTGGCGATCCGTGCCCGACGACGATCAGGGTCACGGCTGGAAAAATTCCAGCGCTGACGAGATCGGCGAGTGAGTCCAAATTCTTGCCGACCTCTCCCGTTTGCGCCGAACGGCTGCCTCGCATTCGCCGCGCGACGACACCGTCGAAATGATCAGCCAAGAGCGCCCACAAAACGATTGCCACGCCGATCTCCGGAAACCCGGCGATCGAGAAATCGATGCCGATCGAGGAGAGTGCGAGGCCCATGGCGGTCATCGCATTTGCCGGATCGACAAGCAGGCGGATCATCGAGACCTCCCTCGCTGATTATCGCAGGCGCTATGCCCGGGCGGGGTGGATCGGCTGCGCGGCATCAGCAAAGATGCTGTGCGCGCTGTGCAGATCCTCGGCACTGTCGATCTCGCACCACTTCACGCCATCGCAACGGGCCGCGGCTAGTTGGAGCCCGCGCCTTTCCACAAGATAGGCAAGAAGTTCCTCTATGTGAGCCTGAGTAGCACCTGAGCCGATGACCTCGTCGAGCGCGGGAACGATGAGGCCTCCAAGGGTAGACGCGGCCAAACGCAGCAGATTCATTGTCTTGAAGAGCTTGGGCCCGCTTTCGGCAAGATCTGCCGCGGTCTGTTTTGTGCGGAAAGTCGAGATCAATCCGCTCGCCGAAAGCACCGCCGCCGACCCTTGCATCGTAGCGTCGAACGTTACAACGGCGGCAACGTCGGCGGCATCGGCTATGTTAAGACAGTGGAGTGCTTCCTGTTCAAAGAAGACGTCGCCTTCGAGAAGATAGCAATCCCCCGAAAGCAGCATATCGCGGGCTAGCCAAAGCGAATAGGCGCTGCCGGTGCGGTCGAAAACCGTTGACTCCACATACGTGATCTCGATGCCGTGGAAGCGGTTGCCGCATGCGTATTGAATAGCGTCTTTGCGGTAGCCGACGACAACTATGACCTCTTCCACGCCGATTGCTGCGAGGTTTCGCAGCGCATTGTGCAGGATCGATGTGCCGTTGACTTCGATCAGGGGCTTCGGCCGCAGATCGGTCAGCGGGCGCAGACGTGAGCCCATTCCGGCGGCGAGAATGACGGCTTTCTTGGGCGCGGCGACAGGCATGTCGATCCCCTTTCTTCGTGGTGTCATTTCCAGCTGTTGAGGAGATCAACCAGCCGGGTTAGCCCGGTTTGGAGTTGTTCGGGAGGAATTCCATAGGACAGGCGGAGACCGAGGGGGTCGCCGAAGGCGGTGCCCGATACAGCTGCGACGCCGGCGTCGGCAAGGAGCGAGGTCACAACGTCATCGGCGCTCGCCTGACCATTCTTGAATGCGGGTCGCAACTTGGAAAGATCAAGATAGAAATAAATGCCGCCCTGCGCCCGAGGCGCGGGGATCCGCCTCAATGAGTAGAGGATGCCGAGACCGATCTGTCTGGAACTTGCCAGCTGCAAGCCCAGCTTGCTCTCATGGCGGCCGTCTCCCCGCTCAAGGTGAGCCAGCACCGCATGTTGGGCGATCACATTGGGATTTGAGGTGGTATGGGACTGCAAGGCCCTGACGGCATCAACAACTTCCTTTGGAGCCGCCAGATAGCCGATCCGCCAGCCCGTCAGGGCCAGCGACTTGCTGAATCCGTTGACGATAATTGTTCGAGACCTGACTTCGGGCACAACCGAGACGATCGGGTGATGCACATGATGGCCGTAGACGAAGTTGGCATAGCATTCATCGAAAATGACCCACAGGTCGCGGTTGATCGCCAGATGGGCGATCGCCGTCAGCGTATCAAAATCGTAGACCGCACCCGACGGGTTGGCGGGCGTATTGACGACGATCGCACGGGTCTTTTCGGTCAATGCCGCAGCGATGTCCTGGATCCGAGGGACGTATGCGTTGGAACGCGTATCGACGAAAACCGGCTTGCCACCTGCAATTACGACCTGGGCCGAGAACGTCGTCCAGTAGGGACAAGGGATAATCACCTCATCGCCTGGATTCAGCAGCACCATGGTCGCATTGAAGAGCGCTTGCTTGGCGCCTGTCGTTGCCGCGATCTCGTCGGCTCTCCAGGTCTGGCCCGTATCGAAGGAGACCTTCCGCGCCAGCGCCTCGCGCAATTCCATCATGCCGAGCGTATCGGTGTAACGATTGACGCCGTTGTTGATAGCATTGATCGCGCCTTCGCGAATGGTCGGAGCGAGCTCGCTCCAGATCTCGCCAGCGGTCAGGTCGATCACCTCTTGGCGGCTGTGGGCTGCCTGTCTTGCGGCGGCCCGCGCCGCGGCGGTTCCAGATGAACCGAACGAGCTTGTGCGTCGAGCAAGCATCGGCGCCTCCTTGCCTTGATTTGGGAAGTCAGGCCCGTTTATCGTGCACCGCTCGCTATTTGCGGCAGATATTTTTGTTCGGCCGCGGAGAGCTCTTGATATTTCAGCAGATCAAAGAGGTCTTCGAGCGTCGCAACGTCGCGCTCGATCCCGGCGGTGCTCTCTTCGCGGATGATGCGGTCGCAAACCTGGCGCATGGCCGAGATCGCAGCACGCATATTATGGTTCGCCCAAATCACGGTTGAGATTTGTGCGGCTCTGTATTGCGCGACCGGCGCGCTGTAATATTTGGTCGGGACGATCACTACCGGAAGACGGTTCCTCCAGGCGCGGCTAAAGGCGAGAATTTCCGCTGCATCTGGTTTGCGCGAATGGATCAAGATCGCGTCGGCACCGGCGTCAGCATAAGCATGTGCCCGCGTCAGCGCCTCATCCTGACCATGCCCCGCGATGAGTGCCTCGATCCGCGCGACCACAACAAATTCCGGATCCGGCACGTGGTCCCGAATAGCCTTTAGACGTCCGCAGAACTCACCGATCTCAGCGAGTGAGTGCCGGTCTGCGACAAACGAGTTCTTTTTTGGGAAGCTCTTATCCTCGACGCAGACACCGGCCGCCCCGCGTTGGTGCAGCTTGCGGGCGAACAGGCGCGCGTTGTTGAAATTCCCGAATCCGCTGTCGCCGTCGACAAGAACAGGTATTTGCGTGGCCTCGACGATTCTGTGCACAGCATCGACGATCTCAGTCCACGACGCTTCGTTCGCATCGCGATAGCCCAGGCAGGACGAGATCGACAGTCCTGAGGCCCACAGACCTCGAAAGCCGGCGGCCTCCGCGACCGACGCCGACAGGGCGTCGTGGGCTTCCATAAGGAAAGCGATTTCATTCGAACATACCAGAGTCCGCAACGCCGATGCGGTGGATGCTTGGCGAGTTCCATTGTTAGAGTTCGCGGTTATGGTCACATCTCCTATCATAGTTATGAATCCGGTTGCCGACCTGAGATCAATAACGTGGCCGACCCAATATGTCTTGCAATCTTCCCCCAGATCACCAAAGCATCACCGAAACCAAATCGAAGCATATCTATAACACTTTACACAATAGAACTAACAATAAAAGCTAGTTTTGTGAAACTTTCGTTACAACATTGTTTAACGATTGCGGAACTTCGAAGCGACTATTAAACAATCGGCCACAATCATTCCTGGCTGTCGACCTCTCAACGATAGCTCTTTTGCTGTCACGCCGGAAAACGGCTGACGCAGCCATCGGGCCGAGCGCATCGCCGAGCAGGTTCGATTTCCCGAGCGTCCGGTGAGCGCCGTCTGCGCGCAGCCGCCGCTCAGTTCAAGGGGTTGGACGCCGCCATCCAGAGCGCGTCGCGCTGAAACGGATTCAGGCGACGCGCTTTTAGGTCTTTATTTTGATGCATGTCGTTGTCCCAGAACCGCTGCACACTTCTGGGCGACATGCATTAACGAGTCATGCCGACGGGGAATATGGATTCCTTGATCACCGGGGCGGCTTGATCAATTCGCAAGGTTCAACATTAAGAGCTTTTGCGAGCCGACCCAGGACACTTACGCTCGCGGAGACGCGGCCGCGCTCGATTGAGCCCACATAACGCATGCTGAGCTGCGCGAGAGCCGCCAATTCCTCCTGCGTCAGGTCCTGATGATGGCGCACGCGACGCATGTTGATCGCCATCACCTCTTTGAGGTCCATGGCGATATACGGACCAGAACCGGAACTATCGTTCTAGGAACGATCGTTCCTATTCGTTATAGTGAGCCGCTCAAAACACATCTGGGATCGTGGAAGACGCGCCCTGAAGCCGAACTCGCACAAAGCACTTGGACATCGAAATGCAAGACGAAGTTCCCTGGTCGGATAGCCTCACGGCCTACGACAAAGAGCATTTTACGACCTATATGCGGTTCCTGGACGCCGCCGCCGACAGTGCCAGTTACGAGGAAATGGCGCAGCTGATCCTCGGCATCGATCCCGAACGCGAACCGGAACGGGCCCGCAATGCGGCCCGCAGCCATCTCGATCGGGCGAACTGGATGGTGACGACAGGCTACAGGGAATTGTTCGCCGGCTGACTGGCGTTCCGACAAGAAAAAAGACGGCAGCCCGACACCGGGCGGCAGTGCCAGTGGCGAGATATGGACCGGGGCGCTTCGCCTCATCCTGCGGGCGGGAGCATTTGTGGCAGCATACGGCGATGCGGGCTGAGGCAGGATTCGGCGGAGGCTCCGTTTCCTCAGCCAACGCGACCCCGGGGCCGACGAAAATGTCACCCAGGAACTCGGGGACGAAGGACCTCCAGCCGGAAGTCCCTGCCGAATTGCGCGCCAGGGACAGCAACTTGCCCAGGGGGAATTTCGCAGCGCACCTGGCAATCCATCCGCCGCAATAGCCCGAAAATCTACTGGCAGCTTTTTCATCGCCCAAGCATGTTCGCAATGCCGTGGCGGACGAACGGAAGGTATTGACCCAAGCGAAGCCCCACATGTCTTGCAAATCGGGCCGCCCGGTGCTCGTTTGAGTAGATGAAGATCCGCGGCGGGTACCGTCCCGCGCCGCATATCGCGGCAAAATCCGATCTTAGCAGCGCCCTGGAAAAGCGCGTCCTCGCGACGAAGCGGGTTTACGGCGATGCGCCAGCTTATTGGCCCGCCAGACACAATGTCTGGCATGCCCGATGGCGGCCCGAGCTGATCTGAAGCGTGCGCAATCCAGACAGGTTTTGTGAACGACCCCGCTATCATCGTACGTCGGGAGCGGGTTTTAGCAAGGTTGTCGGCGCTGGCGCGACCATGGATAAATCACGGCCCGACAATCAAGAACGTAAGCGCACCGGCGCCCAGCGATCGTGAATACGTCACTCGGTGAGCGTGCCGCTTCGGCTGAAGCAATGGCTGGAAGCGATCGAGCGCCCATAGCAGTCTCGGCCTCCTTCGGCGCTTCGGCAAAGGTGCATGTCTCAGCATCCTCAAAAAGTGGCCTTGAGACCAAGGGAGACTGACATGGCTTGGAACGTCGCCGCGACACTGTCTTTCCACGGGCCCTTGAGCTGCCCTTTGGCCGTGTCTAAGCTTTGTTCGTCGCCGCGGGTGTGAAACACCCGATCGAAGGACCCCCGCAGATACAGCGAAGTGCATGGCGTTACCGCGTAACTAACCGCGATATCGGCTCCCATCGTCGGTGCTGTGTATAGGTCACTGTAAGTGCGATGCTCGCCCCAGTGGTCGTCTATGTCCTCGAAGCCGATGCTCAGGCCAGCTCGAATGCCCCCACTGACGCTAAGGTCACCGAGGACTTGTTCGCCGCTCAGGCTCACGAAGCCAACCGGAATTTTCTGCCGATTGCTGATGACTTTATGGTTTCCCGACCAGATTTCGTGTCGGTCGCGAAAGAGCGGATCCCCGCTGGATTCGATGCCGTATCCCCCATAGGCTGTCCACTTAACATCGGTATAGCGCAAGCCCGCACCGACCGCGAGACTGCCGGTCTCATTGCTGCCGACGATCCGGTCAACCTCGATCGAACCGGCGAAATAGTGATCGAGGTCGGTATCGGGCATAACCGCGCGGCCGCTCCAGCTGTCGTGGAGCTTGCTGACCCAATCGCGATCGAGCAGGTGCCCGTCGCCGCCAATACCGACATCGAATCTACTCTTTAAGCTCCATTCCTTATCGATGGGTGCACTGACCCCAACCGTCAGCAGAGTGACCTCTATGCTCTTCCAATCCAGCTGGCTGACCTTGTGATTGTGCCAGTCGTCGTGCTTCCAGTAGACAAATTCCTGGGCCCTGATGTCGGCAAGACCGATTTCGCCGGAAACCACGATGTTCCCATTGTCGATGTAAAATGGGCCCTTCCCCTCCGCAGCGAACGATGGCGCCGACAACAGGACACAAGAAGTGATGACGGCCTTGAAGGTGACGCGCTTTGCACGCTCACTGGCTTTTTCATTCGGCACATCAGTGTGGGGCCTTGACTTCTTCGCCGCTGAACTGCGGGCGGCTGCTGTTGGCCGATTAGGTGCGCTTCGCAGCGGCGAAAAAGACCGTGTTCCACCCTTCATGGACTTTTGAGAATGCAGCATGTCGTTGTCCTTCGTCTCAGAAGAATGGGAATTGTCAGAACGGTGCAGGAACGCGACGCGAGTATGCCTGGCTGTCGGCCGACCGATTTAGGTGACCGCTGGCGAGCGCAGGAATAGTCCCTTTTTTCGGCAAGGTGAGCGCCGATAGAGCATGCGTGGCTTAATAGGGATGTCGGAGGACCGCGGGCCTGCCTGCGGATGCGCTAGAATATTGGTCGGCCAGGATGTCGATACTGACCTGCGGCGGACGCACCACCGCTGTTTGGATTGTCTATCTGGCGAGGCTGTCATGGCTCCTGCTCGTGCGTGCTCAGAATCGCTTGTCTTTGTCCAAGCAATTGCCAGGCCAAACGGGAAACCGGCCCAAGAACCTGCTCACTCACACAGCGGCGTTGCACCCTCGTCAGAAGGCTGACAACGGGTGTGTCGGAGAGGCAACGGAGTTTGTCTGAGTTCCATGGACGGAGGCGAAAATTCAAACCTAGGTTGAAGCATCGTGTCTGACCGCTGCACGTAAGCGTGCCTGGTGAGGATCGGCGGCGGGGAGATCGGCCGCTCGAACCGGGGCACGCGAAGGTGACGTCCAGAAACCTGGTGCAGCTCGATAGAGCGGTGGTCATCGGTGCTTTTTCGAACCAGGCGAGGTATTCGGCAACCGACCTCCGCTGCCGTGCCGCTCGCGTGTCGTTGAGGGCCCGCTCGCGGGCGGCTTCGTCACCGCCGAGCGGCGGGACACGATGCAGAAGGCGTCGTGCTAGGGGTAAGCTACCCATGCCTGTGTCTCACCGCCTCAGCATGGCCGAAATGCCATGGCGGACAAAGGGAAAATATTGGGCAAGGCGAAGCCCGACATGCCTTGCAAACCGTGCCGCCGCGTGCTCGCCTGAGTAGAGTCCGACGAGTAGATTCGTAGCATGATAGAGCGGTGCCGCCGACAGCCGAAGACAGCTTTCGTATCTGTGGAGCATGTCGGGGTCGGCAATGTCGTGACCCTTGCGAATAGCCGTCAGGATTCTACGGGCGAGTTGCTTCTGACCGCAGAGGCCGATGTTGAAGCCATGGGCGGTCACCGGGTGCATTCCGACAGCAGCGTCGCCGATAAGTGCAGCGCCTGGAGCCCAGAAGCTGTGGGCCCAGGTCGTGACCAACGGATAGATATGGCGTTTGCTTGCAAGGGTCATTTTTCCGAGGCGCCCTCGACACCGGTCCGTCAATTCGATCAGGAACAGATCGTCGTCTAAAGCAAGAAGTCTATTGGCCTCGTTTGCGCGCAATGTGACAAGCAATGACGACTCGCCTTCCATCAGCGGCAAGATCGCTATGGTCTGATGGTGATCGAACCATTCGATTGCGAGCTGATGGTGGGCGCGCTCGTGCCTGACCCGGCAAATCACCATCGAGCTGCCAAGCCGATTGATGTCGGCGGCGATGCCGAGCAGGTCGCGCGTGCGCGACAGACGCGAATCTGCTGCAACGAAAAGCCGAGCGGTCAACCGCCTGCCGTCGGAAAGCTTTACGACCGCCCCTTTGCGGCTGTTGGTTACACCAACGACCGAGTGGCCGCATAGCAGCTGGACACGGTGGTGCGAGCGGATGATCTTGAACAGGGCATCGCGGATCCGACAATTTGGGACCAGAAATCCGAGTGGTTCTGCAGATCCTCTTGGAGGATCGAAACACAGAGCGAAAGGGCTCGATCCGTTGAGCACGCGCGCGCCTTGCACTGGTGACTTGTGACCAGCGGGGATGGCGTCCCAGGCGCCGAGCTCGCGAAGGATGCTGATCGAGGCGAAGGTCAGCGCGATCTCGCGACCATCGAAAGGCGGCTTCGCCAGGCTTTCGAGGGCCTGCTGCTCAACCACCGCCACTTTGAGATCGCTCTCTGCAAGCGATGCGGCGAAGGAAAGTCCGACCGGCCCGGCTCCGGCGACGATGATGTCGAAACTGTCGTCGCTGCTGGCCATCAGCGCGCTGCCATCGCGTCGGCTATCTGGGTGAGGTGCTGGTTGCGTTGAGCCGCAATCCGTGGACCGGTTGCCCTGGCTGCCAGTGTGCGCCGCATTGCCTCAAGCCACTGGACACAAGAATGCGCATAAATCCGCAACGAAGGATGCAGCCAGCAACGCAGCCGATAGGACCGCGGGCCGAGCCAGGCAGATTGCCAGCCAGCAAGAGGGATTCTCACCACGGCGGTTCGCTGAAGGTAACGACCACACTGTCCGTTAGACATGCATTCTCCCTTGAAGGATTGGTCGACGTAACCACGCCGCTCGGAAGATAACCTTGATCTGGATCAGCCAGACGCGGCAAAGCCGACAGCGGCGGGTTTTATGCTCGGACTGGTCAACGGCCCAAGAAAATGTCGGCCATGTGGTCACGTCATCCTGGAATGACGGGCGCCCCTCCGGCGTACGTTCGGCAAACTTAAACTTGGCTGATCCGTTTTTCGCGCCCGTCGCATCGGCTCGGCAGCATTTTTAGGCAAACATCGGACGCTCCCGTCTGCCATGCGAGGTATTTTGTCACGTCAGCCGCCTGCACGGAGGAACGGGCGACAAGTCCTTCGAGCGGTAGGGGCTAATTGAACGTCGCTTGGCGAGCTCGCTGTGGGAGCCTTGGTAGTCTGGCCCCGACCAAGTCGACCCGGCTGACCACCGCCATCCGTACAATTGCCGGCACAGCGATCGGGTCAGCGTTCCAGCTTGTCGTCCCAGTCGATGAGGATGCGCTCAGCGGCCCCGTTGAGATCCTCGTATTGACCACTCCTTAACGCCCATAGAAAGCCGGATAGGCCAAGCGCGCCAAGGAACAGCGCTGCTGGTAATAGGTAGACGAGCGTCGTCATGAGGGCTGCACCCATGCGCGGATGCCAGCGCGCGTTGCCGAAGGAGCCGTCGTGGTAGGTGCAAAGCCTTGCAGGCGCAGCGCGTTTCCAATGACAAGCAGCGACGAGGCGGACATGGCGATGGCGGCGATCAGCGGAGTGACGTGTCCAAGAATAGCGATCGGCACGGCAATCGCATTATAGACGATCGCGATGGCGATGTTCTGGCGGACCAATCGTCCCGCCCTCCGCGAGACGTCCAAGGCAAGGGGTACCGCCCATAGGCTCTCGCGAAGGAATACGAAATCCGCAGCGTTGCGGCTAATGTCGGCGGCGGTGGCCGGAGCGATCGAGACATGCGCCGCGCCCAGCGCCGGCGTGTCGTTCAGGCCATCGCCGACCATCAAGACCCGGTGACCATCATTGGTCAGCTGCCTGATCCGCTGGACCTTTCCCGAGGGCACGAGAGCGGGGGTAAAACGGTCGAGCTTTAGCGCGTCGGCGACTACGGCGCATGCGGCGGCCGTATCGCCGGACAACATTTCCACCGTAAGTCCGGCATGTTTCAACTGCGCAATGGCCGTGTCCGCACCCGCCCGCAAGGCGTCCTCGAATTCGAAGGATACGACGAGCCTTCCGTTTCGGGTCAGCACCGTCTCACCGGTTTTTCCTTCGGCACCGATCCGACCCTTGCTGCCGGCCCATCCCCGCCTGCCCAAGCGCCAGGTGCTGCCCGCGGCAATCGCTTCGATGCCAAAACCCGGATGCTCTCTCACTTCATTGAACGTCGGCTGCCCGGCCGGGCTCGCGAGGCCGGCGAACGCCTGCGAAAGCGGATGGCGGGAATGCGCGCCCATCGCGGCGGCGATGGCCAGCATTGCCGGATCGATAGACGACCTGTTGACGAGCCGGGGTTTTCCCAGCGTCAGAGTGCCCGTCTTGTCGAAGACCGCCGTGTCGATCGCCGCCAGGCGTTCCAGGGCCGACCCGTCCTTGACCATGATGCCGTTGTCGAACAGTCGTCGCGCGGCGACAACCTGGACGATCGGCACCGCAAGGCCGAGTGCGCAGGGGCAGGTTATGATCAGGACGGCGATGGCGATCGTCATTGCCCTGTGCCAGTCTCCACTGGCGGCCATCCAGCCAAGAAACGTCGCGAACGCCGTCAGGTGTACCACCGGCGCATAAAGCGCGGCAACGCGGTCTGCGATCCGGCGATAGTGGGCGCGGCCGCCCTCGGCGGCCTCCAGCAAACGGACCGCTTCCGCCAGGAAGGAATCCTTGGCGGCTGCGATCGCCTCGACAGTCAGCGGGCCGGTCAGGTTGAGCATGCCGGCCTGGACCAGTTCTCCCGCGTCGGCGTCTAGTGGTGTGCTCTCGCCCGAGACTAGTGAGCAATCAATGTCCGACGTGCCTTGAACGATCCTGCCGTCGACGGGTACCCGTTCGCCAGCGGCGATCAACACACGCATGCCCGGTTCGATCTCGCCGACCGGCAGATAGTCGCGTGCGCCGTTATCGCGCAAGACCATGGCACCGCGGGCAGCCAGCCGGGACAGGCCCTTGACGGCGGTTCGGGCCCGTTCGCGCAGCAGGTGGTCGAGCGTACGGCCGATCAGCAGAAAGAACAGCAGCGATACCGACGCGTCGAAATAGGCGTGCTCGCCATGAATGACTGTCTCGTAGAGGCTCATCGCATAGCCGAGCGAAACTCCGACAGCGATCGGGACGTCCATGTTCATGCGGCCATGTCGCAGCGCATTCCAGGCCGACCGGAAGAAGATGCCGCCGCCGAATGCAAGCGCGGGAATGGCGATCAGCGCCGAGACCCAGTGGAACAGATCGCGGGTCGGCCCTTCAGCGCCCGACCAGACAGAGACCGACAGCAGCATGATATTGCCCGCAGCGAAGCCTGCCACCGCGACTGCCCGGACCAATCCCGAAAGCATCGCGTCCTTCTCGTCGCCGTCGGTTTCGAAGAGGTGCGCCGGATGACCCAGTCCTTCGAGCGTGGCTATGATCGGCGGCACCTCACCTTCGCGCCATTGCACCGACACCCGTTTCGTCGATAGGTTGACGCGCGCGCCCTCGACGCGGTCGAGTTTTGCGAGTGCTGCCTCGATCGCCTGGATGCAGGCTCCGCAGTGGACCGTCGGGACCGACAAGTCCGACTGAATGATGCCGTCGCCAAGACGGCGGCTTGCCAGCCTGATTTCCTGGTTCGAGGGCAGGTCCGGCGTCACCCTGCCTGGATCCGGAACCATCTCGGCGCCAGGTGCACAGCAACTCATTGCAAGGCCCCATTGGAAACGATGACTCGGCGGACTTCCCGATAGGGCTTCGCAAGACCTGCGTCCGCGTCCACCTCAGCGATCCAGACGCCATTGCGGGGCGTATGCCGGGCCGCGTATTCCTGACCGGAGGCAAGGGCTAAAGTGATGGAGTAGTCCTCGGCTTCGTAGGCGGGATGACGAAAGAGCACCTTGACGCCATGCAATGCGACAGGCTTGCCAGCCGCATCCACGAGGCTGTAGCGAACCTCGCCACCGACAATGGTCAAATGGCTCTTCCAGCCAAGGGCCGCTTGAGCGCGGCCTTCATCCGCGTTCTTGTTGAATTGCTGGCTCGCCACATAGGCGTTTTCGACGATGAGCCCGGTCCAGCTTGTAGTGGCAAGCGTCGCCATCAATGCATTGACGCTGACGACCACGCTGAAAAAGGCCGAGATGATGAGAAGCATGTGCCGGCCGGTGAATTCGCGAGGTTGCTCTGTTTTAGTGCTCACCTGGTCGTCTCCGGCGCGTTGAAGGTGGCGATGTATCGGTCCGACTCCAAACCGGCCTGGTCGTTTGCGACAAACGTGAAGGTCTGTGTCTGGCCCCGGAGCTGATTGGCGGGCTGGCGCACGAAGATTTTCAACGTTTTGAGGCGGTCGGGTTCGACGGGGATAGCGAAGGAACGGCCTGCGGGCAGGTCAGAGCCAACGAGGTTCATTTGCGCGCCCTCCAGTCCCTGCATCGTGACGACTATGGTTCGCGGCTCAGGGGTCATGTTTAGCAGCTTCACAGTGTAGCCGTTGCGAATGGATCCATCGGACAGCGTCACGAATTGCGGGTTGCGGTCGTGAAGTACGTTCACCTGGAGCCGGTTGCGGGTCATCAGTGAAAAGAGCAGCCCGATGCCGACCAGTGACCACAAGCCCATGTAGACAAAGGTGCGCGGACGAGAGATCTTGTGAACGTGGAAATGCGTCAGTTTGTCGGAGAAAGCGCCGCCGGCGGTTCGAACGAGAGTGGGATCGATCGGGCGGGTGCCGCCTGCCGTCGCTATGGCCATGTTGGTGTTGTAGTCGGAAAGCGTCGCGTAGGAGATCAGCCCGCGTTCGCGGCCGAGCTTATCCATGATGTTGTCGCAGGCGTCTATGCACAGCGCGCAGGTGATGCATTCGAGCTGCTGGCCGTCGCGAATGTCGACCCCCATCGGGCAGACGGCGACACAGGCCTTGCAGTCGACGCAGTCGCCGACCGCTTGGCCGGCGGCCAATGCCTTCTTGGCATGGCGTGACCGCGGCTCGCCGCGCCAGTCGTTGTAGGTCACCGTCAACGAATTTTCGTCGAGCATGGCGGCCTGGATGCGCGGCCACGGGCACATGTAGGTGCAGACCTGCTCGCGCATCAGCCCGCCGAACAGATAGGTGGTTCCGGTCAGAACGCCGATGGTGACATAAGCGACGGGCGCGGCGGTTCCGGTGGCGACTTCGCCGAGCAACCTAGGCGCGTCGGCGAAGTAAAAGATCCAGGCGCCGCCGGTGGCCACCGCAATGACCAGCCAGATCGCGTGCTTCGATGCTCGCAGGACCAGCTTGCGTGCGGTCCATGGTGCGGCGTCCAGTTTCATGCGGGCATTGCGGTCGCCTTCGACGGCGCGCTCGACGACTAGGAACAGGTCGACCCAGACCGTCTGCGGGCAGGTATAGCCGCACCAGGCCCGCCCGATCGTCGATGTAATGAGGAACAGGCCGACGCCGGCCATGACCAACAGGCCGGCGACGTAGTAGAATTCCTGCGGCCAGATCTCGATGAAGAAGAAGTAGAAACGACGGTTCGCCAGATCGATGAGAACGGCCTGGTCGGGGGCGAAGGCGCCACGATCCCAGCGCAGCCAGGGCGTGAGATAATAGATGCCGAGCGTGATCGCCATGACCAGCCATTTGAACTGGCGGAAACGGCCGGAGGCGCGCTTGGGGAAGACCTTCTTGCGCGCGGCATAGAGCGGCTGGCGTGTCGTGGCGGAGTTGACCGCTTCGGCTTCGAGCCATTTTATCTGCTTGTTATCAAGCACGAGAAGCTCCGGTGACCAGCGACGATGTTCCCGGCCGACACTCGGCCACGGGTTCTGGCCGATGGTCGGGCAACCCTTGCCGCATGGCGGGCAGCGTCGCGTTGAGGAAGTTCAATCGCGGACTGCCGCAATTCGGTCGAGGCCCGGCTCGCGCCGGGCCTCGTCGCTTGGCGGGGGGAGGGCCGAGAATAGGCCGCCGCCTACTCTCCGCCGCCAAGCGAATGGACATAGACTGCAAGTTCCTTGACCTTGATCTCGCCGAGGCGCTCGATCCACGCTGGCATCACGCCTTGTTTCGGGGTGCGCACCTGGGCGGCTATCGCCGTCTCGCCTGGTCCATAGAGCCAGATCGCATCGGTCAGATCGGGTGCGCCGAATTCCCTGTTGCCCTTTGCGTTCTCACCATGGCAGACAGCGCAGTTTTCCGCGAAGACCTTGGCGCCGGGCTCAATCAGGCTCTTGTCCTTGATGGTCCCCGAGAGCCTGGCAACGAAAGCGCTGACCTGGGCGATCTGTTCGGGCTTGAGCACATCGACGAAGGCAGGCATCTCCGACTGGCGGGTGTCACCATCCGCGGTGAAACGAATGCCGTGCGTGATCGTTTGCTGGATCTCTCCCGTCTTGCCTCCCCACAGCCAATCGTCATCGTTAAGGTTCGGAAATCCTTTCGAACCTTGCGCGCCGGATCCGTGGCATTGCACGCAGTTGACCTTGAATGCCGCGCCGCCGGCCGAGACGGCAAACTCGCGCAGCGCGTCGTCGCCGGCGATTTCGGAGACGCTCTTGGACTGGATCGCCGCGACATATTTGGCCTTGGCGGCTTCGGCCGCAGCCATCTTGTTGTTGACGTCATTGCGGCTTGAATAGCCGAGCGCACCTTTTGTTGCAAAGGTCAGCATCGGCCAAGCCGGATAAGCGATGGTGTAGCCGATCGCCCAGGCGATGGTGACGTAGAAGGTGACCACCCACCACCGCGGCAGGGGGTTGTTGAGTTCCCTGATGCCGTCCCACTCATGACCGGTGGTTGAGATGCCCGACATATCATCGATATACTGCGTGCTCATGATCAGTCGTCTTTGAAGGGGATGTGTGCGGCTTCATGAGCCTGACTGCGACCGCCCGGTCTGAGCGCGAAGGCAACGCATCCAGCAAAGAAGAGCACCATGGCAAGCAGGCCACAGCTGTCGGCAAACTCGCGCATCAGGTTGTATTCCATCGGTTTGTTCTCCTCAGCGGTAGCCGGCGGCTTCGTCGTAGTTCTTGAAGTCGACGAGCGTGCCGAGCATCTGCAGATAGGCGACCAGGGCGTCCATCTCGGTGACCTGTTGCGGATTGCCGTCGAAGTCGCCGACCTTGGCTTTCGGATAGCGGCTTTCCAGTCCGGACGTGTCGGCGTTGGGATCGGCCTGCGCCATCAGATCGGCGTTGGCTTGCACGACTAGGTCGTGGGTGTAGGGGACACCGACGCGCCGGTTGGCGACGAGGTGCATGGAGAAGTCCTTCACCTCGATCGGTGTATCCTTCAGGAAGCCATAGCTCGGCATGATGGATTCCGGCACGACGGAACGCGGATCGGTGAGGTGCTGAACGTGCCAGCTGTTGGAGTAGCGGTCGCCGACGCGTGCCAGGTCCGGCCCGGTGCGCTTGGATCCCCACTGGAACGGATGGTCGTACATCGACTCGGCCGCCAGGCTGTAATGGCCGTAGCGCTCCACTTCGTCACGGAACGGCCTGATCATCTGGCTGTGGCAGAGGTAGCATCCCTCGCGCACATAGATGTTGCGGCCGGCGAGCTCGAGCGGGGTGTAGGGGCGCATGCCCTCCACCTTCTCGATCGTGTTCTCGAGATAGAAAAGCGGCGCGATCTCGACGATGCCGCCGACGGTCACGACCAGCAGGGACCCGACGAGAAGTAGCGTGGCGTTCTTCTCGATCAGCGCGTGCTTGTCCATCAAGCCCATTTTCTGGCTCCTGATCGCGCAGGCTGGAGGGCGGCGACAGAGCCCGGCATCGGATCCTCTTCTCGTTGGTGGCCAAAGATGGTCATTGTGATGTTCCAAGCCATGATCAGTGCACCGGAGAGGTACATGGCGCCGCCGGCGGCGCGCATGACGTAGTAGGGATGCATGGCGGCGACCGTTTCGGCGAAGGAATAGACGAGGAAGCCCTGCTCGTCGTACTCGCGCCACATCAGGCCCTGCATGATGCCGGAAACCCACATCACGGCCGCGTAGACGACGATGCCAAGGGTCGCCAGCCAGAAGTGCCAGGTGACGAGGCGCGTAGAATAGAGCCGCTCGCGGTTCCAGAGCTTGGGCACCATGTAGTAGATCGCGCCGAACGAGATCATGCCGACCCAGCCAAGCGCGCCCGAATGGACGTGGCCGATGGTCCAGTCCGTGTAGTGCGAGAGCGAGTTGACGGTCTTGATCGACATAATCGGCCCTTCAAAGGTCGACATGCCGTAGAAGGCGACGGCCGCGACCATCATGCGGATGATGGGATCGGTGCGCAGCTTGTCCCAGGCACCGGAGAGCGTCATCAGGCCGTTGATCATGCCGCCCCAGGACGGCATCCAAAGCATGATCGAGAACACCATGCCCAACGTCTGCGCCCAGTCTGGCAGGGCGGTGTAGTGGAGGTGATGCGGCCCGGCCCAGATATAGAGGAAGATCAGCGCCCAGAAGTGGATGATGGATAGACGGTATGAATAGACCGGGCGGTTCGCCTGCTTCGGCACGAAGTAATACATCATGCCGAGGAAGCCGGCCGTCAGGAAGAAGCCGACGGCATTGTGCCCGTACCACCACTGCGTCAGCGCATCCTGAACGCCCGAGAAGGCGGAGTAGCTCTTGGACCCCAGGAAAGAAGCCGGCATCGACAGGTTGTTGACCACGTGCAGCATCGCAATGGTGATGATGAAGGAGAGGTAGAACCAGTTGGCGACGTAGATATGCGGTTCCTTCCGCTTCAGGATGGTGCCAAGGAAAAGGACCAGATACGCGACCCACACGATTGTCAGCCAGATGTCGACGTACCATTCAGGCTCGGCGTATTCGCGGCCTTCGGTGATGCCCAGCAGATAGCCGGTCGCGGCCATGACGATGAAGAGCTGGTAACCCCAGAACACGAACCAGGCGAGATTGCCGCCGAACAGCCTGGCGCGGGACGTGCGCTGCACGACATACATAGATGTGCACAGAAGCGCATTGCCGCCGAAGGCGAAGATGACGCCGGAGGTATGAAGCGGCCTCAGCCGGCCGAAATTGAACCAAGGCTCGATGTTGAGGTGAGGGAATGCAAGCTGAAGAGCGATGACGACGCCGACCAGCATGCCGATGACACCCCAGAACACCGTTGCGATGGCCCCGTAGCGGATCGGTCCATCCATGTAGGCGGAAGGGTCGATCGGCGCCGCGGGCTTGAACTCGGTGTTGCGCATCAGCATCGCGTTGAAGCCAGCCACGGCGAAGAACAAAACCCACATGTGCTGGCGAAATGGTTCATCCACCCCGAAGCCGGCGGCTACGAGGGCGCCAAAAGCAAAAAGGCCTAGAAGGACGATCTCTGTGCCAAATTTCATCGCAAGTCCCGATCTGGAAATTCCGGCGGACGCCAATCCGCGTCGCATCAATTACGCAGTCGCGGCCTGTTTGCCCTGATCCATGTCAGAGCCGCACGATTTTACCTCTGGCAGCATCGAGTTCGGTGCGATGACAAGGTGGCGATTGAAGGAGGAGCGCGGCACGACGAAGCCCGCTTACTGCAACAAGGCCCCCTCCCCGGGCCGCTGCGGCGTGGTGGCAATCGCGGGCAATCTGATGACGCCAGTGGGGCTGCGAAGTATGGCCGATGGCTTGCCGACGTCGACAGGATTGGCGAAGCGCGACCGCCCCGAAGCCGGGCCAATGGCAAAACCAAGACACGCGGCAACATTGCTGGCCAAACCAAACATTTGGCAATCTGTGCCAAGGCCTTTGTCCCCGACGCTGCGAGCCGCTCGGATCGGACGGGACCGCTGGTCGCCTCTGGCGACGCCGGCGATCGGCTCGCTATCTACTTCAACCGCGGTACGCTGATGTCGAGGTGGTCAGAAGGTTATTTCATGACCACGTCACGCCTTCGGCGGAACGCCGCGGACGGAAAACCTTGCTCAACTTTCTTGGAGTTGCCCCTGGCTGGTCATCCATCGCTACGCTTTTGGCCCCTCCTTCTCAATAAAGCGATCGTATTCATGATCCGACGAGGTTGCAGCCAGGCGCGGGATGAAATCGCGCCCCCATGCCGCAATCCGGGCCGTCATCTGTGGCACCGTACTGCCCCGATGGCCAAAGAGGATATTCGCCTCCCCCGGCGACAACGTCGTCATTCGACGTGAATTCATCGGATCGTGACTATGCCAGTACGACATGTTTGCGCGGGCGATCGTCGGGCGACTTGCAAGCCAGGTGTAGGCCTGGCTATACGAGAGGTCTTCGCGCAACTTCAAAGGGAGACATACTGTCGTCGGCAGTTTGGGTTCGAATAGAAAGCGTGGGTCAACCCCGCACAGCGGTTTTCTCCCCGCGGCTCGATCCCGCTGAAACCGCGGCTGACTCCATGAGGTGTTTAAGTTGGAAAAACCGGAGAGAGAAATTTGACAACCGGTAGCAAAATCCCGGTCCGGATCGAGTTGGAGGCCGTTAGCTCACACACGGTCGAGCGCTTCGAAAATTCTCTTCGAAAGCACCCTGAAATCGAAGAATGCTATGCGGTGAGCGGCAAGACGGATTACCTTCTATACGTCTGCGTAAAAGATATCCGGGGCTACGAAGAGATCCACCGGGAAGTCCTTTCCCGGCTACCTGGGGTAAGAAAAATTAGGGCGGATATTCCTCTACGTCGTGTCGTTCCGTTTGGATGAATGGCGCGGCCCGAGCGCATCCACGAAATCTTCATTTAGGCGGAGGTAAGGCCAAGCGCGTCTAAATTGCCGAGAGGCTGGCTCACGTTGCTGGCGATTGATACGAGAGGAAGATACGTGCTGAGAATGACGCGGGCCGAGCCCTACGATCTGGTCTGGTCGAAACCGATGACCGAAATCGCAAGGCAGTATGGCATCAGAGGCCAGCATGTGGCGCAGACATGCGATGCGTATGAGATCGCTCAGCCGCGTGCCGGCCATTGGCGCTCGCGGGCGCAGGCATGTGAGGCCGTGGCCAACGGCTAGTGGCGAAAAAAACCGCCGAAGTTCTCGCCAACATTTCGTCAGCGCGATCGCCTCGCTGGCCTCGGCCAGCCTCTTCGCCGTCTTCACCTACATCAAGCCGTATCGGATCGACGTTTCCGGCCTGTCGACGGCGACCGTGACCTGGGTGCTGCTCTTGTTCGGCGCCGGCATGACCATCGGCAACATCATCGGCGGCAGACTGGAAGCTGATGCCGACGTGTGATCGCCACGCTCCTCGCCATGGCCCTGCTGTTTGTCGTCTTTACCAAGCCCCGGTGCGATTGCCGCGGTAGCCGTGGCCATCGTCTTCCTGTGGGGCATGCTGATCTTCATCGTCGTGCCGCCGCTGCAGATCCGAGTCGCTTCATGGACCGGAGCCGATAAGCGGCCTGAGGCGGTCCAGCAAGGCCTGGCGGTCGGCGACGAGGGTGTCGAGGTGGAGCGGCCGGCCGGTGGGCGGTTCGGCTTCAGC
>NZ_JAVIIR010000013.1:0-193603 GCF_033977325.1 Mesorhizobium vachelliae
AACTCAATCGTCTCGGCCCAGCCGTCATCAACAAGCGATTCGTGTGTCATCCCCAGCGTAGAATCACAACCGATTCCGCGCCGCAATCCCTATCTTAGCGCCTATGCCCACTTGGGGGGAGATTAGCTTTCGCCGACGATTTCGCTAATCGCCAACGTTGTAGGATGGAGCGGGGCGTCGAAACCGCCAATCTCCCCACTCGGGGGGGGAGATGTCCGGCAGGACAGAGGGGGGCGCGAGGGATCGCGGCGTGTCACAAGAACCCTCAGTTGTACAGCCTCATCGACCACCACAGAGACACCGGCAGCGGGTTCCACCAGCCGGTGCGCAGACCGGCGGTGCGCAGCGCGGCCGCTGTCCAGGTGTTGCAGCCGACCAGCGCGTTGAAATGGCCGTTGGCTTCGTAGAAACGGTCATAGGTTGAATAGCCGGCATTCTCGATGACCACTGGCCCGTTGGGCCCCTGCTGGAAACTCGCGGCGATGTAATCGAGCAGGGCCGAAAAATGCTCGTCGTCGACGTAGAAGCCAATGACGTCTGGCAGCTCCTCCTTGATCGCGCCGGCAACATCGACATGCATCACCGAGGCGTCGAGCGTCAGCGCCTTCAGCACTGGCGCAGCCTTCAGTTGCGACCATGTGGGCGTCTCCAGATAGAAGGCGCGGCCACCCCAGCCGAAGACGATGTAGCGCGCCTCCGGCGCCTCGATCGGCAGACCGGCATCGGCGAGGAAAGCAAAGCGTCGGCGCACGCCATCGTCGAAGGGCACGGCGATGTCGGTGTGGATCTGGTTCTTCAGCACAAGGATGTGCCGAGTCCCCTCGCCTTCGGCCATCGCCGCGGGCCAGAGCGGGCGCGGCACCAACGTGCCGAGCGCGGCGGCAAGAAGCACCGCGGCAACCAGCATCGCCAGGAAACGCCGGAGCTTTCTCATCAAGGTGGGGCGGTCCAGTTCCATCGAGCTAACTCTCAACGCCCGATAACAAAAAAGCCCGGCCGTTTCACGGCCGGGCTTTTCCAGTCGGCGTCAGATCGCTCAGTGCAGGATCTGCGAAAGGAAGAGCTTCGTGCGCTCATGACGCGGATGGTCGAAGAACTCGGCCGGCGTGTTCTGCTCCACGATCTGGCCCTGATCCATGAAGATCACCCGATTGGCGACCTTGCGGGCAAAGCCCATCTCGTGGGTGACGCAAAGCATGGTCATGCCCTCTTCCGCCAGCCCTACCATCGTCTCCAGCACTTCCTTGATCATTTCCGGGTCGAGCGCGGAGGTCGGCTCGTCGAACAGCATGATGCGGGGGTTCATGCAGAGCGAACGGGCGATCGCCACGCGCTGCTGCTGACCGCCGGAGAGCTGGCCCGGATATTTGTTGGCCTGCTCCGGGATCTTGACGCGCTTGAGGAAATGCATGGCGATCTCCTCGGCCTGCTTCTTCGGCATCTTGCGCACCCAGATCGGCGCCAGCGTGCAGTTCTCCAGGATGGTCAGATGCGGAAACAGGTTGAAGTGCTGGAACACCATGCCGACCTCGCGGCGCACCTCGTCGATCTTCTTCAGATCGTTGGTGAGCTCCTTGCCGTCGACGATGATCTTGCCCTTCTGGTGCTCCTCCAGCCGGTTGATGCAGCGGATCATGGTCGACTTGCCGGAACCGGACGGACCGCAGATGACGATACGCTCGCCGCGCATCACCTTGAGGTTGATGTCCTTCAGCACATGGAACTCGCCATACCATTTGTGCATGCCGACGATGTCGATGGCGACATCGGTGGTCGAGACATGCATCTTGCCGGCATTGACCTTGAGGTCTTCCGCGCTGACGGCGTTTTCGGAGGCCATATCCAATTCCCCTTATCTTTTGATTTGATGCATGTCGTTACCCCAAACCGCTACACACTTTTGGGCGACATGCATCAGCGTTTGTAGCCGGTGTCGAGCCGGCGTTCGGTGTACATTGAATAGCGCGACATGCCGAAGCACAACAGCCAGAAAACGAAGGCGGCAAAGATCAGGCCGGATTTCGGGGTCTGCGGCGTTGCCCAGTTCGGATCGGCGAAGTTCTGCTTCACCACGCCGAGCAGGTCGAACATCGAGATGATCAGAACTAGGCTGGTGTCCTTGAGCATGCCGATGAAAGTGTTGACGATGCCGGGAATGACCAGCTTGAGCGCCTGCGGCAGGACGATCAGGCCCATCTTCTGCCAGTAGCCAAGGCCGAGCGAGTCGGCGCCCTCATACTGGCCCTTCGGGATCGCCTGCAGGCCACCGCGCACCACTTCGGCCATATAGGCGGCGGCAAACAGCGACACGCCGATCAACGCCCGCAAGTATTTGTCGAAGGTGACGCCCGCGGGCAGGAACAGCGGCAGCATGACGCTGGCGAAGAACAACACCGTGATCAACGGAATGCCGCGCACCGTCTCGATGAAGACGATGCAGAGCCCCTTGATGATCGGCATCTTCGAACGGCGCCCGAGCGCCAGCACGATGCCCAAAGGCAGCGACACTGCAATGCCAACGAAGGAGAGGCTGAGCGTTACGAGCAGCCCGCCCCAACGCGGGGTCTCGACATGCGGTAGTCCGAATACGCCGCCGACCAGCAGAAAGAAGGACACGATCGGTAGCGCTACGAACAGCAGGATCGCATTCAATCCCTTGCGCGGCACGCGCGGGATCAGCATCGGCACCAGCAGCGCCACGAACAGGATAGCGACCAGGATCGGCCGCCAGCGCTCCTCGATCGGGTAGGTGCCGAACATCAACTGGCCGAACTTGGCGTTGACGAAGGCCCAGCAGGCACCGGTCCAGCCGTCAGGCTGGATGCCGCCCTGCGCGACGGTGGTGCAGACCGTACGGTCAGGCCCGGTCCATTGCGCGTTGATGAAGGCCCAGTTGATGACCTGCGGCAGAATCCAGAGAACAATGGCAATGCCGAGAATGGTGAGGATGGTGTCGCCGACCGAGCCGATCAGGTTCTTGCGCACCCAGGCGTAGGCGCCGCGTTCGGTAGGCGGCGCCGGCTGAGCAAGCGCCATCTCGGTGCGCACCCAGGACATGTCGTGTTCCTGCATGGCCCTACCTCTCCACCAGCGCCATTCTGGCGTTGACGATATTCATGACAAAGGACGTCACAAGGCTCAGCACCAGATAGGCAATCATCATGATGAACACGCCTTCCACCGCCTGTCCGGTCTGGTTCAGCACAGTGCCGGCGGTGGCGGTGAGGTCGGGATAACCGATGGCGATGGCCAGCGAGGAGTTCTTGGTCAGGTTGAGATACTGGCTGGTGAGCGGTGGAATGACGATGCGCATGGCCTGCGGGATGACCACCAGCCGCAGGATCGGACCGGAGCGGAGGCCGAGCGCCGCCGCCGCTTCGCTCTGCCCTTTGCTGACGCCCCGGATGCCGGCGCGCACGATCTCGGCGATGAAGGCCGCCGTGTAGAAGGAAAGTGCCAGCAACAGCGACAGGAATTCCGGCTTGACCCAGAAGCCGCCGGTCAGGTTGAAGGTCGACTGCTTCGGGAAGTCGAAGGTGAGCGGCATGCCGCTGAGCAGGAAGGCGAGCACCGGCAGGCCGATAATAAGCCCCACGGAAGTCCAAAAGACCGGGAATTGCTGGCCGGTCGCCCTCTGCCGCTGTCGCGCCCTGTGGGCGACAAACCAGGCCATCGCGATGGCGAGCAGCAATGCCACGCCGATCAGCCAGGAGCCGTCTCCCCAAACGGCGCGCGGGAAATAGAAGCCGCGCTGGTTGAGGAAGGAGCCGAAAGGCAGGTGGATGCTCTCACGCGGCGGCGGCAGCACGGCCAGCACGCCGGAATACCAGAAGAAGATGACCAGCAGCGGCGGGATGTTGCGGAAGATCTCGACATAGACCGTGCAGATCTTGCGGATGAGCCAGTTATGCGACAGGCGGCCTATGCCGATGGTGAAGCCGACGATCGTGGCGAGCACGATGCCGGCGACAGCAACGATGATCGTGTTGAGCAAGCCGACGACCAGCGCGCGAAAATAGGTCGAGTCGGATGTGTAGGCGATTGGCGTGTCGGAAATGTCGAAGCCGGCCCTGCTCCTGAGGAAACCGAAGCCTGACGCGATGTGCAGGCGCTGGAGGTTTTCGATGACGTTGTGGACGATCCACCAGATCGAGCCGAACAGCAGGATCACGACGAGCGTCTGAAAGAACAGGCTGCGTATTCTTGGGTCATTGATGAAGGAGCCGCGGCTCGGCTCCTCGCGAAGGATTTCCTGCGAAGCCATGGACCATCCCCTGGAAAGAGAAACCGGGAGGCAGACAACCTGCCTCCCGGATCACGTTTCAATCAGCGGATCGGCGGACCGTATTGCAGGCCGCCCTTGGTCCACAGCGCGTTGATGCCGCGCGCGATCTTGAGCGGGCTGCCCGAGCCGACATTACGCTCGAACATTTCGCCGTAGTTGCCGACAGCCTTGATGATGTTGACGACCCAGTCGTTGGACAGGCCGAGATCGGCGCCGTATTTGCCGTCGGGCTCGGTTCCAAGGATACGCTGGATGTTCGGATCGGTCGACGTCTTCATCTCGTCGACATTGGCCTGCGTGATGCCAGCTTCCTCCGCATTGAGCAGCGCAAAATACGTCCAGCGCGCGATATGCGCCCACTGGTCGTCGCCCTGGCGCACAGCCGGGCCGAGCGGCTCCTTGGAGATGATCTCGGGCAGCACGACATGGTCGGCCGGCGAGGACAGCGTCAGACGGATACCGTAAAGGCCGGACTGGTCGGTGGTGTAGGCGTCGCAGCGGCCTGCGTCATAGGCGGCGTTGACCTCTTCCAGCTTCTCGAACACGACGGGGTTGTACTCCATCTTGTTCTTCTTGAAGTAGTCGGCGAGGTTGAGCTCCGTCGTGGTGCCGCTCTGCACGCAGACAGCGGCGCCTGAAAGCTGCAGCGCGGAGTTCACGCCCGGCAGCTTCTTGGCGTTGATCATGAAGCCTTGTCCGTCATAGTAGGTGATGCCGACGAAATTGAGGCCAAGCGCGCTGTCGCGGTTGCTGGTCCAGGTGGTGTTGCGCGACAGGATGTCGATCTCGCCCGACTGCAGGGCGGTGAAACGCTCCTTGGCGCTGAGTGGCGTGAACTTGACCTTGGTGCCGTCGCCGAAGACGGCGGCCGCGACGGCGCGGCAGAAATCGGCATCGATGCCCTTCCATTCACCCTTGTCGTCCGGCGCCGAGAAGCCGGCGAGGCCGGTCGAGACGCCGCACTGGATAAACCCCTTCTGCTTCACGGTATCGAGCGTGCCGGCCGAAGCCGCGGACGCCATGAACCCGAGCGCGGCGGCGCCAAGAATGCCGGTTGCAATGTGTTTCATGACCCACAGACCCTTTTCTGTTACAGGCGTCCCTGCTGCCAGGCGACGCTTGATCTTTTTTCGTTTGTGAATGCAGCTTCCCACTTCAAGGCCCACTCCCGGACCTGCATCGGTTTGCCGATGCGCTGCCTCCCATTCACGAAACGCATCGAAGGCGATTATTCCTGTGAGGTCAAGGGAAATGACCGAATCCGGACCGGTTTGAAAAGCAATTGCCGCAAATGCCTGAATTGCGGACAAGAGCACCATGAAACCGGCAGGCCATGCAAACAAATCAGCCAAGTTTCGCCGGCGCGAATCCATGGCCGGGTAGCAAAATCCGCTTCGGGAATAGCGGCGCTTTATTGGGCGCGCACGCCGTTGGATTGGCCTAGCGGAAGACCGGCCTTTGGCGGGCCCGGCGCGGTTGCGCGGGCTTTGCCGCCGCTTTATGGCTGGTCCCCTGACATCATTCGACCCCTTACATGAATTGGCTGGCGACGAACCATGGCTAAAGACGGCATCGAAATGGGCATCAACACGCTGCTTGCCCATTCCGGCAACAACCCGCGCGATTATTTCGGCTTCGTCAATCCGCCGGTCGTGCACGCCTCGACCGTGCTCTATCCCGACGCCGCCTCGATGGCCGGGCGCAGCCAGAAATACACTTACGGCACGCGCGGCACGCCGACGATGGACGCGCTGACGCTCGCCGTCGATGCGCTGGAGGGTTCGGCCGGCACGATCGCGGTGCCTTCGGGGCTGGCGGCGGTGACGATACCGTTGCTCGCCTTCCTTGCCGCGGGCGATCACCTGCTGATCGTCGACAGCGTCTACAACCCGACCCGCCACTTCGCCGATACGATGCTGAAGCGGCTCGGCGTCGAGGTCGAGTACTATGGGCCGCGCATCGGAGCCGGCATCGCTTCGCTGATCAAGCCCAACACCAAGGTGGTGTTCACCGAATCGCCGGGATCGAACACCTATGAGGTGCAGGACATCCCGGCGATCGCCAAGGCGGCGCATGCGGCGAACGCCATCGTGATGATGGACAATACCTGGGCGACGCCGCTCTATTTCAAGCCGCTCGACCATGGCGTCGACATCTCGATCCATGCGGCGACGAAATATCCGGCCGGCCATTCCGATGTTCTGCTGGGCACGGTGTCGGCCAACGAGACCTATTGGAAGCAGCTCTACGACGGCTTCTGCACCCTGGGTTGCTGTTCCGGTCCGGACGACATCTACCAGGTGCTACGCGGCCTGCGCACGATGGGGGTGCGGCTCGAACATCACCGCAAGAGCGCGCTCGACATCGCGCGCTGGCTGGAGGAGCAGCCGGGGGTCGCGCAGGTGCTGCACCCGGCGCTGGAAAGCCATCCCGACCACGCTCTCTGGAAGCGCGATTTCTGCGGCTCGAGCGGCATCTTCTCGATCGTGCTCGACGGCGGTGGGCAGAAGGCCCAGCACGCCTTCCTCGATGCGCTCAAGATCTTCGGCCTCGGCTATTCCTGGGGCGGCTATGAGAGCCTCGCCGTTCCGGTCTTCCTCGGCGACCGCACGCTTGCCAAGGGTCCATATGCCGGCTCGCTGATCCGCCTGCAGATCGGGCTTGAGGATGTCGAAGACCTAAAAGCCGACATTGTGCGCGGGCTCGCAGCGGCGGCCGCTGCCGGGTGACGGGCCGACCGGCGGAGAAATCCACCACGGCAGACAAACCTCTGTCGAAGCGCTAGCATCCCCGCGCAACCAACTCGGGAACCTTTTGTCGGCAGGCGCATCCAATCGCGGATGCAACAGCTGTCGGGAGATCGGGCGCGATGAGAAAGCCCGCTGTCAAAGCGGCCGAAATCGGTGCGGCCGAGGCCGGCGACATGGCACTGGTACGCCGGGCGCTTGTACGCGATCCGAATGCGTTCCGCACCATCATCAAGACACACAACCAGCGGCTCTACCGCATCGCGCGCGGCGTGGTGCGTAACGACGCCGAGGCCGAGGACGTCGTGCAGGAGGCCTATATGCGCGCCTTCGCCAATCTCGGCGCCTTTCGCGGCGAGGCTTCGCTTTCCACCTGGCTGTCGCGCATCGTCATCAACGAAGCGCTCGACCGGCTGCGAAAGCGCAAGCGAATCGTGGCGATGCCCGGAAATCCGGAAGCGCAGATCATCCGGTTTCCCTTGAACCCAAACGACTTGAATCCAGGTGACGATCCGGAGCGGACGATGGCGCAGCGGCAGATCCTCGGGCTTGTCGAACGGGCGACCGACAGCCTTCCCGATGTCTATCGCACCGTCTTCGTCGCCCGTGTCATCGAAGGCCTCAGCATCGAGGAAACCGCCGACCTGCTGGGCGTGAAGCCCGAGACGGTGAAGACCAGGCTGCACCGGGCGCGAGCGCTGGTGCGAAAGGCGCTGGACGACGAGATCGGCCCGGTGTTGCTCGACGCCTTCCCCTTCGCCGGCCGGCGCTGCGAGCGGCTGACGCAGGCGGTGATGAAAAGGCTGGGATTCGAGTCCTGATTTCGATCTCCCGACCTTTTCCCGGGAACGTTTCATTCTCGCCCGCATCCAATGGCAGTCAACACCAGATGAAGCCCGAGGCCAACGCCGCCGGGCGAAGGAGATGCCATGCTTATGCGATCAACCGCCGCCCTCGCCGCCTTTTTCCTCGTGAGCACGCCGCCGCTGGCCCTAGCCGCCGAAAAGCCCACCGACCCGCAGATCGCCCATATCGCCTATACGGCCGGCACGATCGACATCGAAGCGGCCAAGCTGGCGATCAAGAAGTCCGAGAACAAGGAAGTCGTCGACTTCGCCAAGGACATGGAGCGCGACCATGCAGCGGTGAACAAACAAGCGCTCGACTTGGTAAAGAAGCTGAAGGTCACGCCCGAGGACAACGACACCAGCAAGGCCCTGGCCAAGGCCGCAAAGGAGGAGCGCGCGAAGCTGGTGAAACTGAAAGGTGCTGCCTTCGACAAGGCCTATATCGAGAACGAAGTGGCTTATCACAAGCAGGTTGACAGCGCGCTCGAAACCCTGCTCATCCCCTCGGCCAGCAATGCCGAGCTGAAGAGCCTGTTGGAGACTGGCCTCAAGATCTTCGAGGGGCATGAGCAGCATGCCGAACATGTCGCCGGCATGTTGAAATGAGACCGCTGCTTCTTGCGCCGGCGCTTGCGTCGGTGCTCATCGCGACGCCGGCGCTCGCAGCGACCATCGAGGTGACGATCGACAAGATGGTCTTTCTGCCGGCAAGCGTTCAGGCCAAGGTCGGCGATACGATCGAGTGGACGAACAAGGATATTCTCGCCCACACCGCCACGGTCAAAGGCGGCTGGGATGTGACGATCCCGGCAAAGTCGAAGGGCAAGGTCATGCTCAAGGCGGCGGGGTCAGTGGACTATTTCTGCCGCTTCCACCCCAACATGAAGGGCCACGTCGACGTAGCCCCTTGATCACCCCACCGGAAAGCGAGGCGCACCCGCGCCTCGCTTTAACTTGGCAATCCTCTCATGTCGGAAGCAGCCCGGTTGGCGTATGCTGCACAAGCACACTTCTCGCCAAGGCCAGGACATTCGGGCGAATTGCCGAGCCGATACCGCAAACGGCCGTAAAGGATTGACGCGATTGACAAAGTAGAGGCCGTTGGCGGCATAACACGGCTCCGCGTCGCGCAATAATATTCCCCTTAGCGCCGACGAAACGAATTGGTTTGGCTTTCCAATTTCCGCCCTTGGCGGCATTGCCCATCGCACAAAACTCCCCGTTTGACAGGGCCTGACATGGCGTTTCGCCTTTTCGTTCCGATCCTTGCCGGTGCGACGCTTCGCGAACGGCTGCTTGCCTGCATCGGCGCGACCATCGGCATCGCGCTCACCGGCATGATCAGCGGGCTCGCAATGGGCAGTGGCCCACTTGTGGCGATGCTGGTGGCGCCAATGGGCGCTTCCGCCGTGCTCCTCTTTGCCGTTCCGTCGAGCCCGCTGGCGCAGCCCTGGTCGATCGTCGGCGGCAACACGATTTCGGCGCTGGTCGGCGTGACGGTCGCGCATTTTGTGCATGACACGGTGATCGCCTCCGGCCTTGCCGTAGCGCTGGCGATCGCCGCCATGTCGTTCACACGCTCATTGCATCCGCCGGGGGGTGCCGCGGCTCTCACCGGCGTGCTCGGCGGGCCGGCGGTTGCCGCCGCGGGCTTCCTGTTTCCCTTCGTGCCGGTGGCGCTGAATTCGACCATCCTGGTCGTGCTCGGCTTCCTCTTCCATAAGCTGTCTCGGCGCAACTATCCGCATGTGCATGTGTCTGCCGCCAGCGGACACGGCACCGCCGACCGGCCGCCGGCAGAGCGCGTCGGCTTCCGGCCCGAGGATGTCGACGCCGCGCTCTCGGCGCTCGACGAGACCTTCGACATCGACCGTGACGACCTCGAGCGCCTGCTGCGGCAGGTCGAACTGCAGGCGATGATGCGCTCGCAGCGCACGCTGCTTTGCCGGGACATCATGTCCCGCGATGTGATCTCGGTGACGGAAACGGCCTCCGCCGATGAGGCGCGCAAACAGCTCATCGACCACAACATCCGCACCCTGCCAGTGGTCGACACGGACGGCCGTCTCACCGGCGCAGTCGGCTTGCGCGAGCTGACACAAGCGACCGACACCGTGAAAGGGGTGATGTCGAAAGCCGGCACGGCCTCGCCCGACACGCCGGCGATGAGCCTGCTGCCGGTGCTGACCGACGGCCACAGCCATGCCGTGGTGATCGTTGATGGCGGCCGGCAGATCCTTGGGCTGATCACCCAGACCGACCTGCTGGCGGCGGCCGCGCGCGTGCAGGCACCGGCGCCGCTGAAAGCGGTGGCATAGCGCTAGGTCCGACCATCCGGCATGTCCCCGCTCGGCATTCGATCGAGCCGCCGCGCCGCTCGTCTTACCTCGGCCGGCCGGGTGACATGGGTCCATGTCCCGTCATAGCTCGGCTTGCGCCGCTCGATCCAGGCGCTCAGGCCTTCGCGCAGGTCGGCCGTGGGGGCCATGCGCGCGAACTGCTCGGCCTCGACCAGCAAGCCCTCGGCAATGCTGTGGTTGATGCCACGGGCGACCGAGGTGAGGATAGCGGAGACGGCAGCCGGCGAATGGCCGATGATGCGGCGGGCAAGGTCGAGCGCGGCCGGCATCAGTTGCGCATGCGGCACGACCTGATTGATAAGGCCGAGCTCCAGCGCCCGCGCGGGTGAAAACGCATCGCCGGTGAGCAGCAGTTCCAGCGCGCGTTTGCGGCCGGCCAACCGCGGCAGGCGCTGGGTGCCACCGAAAGTCGGCGGCATGGCGAGTTTTACCTCGGGCTTTGCAAACAAGGCGCGATCGCTGGCGATCGCCAGCGGTACCGCTTCGGTGATCTCACAACCGCCGCCGAAAGCCAGGCCGTTGACGGCTGCGATGACCGGCTTGCGAAAGGCTTCCAGCCGCGCCGTCAGGCGTTGGCCGCGCGTCACGAAATCGCGCAACGCGACATCGCTGCCTTCGGCCACGCTCAACCAGAATTCGTGGATATCGGCGCCGGCGGAAAAGGCGCGCTCCCCTGCCCCGGTAAGGATGACGGCGCGCACGCTATCGTCGGTCTCGATCAGGTCGAGGAGCGAAAGCAGCCGGTCGATCAGCGCGTAATTCAGCGCGTTCAGCTTGTCGGGGCGGTTGAGAGTGAGGATTGCCACGCGGTCGCGCGTCTCGCTCAGCACAAGTTCGGTCATGACTTTTCCCTTTCCGGCGGTTCAGCTGGATAAGGAGCAGACTTGCGGTTGCTTGTATATTCACTAGTCGGTATACTTACATGATGAGCGAAAAGGTCAACCCTACCCGAAAACGTCTCGTCGACGCGGCGACCAGGCTCTTCTATGCCGAAGGCATCGGCCGCGTCAGTGTCGATGCCGTGGCCGAGAAAGCCGGGCTCACCAAGCGCACGCTCTACTACCATTTCAAGAGCAAGGACGATCTGATCGCGGCTTATCTCGATGGGCGCGACCAACCCAATCTCGAGCAGATGGCGGGCTGGTTCAACGCTGCGGAGGGCGGCGCAGACAAAAAGGTCGAGGCGATCTTCACCAATCTGGCGCGGGTGGCTCGGCACCCCAAATGGAAGGGCTGCGGCTTCCTGCGCACGGCGGCAGAGTTGGCGGCGATGCCAGGGCACCCAGCGGTGAAGGCCGGAGCGCGCCACAAGACCAATTTCGAAAAATGGCTGGCCGGCGCTCTTTCAAGTCACGATGTCGGCGCAGCGAAGATGCTGGCACGCGAGATCGTGCTTCTGATGGACGGCGCCTTTTCCAGCATGCTGATCCATCACAATCCCGACTACGTCAACGCCGCCGGCCATGCCGCCGCGACGCTGATCCGGGCGAGGATGGCGGGCAAGCACGAAGCTTAGAGCGTGACGGCCCCGGCGCGTCGATTGTAGCGGTCCGAGAGGCAGTATCTTCAGGACAAAGCCAGCCAGGCCGTGCCGGCTAGAAGCGTCACCAGCGTCAGCGGCAGGCCGACCTTGAAGAAGGCGGAGAAGGAAAGCTCCTTGCCGGCCGCCTTTGCCTGCTCGGCGACGATCAGATTGGCGACCGAGCCGAGCAGCGTGAAGTTGCCGGCAAGCGTCGAACTCATCGCCACGACCAGCCAGGCACGCTGCGGATCCTCCAACCCGGGAATGAAGGGGCGGAGCGCCAGCACGGCCGGCACATTGCTCATGATGTTGGAAAGCACCGCGGTGAAGCCGGAGAGCCGCCAGACATCGTCGAGGCCGACACCCTTCGCCCAGGCGATCATATCGGGCGTGAGCAGCGTGCGTTCGGCACCCGCCACCACCACGAACAGGCCGGCGAACATGAAAAGCAGCGGCCCGTCGATCTCGCGGTAGATGCGTCTCGGCTTGATTGCCCGGGTGACCAGCAGGAAAGCGCCGGCAATCAGCGCCGCCTTGGCGACGGGGACGCCGGCAAAGAAGGCGAGCGCCAGCAGCAGGCAGACGACGGTGGCCTTCAGCACCTGCCCGGGCAGCATGCGGCCGCGATAGACTTCCGGACTGAGTTCGGCGGGGCGGGAGAATTCAGCACGGTAGACATAACGAACGATGACGATGACACAGAACAGGCCGAACAACGCAACCGGCGCGAGCGCCAGTGTGAAGGCCGGATAGGAAATGCCCGACAGCGCGCCGATCACCATGTTCTGCGGATTGCCGGTGATGGTGGCGACGCTGCCGCAATTCGAGGCCGTGCAGGTGGCGATGAGGTAAGGCACGGGGTTGCGATTGATGACCCGTGTGACATGGACGACGATCGGCGCCATCACAAGGCAGATCGCGTCATTGACCAGGAAGGCAGAGAGCACGCCGGTCAACAGCGTCACCATCACCAAAAGCATGAAAGGCGCATGGGCATGCTCGATGGCAAAACCGCCAAGCGCGCGAAACGCCCCCGAAACCTTCAGATGCGCGACCACGATCATCATGCCGAGCAGCAGCGTGATGGTGTCGAAATTGATGGCTTTGTAGGCGTCCTCGATGCCGATCGCGCCGATGGCGATCATGGCGGCCCCGCCCAGCAGCGCGATGCCGGCGCGGTCGAGGCGCAGGCCCGGGATGCGGCCGACGGCCACACCGGCATAGGTGGCGACCAGGATGAAAAGCGCGCCCGCGCCAGTCCATGTCATTGCAAAGAAGGTTCCCGTTGCCTGCCCTGCTCGCCAGAATCTGCCGGCGCATGGACGCGCATCACTTCTAGCAGGGGCGATGCAAAGGGGAAGCGTGCAGGCGTGAAAAGCGCGACGACAGTTTCGTGGCTTTCACATTCATAGACTCTAATGTAAAGAATGGTTAATTAACATATGTGACCGTCAATCCAGGGCGTTGGGGACTAAACGGATGAACACGGTCGTTGAAGCGGAGCATCGCATCCCGTCACGGGAGGAATTGACGCGTCCGCAGGAATGCTCCCGCTGTCACGGGGCCAAGAAGGTTTTCGTTTGCGAGCGCTGGCTGAGCTCGAACGGCCATTGCTGTCCGGAAGGCACGCATCGGCTGAATTGTCCGGGACGCAGCATCGTCTGCCTCGACTGCAGCGGGCGCGAGAGATAGAGCAATTCCAGGAAAAGTGTGAGCGGTTAAGCTCGGCGACTTCGCCGTAGCCTTCCGTTCGGAATCGCGCAGAACAAGGGGGCTAGCGAGACCCCGGGGGGCGGCCGCCAAGTGCTGCCGTAGCTCCATCTGCCGGGCCTGCCGCCATCAAAGTTTGACGCCCAGCCCGGCTAACTTGCTGCATTCGTTGCGTGATTGACCTGGCTATTGCCTAGCGCTTTGCCGCCGCCTACCACTTGCTGAACTTCACGGTTTCCCCGGGCCCAACAAAGCAATGATCGTCCGACTGCGACGCGCCCTGCGATGGCAAACGCTTCCGCTCCTTGCCGGATTTGCCGTTGTCGCGCTGATCATCGCCGTGCGTGCCATCCTCGCCGAGGTGCAGGTCGCGGACCGCGACGCCAGCCGCGAAGCGATCGAGGCCCAGCAGTTGCTCTCGAGCCTGCAATCGCTCGCCCAGGACGAGGAGACCGGCCAGCGCGGTTATCTGCTGACAGGCGAGAAGAACTACCTGCTGCCATACCAGCATGCGGTCGATGCGCTGCCGGCACTGCTTAAGCGCATCGACGAGATGTTTCCGGCCGGCAGCGACAGAGCACAACAGGTCGTCGGCATCAAGGACGCGCTTGCGCGCAAGCAGACCGAGCTCGCGGAGACGATCAGGCTCTACGACACGGGCAACACGGCAAAAGCGCTGGACATCGTGCGCGGCGGCAGGGGCAAGCTGGACATGGACCAGATCCGCGCCAATATCGACGCGATCCGGCGCATCGATGGCGCGAGCCTGGCGACCCGCGCGGAGCGAATGGAGCAGATCGAAGGCTGGTTGCGTGCCGGCTCGTTCGCCGCGCTGCTGGGCATCTTCCTGCTCGGCATCTATACGATCCGCCAATCCAGCCGCCGCTTCCAGGACGTCGCCACGGCGCAGGACGCTTTGAGCGCCAAAAACGTGGCGCTGCTCAACGAGATCGAGACGCGTGAAAAGGCGGAAGCACAACTCCGCCAGGTGCAGAAGATGGAGGCGGTTGGCCAGCTCACGGGCGGCATCGCGCATGATTTCAACAATATGCTGGCCGTCATCACCAGCGCCATGAACCTGGCGCATCGCAAGCTGGCCCGCGGCGAGCACGACGTACAGAGCTTCATCGAGGCGGCGGCCGATGCCGCGGCGCGCGCCGCCAATCTCACGGCCAGGCTGCTTGCCTTTTCCAGGCAGCAGCCGCTGGCGCCCGAGGTCGTCGACGCCAACCGCCTTGTCACCGCCATGTCGGACCTTCTGCGCCGCACGCTCGGCCATGCGGTCGAGATCGAAACGGTGCTGGCGGGCGGACTGTGGAAAACACATGCCGACGCGAGCCAGGTCGAGAATGCCATCATCAACCTGGCGGTCAATGCGCGCGACGCTATGGAGGATAGGGGCAAGCTTACCATCGAGACGGCCAATTGCTTTCTCGACGAAGCCTATGCGGTGGCGCATCCGGAGGTGAAGGTCGGCCAATATGTCATGATTGCGGTGACCGATACGGGCGCAGGCATGTCGCCAGACATCATGGCCAGGGCTTTCGAACCGTTCTTCACCACCAAGCCTGCGGCCAAAGGCACAGGACTCGGGCTCAGCCAGGTGTTCGGCTTCGTCAAGCAATCCGGTGGGCACGTCAAAATCTATTCGGAGCCAGGCGAAGGCACGACGATCAAGATCTATCTTCCTCGCTTCACGGGTGCAGGGGAAGCGGCACCATCGGCGAAGGCAGGCGGCAGGACCGATGTCCCGGCAACCGAAACCGTTCTGCTCGTTGAAGATGATGCTCGTGTGCGTGCCTCGACGGCGGCCGCGCTGCAGGAACTCGGCTATACTGTCATCGAGGCTGCGGGCGGCGAAGAGGCGCTGCGCAAGCTCGGCGAACATCCGGCCATCGCCCTGATGCTGACGGATATCGTCATGCCGGTCATGAACGGCCGCCAGCTTGCCGAACAGGCGCGCAGGCATTCCCATTCGCTGAGAGTGGTGTTCATGACCGGCTTCACGCGCAACGCGGTTGTGCATAACGGCGTGCTCGACCACGATGTGCACTTCATCACCAAGCCGTTCACACTGGAACAACTGGCAGCGAAGCTCAGGGACGCGCTGGCGACACCCTGAGGCCTGCTCGCGTGTTGGGCTGTCAGATGCGGCCGAGCAGCACCAGGATGATCAAGATAACCAGGACAAGCCCGAGGCCGCCGCCGCCATAATAACCGGTTCCGTAGAAAGGTCCGCCGCCAAGGCCGCTGAAACCGCCAAGCAAGGCGAGAATGAGAATGATGACGAGAATCGTGCCGAGGCCCATGGTCTTTTCCTCTTTCTGACTGTGCGATACCGCGCTTCGTTATCGAGGAAGTGAACTCACGAGCCGCGCGCATGTTCCGCCCGACGCTGACACCGCTGTCTGCGGTCGACACGTATGGCGGCCATTTCGCTGCTCAAATATCTTGCGGTGTTCTAGCTGTGATCCATATTGGCACCGGAAACCTGAAGCCGGTGTCCATGAGAACCCAGTCGATGGCATTTACCGCAGGCCAGATATTATGGGCCGGCACAATGTTGTGCAGCGTGAGCGCCGCCTACGCCCGGCCTGACACGCGCGCGATGACTTGCGCGCAGACGCAGGCGCTGATCAAAAGCAATCATGCCGCGGTCTTGACCACGGGTCCGAACACTTATGACCGGTTCGTTCGGCAGTTCGGTAACGAATGCGACTGGCCGGAAGTGCCAGTCTCGACGGCGGTTCCGACCAAGGACGGCGAGTGCCGCGTCTATCGGTGCGAGGAGCCGATCAACCTTCCCGACTGACCTTTGCTTCTTGCTTCGGCACGGAACCATTACAATCTCTCGCCGGTTTTAGCAGCCGGCAGCGGGACTTGCCAGGCGAGAGAGACTTGGCTCCGCGCATAACCGCAGGAAGGAACGGCAATGTCTGAAATCGCGCGCAGCGGCAGTTGCCTGTGTGGCGGCGTGCAGTTCCGCGTCACTGGCGAGCCGCTCCGGGTCGGCCTCTGTCACTGCAAGGACTGCCGCAAGACAAGCGGATCGGCCTTCCACGCCTACGCCGTATGGCCGCTACAAGCGTTCGAAACCACCGGCATCACCAGCAGCTATGGCACTCGAAGCTTCTGCCCTAGCTGCGGAAGCCGCGTTCCGTTCGTCGGCGATGACGAGGTAGAGGTCACGATCGGCAGTCTGGACGTTGCGCCAACCGAAGGGTTGGTGCCGAGCTACGAACTCTGGGTCGGACGCCGCGAGCCCTGGTTGCATCCCCTACCCGCGGCGCGTCAATTCGAGCATGACCGCGTCGCCGATGATTCGGCTGCAGGCGATGAACCCGGCGCGGAGCCACAGCAAAAGTCAGCTTAGGTCGGACTCTTGGCGGACTTTGGTCGGAACGACGACGACCCTCACTCCAGCGGTCGCCACCGGGCAGTCCCGGGAAGCGCTTGGCTACCGATTGATATGCGCGGACTTTCCTCGAAGTTTTGCTTTTTCAACCAGCGGTCGGTTTGCCGGCCAATCAGCTGCCGCTAGCATTTTGGAACGTGGCGAAACACGAGTCGTGGACGGCGCGGTTTCAGACAACAGAATTTTACCCACCCTACAAATATAAGAATTTTCAACCATGTTTCCTATGACAATACAACCTTCGAGGTTGCTCCTCCTGCCCACCTGCAGTGCTTATCTCGTGAAGTACAAGCTGTAGTTGTGGCGCCAAGGTGAAAATTCTTTCGGCTCAAGAATTTTTTAAAATCACTCCTGTTTCCGGCCATAGCGAACATGACGTTTAAAATTGCCATGATCGGCAAGCGTAATGACTTTAGGCCCTGTACAAAAGGCCATCTTTGTTTCTTTTCGTTTTTGCTACATAGTACTGCCGAATCTTGAAACCGGACGGGCGGTTTTCATGACATCGGCGCTTGAACACGGCCGCAACATGCATATGCGGTATCCACCGATCGACGGGTTCTGGACCTGGGACATTAAGCGTGACCGCGTCTATGGCGACGTCAATCTTTCAGACTATTTCGGTTTGACACTCGACGAATTCTCGCACGGCGCGTCGCTGGAGCGATGCATGCAAAGCATCGACCAGGACGACCGCTCAAGGGTTCGGCTGGCTATCCGCAAGGCCGTAGAGCGCAGGTCCGGCTTCAGGGAAATCTATAGGGTCCGTTCCGAGAAGATGGGGTTGCGCAAGATCCTGGCAGTCGGCCAGTGTTACGTCGACGGGGTTGGCGAGGCGGCCCTTTATCCTGGCTGGTTCGTTGATTTAACGAACGGTGCCGGGTGCGAGGAGCAGGCGCTGCGCGAGATCCACAGCCATGTCGGGCAGGCCAAGGACATAGCGCGATCGATCGGACACGACCTGATGTCCTATCTTCTGGATAATATCGAGGAAGAGGTCGAGCAGCGGCTTGACGGAAGACCGGGGAGGCGAAGATCGTCCTGAGGCCGCTTTCACCGATTGTTTCAAGGTCAGCTTCGCTTGCCGCGCCTGCCGACTTCAGCCGTGACCATGCGCGCGAACTGCGACTGGGGCGATCGGCGCTCAATGAGCTTGGCCCGCTCCAGGGCTGCATCGCCGTAAAATTCGATCAGCACGCTGGCGGCCTTGGCGGCATCGGCTCTCAGCCGACCGAAATCGGCCTGCCCGCTCTCGTTCGAAGGCCCGCTCCTGGCAATCACGTCAAGCATGGCTTGCAACTTGTCAGGAGTGCTGCCCTCGTCTTCGTGCATGGTCGCTATCCGATTGGGCGCGTAAAATATCGACATTTCCGCCCAATGTCCAACAGGTTCGTTGATCGGACATCGGTGCAACCGAGCACAGCTTCGCCGCGAGCGAGGCCACAATCTTCATACAAGCATAGTGAGCCAAACTTACCGCGCATACATTTGGGGGGCACCCATGAACCAGCCTAGCAAAATGGAAAACCTGCAGTTTGCGCAGGGGATCTTGCGAGAACTTCGCCAGAAGGCCGAAGCCGATGGCGAAAAGCTTCTGACCTACCTGATCGACATGGCTTATCTCGAAGCCAGCGACCGCATCCGCGCCCACTGGATCGGCACCCACGAACACGAAGGCCGCCGCGCCAAGGGCTGAGCCTGCCCGTCCCGGGGCGACAGGGCCGGAACGCGAAAAGCCCGCCATGCCTTCCGGCACGGCGGGCGGATCAAAGTGCGTAAAGCCTAAGTCAAACAGCGATGATTATGATGCGGCCGCCTGTCGGCGGACCGGGAGCTTCCAGCCCGGCCGCGCGAAATGGCAAGTGTAGCCGTTGGGATAGCGCTCGAGATAGTCCTGATGCTCTGGCTCGGCTTCCCAGAAGGGCCCGACCGGGGCGAGCTCGGTAACGACCTTGCCAGGCCACAGGCCGGACGCGTCGACGTCGGCAATCGTGTCCTCGGCGATCCGCTTCTGTTCGTCGCTGGTGTAGAAAATCGCCGAGCGATAGCTTGTGCCGATATCGTTGCCCTGGCGGTTCTTCGTCGTCGGATCGTGGATCTGGAAGAAGAATTCGAGAAGCGTACGGAAATTGGTCCTGGCCGGGTCGAAGGTGATCTCGATCGCCTCGGCGTGGGTGCCGTGGTTGCGGTAGGTGGCGTTGGGAACATCGCCGCCGCTGTAGCCCACTCGCGTTGAGATCACGCCGGGCAAGCGTCGGATCAAATCCTGCATGCCCCAGAAGCAGCCGCCAGCAAGGACCGCGCGCTCGGTGGAAGAAGACATGTCATACCTCCTTTGGATTGCTCCATAGATAGGCGTTGCGCCTGGATTCTTCCAGCGGCTCGAACGGGTGAACGCCGGCACCGGGATCGAAGTGTTGTCGTATCGTCGACAACGCCTCCGCTGCGCTTAGGAATCCGGTGTCTGTCTGAATCTTCGCACCACCAGCTCGAAGACAATGTCCGAGATCCACATCGCCGAGACGCCGATCAGGAAAGCGGCGGCAAGCGTGGTGGTGTCGTTGGCGGCTTCAGGGATCGGCAGGTCACTTGCCTGAACCCAGGCAACGACGGGCAATGTCAGATAGGCGGCGGCCAAAGCGCCGCAGATGGGCGAGGCAATCATCTCGCGCAGCTTGTAGCGATGACGCGACAGCGCCCTCAGCACGCCGCCGGCGAGACCTGCCGCCACGACCTGGCCCTTGATGCCCAGAAGATCGAAGATGTCATGCATCACGGCCTCCAGCCGCAGAGTTTTTCGCCCTTGCGGTTGTGCGCGAGCAGCGCCCTGGCTTCTTGATCCGACAGCGCGTCGACCGCCCTGTCGGAGAGGCGCATCGGCGAGGCGACGGCGCAGAAGCCGCCCCTGGCCGTCGTGCAACCGGCAAGTGCGGTAGCTATGACGGCGACAATCAGTCCCTTGCCCATGACTTTAGCTCCTTCCTGACCGCGCCATCCGGCAAGGCGCCGATGTCGTTGTCGATCTGGTCGGCGACATTCCGGGCCGCGTCCTCCGCTTCAGCCTGCTTGCTGCGCTCGGCCCGCGCGCCGGCGAGGCGCTGGTGGAACCCCCACCCAAGCGCGCCGATAATGCCCACGCCGATCGCCAGGACTGTCGGATTGGTGAGAAACCATGCCAGAAGCGCGCTCATAGCAGTGCTCCGATGAGGAGACCGGCGATGAAGCAGACGCCGCCGACGATCACATACAGCCTCGCCTGCTCGATCAGCTGGGTGAGGACGGACTTGAGGTTCTCCATTTCAGTGCTCCCAGCCGAACTGGCGCGCGAGCAGATGCCACCACTCGGCCGCGGCGCCGATGGCGAGACCAAGACCGGTCTCCAGCGCCATCTGGATGTCGGGATCGGCGGAAAACGCCGCGGCGTCGTCGGCACCCAGAAGGCCACGGGCGACAAGCACACCCGCGCCATAGCGCAAGGCGATGCGGATGATGACGGCAATCATTGGCAGAACACTCCGAAAAGATTGCAGGGAAGATGCGTGGCCCAGGCGGCGAGCGAGCCGAGCGCCAGCGCTATCAGCGCGAGGATGCCGGCGGCGTTGCCGGGCGATGCGGATTTGAGTGGCGCGGTGGGTGCGTCAGTTACGCCCGGCGATCCAGCGTCGACGGGCGTTGCCGCTGGCGCGACGTCATCGCCCGATGCAGGCTCCGGCAACGCGGACATCAGCAGGGCCTGCCGCCGCACCGAGGCGACGCGGGCGCTCCAACCCCGCCCGAAGCTCGGCCAGGTCGGCAGCTTTTCGAGGAAGGCGAGCCGCGAGTCACAGAGCGCATCGATGACGACACCGGCGGGCTTTGCCCTCGCCGCCGCGAGCGTCGCCGGACCGATGCGGCCGTCCTGGCCAACGTCGAGCACCGCCTGCAGATATCTCGCCGCCCTTCCCGGCCCGCTGTTCACGGCAAAGTCGAAGACGGCATAGTCGATGCCGTCGGGAAGCTCTGCGCCGGCTACGGTGTCCCAGTAGAAACGACGATAGACCGTGGCGACTTGGTCGTCGCTGATGGCGCGAAGGTCAGCTCTGGTGGCATCACCTTTGACGTAGTGGCGGAAATTGACGAGCGTGACGCCTTTCATGGTCGCTCCGCCGGGATCGGCGGGGTTGTCCGACCAGCCGCCCTCGGATTTAAGCACGAGCGAAAGGGCACGCGCGAAATTGCGGTCCATGGGACTTCTCCTCTGATTGTGGATTAGGCGGCAAGAGTATAGAAGTGAGCAATGCCTCGCTCCCTTTCGAAATACTCTCGCCGTGAATGGCTACATCTTCGCCCGCTGGTCGACCGTAAGAACCATGCTCGCTACCAAATCGGGGAGAGGTTAGCGCTCGCCCGGAATGTTAATCGGGCAGCTATTCCTGATATTCGGAACCGAAATGTGCTGATCACAGTCGCTTTCAATGACCCTCAAGTCATTGAGTGGCAGACAAAGCTCATCGCACACTACGTTCCAGGGGCAGTTCATCTTGTCGTTGATAACTCGAATAACACTGCTGCGAAAGCCTCCATCCAGGATGTCTGTGCAGCGGCGGGAATTCGCTATTTCGTTGTTACGGGCAATCCGTGGGTGAAAAAGAAGACGGATGGCAACGACGGCAGTCGATCACACGGCTACGCTCTCAATTGGGCGTGGGCCAACATCGTAGTTCCGAACCGACCCTCCATGGTTGGCGTCCTCGATCACGATATCTTCCCGGTGAAGGAAACAGACCCTTTCCATCTGCTGGAAGGCTATACCGTAGGGGGCACCGTGAAGCCGCTTCCCGATGGTCGGTGGTATCTTTGGCCGGGCTTTGCCTTTTTCAATTTTGATAGATTGCCCCACGCTCGATTGAACTTCGGCAAGGACTGGCTCGACGATATGGACACCGGCGGTCTGAATTGGAGACAGCTTTACCGGTCACTCAAGCGCCACGAGTTGCACGAGGCCAGCCTACTACAGTCACCGATCTCGGATGATATCCCTATCGAAGATGCTCTCTTTGATCGGATTGACGATGATTGGATTCACGAAAGCCGGCACTCAACGTCAATGGCAATTCATATGGACGCCGCGCGCCGTCAACGCCTGCTCTTTCTCAAAAGGCAACACACCGCAAATATGCTTTCAGCGCTTGAAGGATCACGGAGCTAAGATCACCGCAGGATCCAGCCCGAGCGCGGTGACAAGCGACACGGCGTCCGGATCGTCGCAATAAACGACGGGATGATCGGGAGCGAACCACCGAGCGAAATAGATAGGGTTGGTGATCAACGCAGCATAGGCATCGCCCATCTTGCCGGCGGCGATGATGCGCGCCTGCACGATCGATTTGAGCGCGGTCGGGCGCGGCGCGGGAGCGGGATTTTCCAAAACCCAATCGGGGTTTTCCGTAACCTTGCCCGTCATGACATCTAGGGTGCGTTCCATGGCTACAAGCTCCAAGCAATGTTGAGGGTGCCAGCGTCGAACGTGCTGCCCCCCGACTCATAAAAGCTGATCTGCGAAAGCGGGCCAGAAAGAGCAATCGCGCTGGAAAGAACAAACGCGTTCGCACCGGGGGAATATCCGGTCGCAAACCAACCCCACACATTGTTAGTGGCATCCATCAACACCAGCTTCCCGAAACACATGACCGTGCCTGCAGCATTATTTGTTTGAGCGCAAAACATTGCATCTGTGACTGCAATCGCGTTTGAGGCGCCTTGGAACAAGCCGTAGCCGCCTTCATAGCCGGTAGCCGCAAGGCCGCCGGTCGGGCCAATTCGCATTTTCAAGCTGCCGGTCGCTGCAAAGCTGATGCCGCGAGCCATGATCTTGATCTCTTTGACGCCGGCAAGAATGCCAGTGAACGTGATCGCAGTGCCGGAAGCAGCTTGGACAGTTGCATTATTTGCAGTGCTTTGTAGGTAACGGGTGTCCAGATAAGTGGGATAATTGTTCTGGTTAAGAATTTCATAGGCGACTGCCCCCATCGACCAGCCGCCGACTTTCAGCTTGTTGTCGGTATCGAGACCGAAGTTGACGGCGTAGGCTCCGATACGGTTGAATGAAATGAAGGCGCCGGCGCCGGTTGCGGGACTAACGGTGTTGATGGTCAGCCCGGAAGTGTTCGCCGCAGGGCTGCCGCTGACGCCGATGGCCTGACCGGTAGAAAGACCGATCATCTGAGCTGATGAGAAGGCATTGTTGGCATTGAGTTTCGCCAGATTGCTTGCCGCAATACCGCTGTCCTGAAGCGCTTTGCCGCCGGTTCCGTTGAAGCTGGGGAGATTGCCTGACGTTGCGGATGCTGGGCCAGTCGCCAGGCTCGCCACCGCCACGCCGCTGTCCTTCACCAGCTTCCCGGTCGTGCCATTGAACGCGGCGACGTTGTCGGTCGCGGCCGATGCAGGCCCAGCAACCAAGCTTCCCACCGCCACGCCGCTGTCCTTCACCAGCTTCCCGGTCGTGCCGTTGAACGTGGCGATGTTGTCGGCCGCGGCCGAGGCCGGCCCTGCGACAAGGCTGCCCACCGCTATGCCACTATCCTTGCCGGCCTTCCCCGTGGTGCCGGCGAAGGTCACGATGTTGTCCGTCACCGAACTGGCCGGGCCGGTGAAGTCCCCGCTGCCCAGCCCATCCGCGCCCTTGTCGCCGGCGCGGGTGAAGATCAGCCAGATGCCATCCGCGCTTGTCGGCAAGGTGCCGGCGCCGCTGACATAGGCGAGCGTCAGTTTGCGATAGCCCGTCCCGTCCACCACTGGGCCGGTGACGTTGTAGACATAGGCGATTGCCGCCGACGCCTTTGAGCGCAGCGTGAGCTGGCCCTTGATCGTGTTGGTGCTGTCGTCGAACGTATCCAGGATGCCGCTCACCGTGGCGCCGCTGGAATCGAGATTGTCGATATAGGCGGCAGTGGCCGAGGCGGCGGTGGCGCTGTTCAGCCGCAGCGTGCCGTTGCCCGGGTCGGCATCGGCGGTGCTGGTGGAAAAGGTGTAGCCAAGAGCCGCCACGGCATTGGCGGCAGCGACGGCGCTCGCCGCCGCGTTGGTGGCCGAGGTAGCGGCGCTGGTCGCCGAGCCGGAGGCGGTCGTGGCCGAGCCTGAAGCGGCCGAAGCCGAGCCGGCGGCAGCACTTGCCGAGGTGCCGGCGCTGGTGGCCGAACCGGCAGCGGTGGAAGCGGAGCCGGCTGCAGCCGTTGCCGAAGTGCCGGCATTGGTGGCGCTGGTCGCGGCATTGGCAGCTGATGTGGACGCCGCGCTTGCCGAGCCGGAGGCGGCCGTGGCCGAGCCGGCCGCATTGGTGACACTGGTGGCCGCCGCGTTCTTGGAGGTGAGTGCCGCTGCAGCGCTGGCGGCGGCGGCACTGGCCGCGTTCACCGCGTCGCCCAGCGTGTCTTGCGAAAGATAGAAGCTGAGCACGATCGGGTCGGCGCCGATCACAGGATCCAGCGTCTCGAACGCATAGACACGATCGGCCGAAACCGCTCCCTCCTGCACATGCACGGTGGTGCCCTTCTGCATCGTGCGCGCGGTGCGGGCGTCGGCAGCGCGGAACCACTGGCCCTCGCTCGCGGTGTAGATGCCGTTCTGGGCCTGGTCGGCCTGGTCCTTGACCAGCACGCGGTCGCCTACTTCGGCCGCCACGCCGTCGATCGTCTGCAGGCCGTAAAGGGTGATGTTCGCGATCGTCGCCAGGCGCACGGGTTCGCGCTCGCCGGTCAGCAGGCGAACGGCGGCAGTTGCAGGTCGGGCCATAAGGCTTGCTCCATGAAAAAGCCCCCCGAAAGCGAGGCTTGAAAAGATTGGGATTAGCGCGCGGGCTAGATTTGTAGCCGCGCCGGAAATCAGTTCATTGTCACCGCGATTTTCGCCAACTTCACCAACTTCACTGAGCCTGCCCGCGCTCGGAATCCGGGCTATCTGAACCCAGAGCCGCTCCCGCTCCGGCCGCCCCGCCGGCGGTGCCGACAACGCTGTTGAACTGAATGATGTGTTTCAGATCTTTGTGTTCATTCACATAGGCGCGAATGCGGGCAGCCGTCTTTGGCGCGACGGTCTTCATATAGCTGGGGTTTGCCATGTAGGCGCGAATGGCTTCCGCCATCAATCTATGATTGCGAATATTATGGACGAGCGGCGTGGACCATCTCAGTAGAGCCCCGTGTAGCCGCCGATGATGGCCCTGCTCGCCCGAGGCGAGAGCGACGACCCGCCGAAGGTCACAGACCTGGCCGGATCGTAGAGGCCCGACAGACCATCGATGAGGCTGTTGCCTGCCTTGAAGATCGAAGCCGTCATTGCCTGCTTGCCCTGGAAGCGCGAGATGGCGGCCTGGGTGTTGAGGTTGTTTTGGCGCAGGCGTGAGTTGTACAGAGTCGCATCGAGGTCGACCTGACCCTGCCGTGCATTCGCCGCCAGCACCTCGGTGGGCGAGCCGGCAATGCCGACACCGGAGGCACCGGCCTGGGCGCGCGCCTGGGCCTCGAGCAGGTCCTGCTTGCGGCGCTCCTGCCTCTGCTCGAAGGCGGCGCTTTGCGCATCCGCCTGCGCCTGCTGCTCGTAAGCCTTGGCCTGGTAGTTGGCCAATTGCTGCTGCTGGGCGCCCTGCATCAGGGCGCCGCCGACCGACACGGCCGTGCCTGCCAGTCCAAGAAGAGCCAATGTGCACATGGTTCAGCCTCGCCGGGTCTTGGGTTTCTTGGCTGCGCCAACGGGCGCGCGCAGCGCCGGGCGCGGGTCGAGCGCGCCGCCGGTGGCGATGAGCGCAAGAAGCTGCCGGTCAGCCGTAAGCCCCGCGCGGCTGAGGCGCGCGGGAACTGCCGCGCGCGGGCCGGCCATGGCGGCGCGGCGGGTTGCGGCAAGGCTCACCTTCAGGCGCGGCAGGCCAGCGGCGTCGAACAGGCCGTTGGCGGTAGCAATGGCGCGCGACAGCGCATCGGCCTCGAACAATTCCTCGCGCAATTCCTCGACCAGCCTGCGAACAGCGCACCACCGGGTGCCGAGCAGTGCGGCCTTGCCTTCGATCTCCTCGGCAAGCGCCTCGATGTCCGAGCGGGCTTCGCGTTCCGCGGCGCTAGCGCGGCGGCTGCCGGCGGCGGCGATTGCTCGTTCCAGCATCGCGATCCTGTCGTTGCAGTCGTCGAGCGCGACCCGCGCGGCGGCCAGATCGCCATCACCGAAAATGGCGCGGTCTTCCGCTTGCTTCAGGCCTTGGCGGGTGGCGACGGCTTCCGAGAGGTCGATGTCGAGCAAGGCAATGACGGCGGCGAAATCCGCAGCCGTCCGCGCCCTGCCGAGAGCTTCGGCATGGGGTGTCATGAGAGATGGGTTCCTTGTGGAAATGGGAATCTCCCCCATCGAGGGGGAGATGGCCGGCAGGCCAGAGGGGGTCGTCTCACGTAGAGCGCCGACGCCTTGCGGAAGCGAGGAGGTCGGCGCTTCACGCGCGGCGACCCTCTCTGTCGCCTCCGGCGACATCTCCCCCTCAAGGGGGGAGATTACGGCTCCGCATCAAACACAGGCGTGAACGCCCGGATCGTGCAGGGCGTGGGATTGACGTGACGGATCTTCACCCTGCCCTGCCCTTCCCAACTGTCGTCGATCGGCACCTCGACATTGCCGGTGTAGAGCTTCGCCTTGCCGTCGGACGCGACGATCGAAGGCATGCGCACGGCTTCCCAGCGGCCGCGCATGAAGGACTGGACCTGAAGCCCCGTCATGTCGGTCTCCAGCAACGACAGGATCAGCTTCGCCACCTTCTTGCGGCGGCCGATGAGCGAGCCGTCTTGGCCGCCGACATCGAGCTCCAGCGTATCGGCCTTGCCCTGGAACGGCAGCCCGACCTGCCATTTCGCGGCGGTGGCGCCGGCGGGCAGCGTCACCTGGCCGGAGGCGATCGTCAGCCCGCGAAAGACCTTGCCGTCGGCCAGCACGTCGACCTTCTCGCCATTGAGATGGCCGAGGCCGGAGACGACATTCACCGGCGCGCCGGAATAGGTCAGCCCGCAATCGACCTGGAAGGCGTCTTCCAGCGCGCCGTATTCGAAGGGTGGCTGCATAACCTCGATGTAGCGTTTCGTCATGCCGCCGATGGTGCGCCTGACGACCAGCCAGATGTCGTCGACGCCGTTCTGGCCGGGCGTGACTACGGCGCTCTCCACCGCGGCCCATTCCAGGCCTGCGGCGGCGCCGCCGAACCGGTGGCGGTGCATGCCGCGCACGTCCTGGCTCGGCTGGTGCGTGTAGCCGCCGAGCTCGCCATCATCGAGCGGGAACCACAACATCGGATCGGGGTCGGTCTGGTAGGCGATCTCGACCACGCCTTTCTTGGGAATGTGCTCGGACACCTGGCCGATATCGTCGGAGGTGAATTTGTTCGCCTGGACCTGGGTGAGCTCAGCGATCGCCCGGCGTGAGCGCGTCACATAGAGGAAGGACTGGCCGGCATCGACCGGCCGTATGCGGGCGCAGCCGAAGGTGCGCGAGCGGCGATTCTTGAAGGAGGACGGCGTCAGCGCCTCGTCGATGCCGGAGCCCGACAGCGCGCGGATGCCACCCGAAGTGCCGATCAGAAGCGCGCCGTCGGAATCGGCGATCCAGACGATGTCGTTGGCCTGGCCGCCGCCGGCCTGGACGAATTCCAGCGCGTCGTCGTCCTTCTCGCCGAGGGTAAAATTATCGAAGTCGCCCGTGGCCGAGGCATAGACGGAAAACCTGCGGCTGAAGGCGAGCCGCTCCTCGAACAGCGAACTGCTCTCGACATACCTGCCCGGCACGAAGGTGCCGAGCCGCCAGCGCACGATCGGGTTGGTGTTCGGAAGCGCATGGCCGTAGAGCACGATCTTGGCCACCGTGGCGCTGGTGTATCCGGTGATCCTGGCCCAGCGCCAGACGCCGTCGGAACCGAGCAGCCGGACGGCGCGGCCGACATCGGTGGATTGGAAACCGGCGCCGTCATTGATGCCGGCGGTGTCGGACGCGGTGAGGTCGAACGGCGTCTGATCCGAAGCCGCCATGTGAAGGGCAAGCTCGGCCGACCGGCTTGGAGCGGCGTCGGCGCCGCCGCCGCCGGTAAACAGGAGCTGGTGGTACTCATAGGCCGATTTATTGGTGAATTCGTAGAAGCGTTTCTCGCTGTTCGACCAGCCGATCTCGCCGGTCCTTGAATCCAGCGTCGTCCAGTTCACGCCGTCGTTGGAGCCCTGCAGCTCCCAGGCGGTGAACTGGTCAGCATTGTTCGCGTTGTTGCTGGGGTCGATCGTGTTCGACGTCGCGATCCAGTACGCATCGACGATGCGCCTGGCGCCGCCCGCATTCCTGTAGCGGATGAAGCCGGAGGAACCGCTGTCGACGGTCACGTCCTCGATCAGCGACCGGTTGAACATCTTGTAGGCATCGGCGGTGGCGCCTCCGTTCGAGGCCGTCCCCGAGGGCGCGATGTTCGACGTCATCTTCGGCGTCAGATGCCCCGTATCGGAGGGCGTCAGCGTGGTGGCCGTGTCGTTGATCGGATCGTAAGGGCCGTCGAGGAATTCGAAATCAGCCAGCGTCCAAGTCGTGTGCGCCGCACGCGTCAGCACCTTGGGCAGGTAGTCGCGATGGGTGATCCACATCTGGTCGGCCGACTGCACATAGGCAAGCTGGAACAGGTCGGCCTCGAGATAGGGTGAGGCGATCTCCACTGTGCCGACGCGCGCGCCATAGGCATAGACGCGGATATACTGGTCGCCGAATTCCAGGCAGTAGGCCTGGTCGGAGGAGAAGATGAACGGGATGAGCCTCGTCTTCTTCGCGGACGCCTTGACCTCGCCGACGAAGTAGCTGCCGCCGCGGGCGCGGATGCCGCCGTGCGGGAGCGTGACGAAGTTCTCGCATTTGGCGAGCGCCGCCCGATAAAGGTCGAGCGAGGCGCGCGAATGGAGCCTCGGCGAGATTTCGCCGCGGGTGAAGACGTCCTGGACCGGGTAGAGCGCAGTCATCAAAGAAGACTCCGGAGATCGCCACGCTGAACCGCCCAGGCGCCGGTATAGAGCCGGCCGCCGCGCTGGATGGCGTTGGCGTTGAAGGCCGCGTCGAGCGCGCGGTCATAGGCGGCCCGCGCAATGTCGATCATGCCGGCCTTGTGGGTCAGCGGATGCGCGATCTTGATCGCCAGGGCTGCCACCAGCACTTCGGTGAACAGCGCGTCCCAGTCGGTCGGGTCGGTCAGATTCGCGAGGTAGCGGACGGTCAGCGGCCCGGGCTGATCCGAGTAGATCAGCCCCGCCTCCTGGCGCCAGGAGACCGGCTGGCCGTCCGGCTCGCCATTTTGGGTCAGCGGCAGCGGGCGGATACAGTCGGCCGGCAATTCATAGGCATAGTTCAGCGTGCAATCGCCACTGTCGGTGTCGGCGCCTGCGAGTTGCGCCGAGAAGATGGCGAAGACCCAGGCATGCTTGGCGAGCTCGCCCTCGCGGGTGAGGTCGAGGTGAAGGTTGAGCAGGCGAGCCGCCTTGACGTCCTGGTCGAGGCTGTCGATCGGCGCCTCGTCAAGCACGGCTAGAGCCATGTTGGCGATGTCGAGCGGTGTGATGGCCATTGGGTCGGTGATCCGTGGTGGGATGGGTGAAACTTGGGTTCCTCGCCCCCGCAGAGCGGGGGAGAGGTGGCTCGGCGAAGCCGAGACGGAGAGGGGAACGCCTTGTGCGAAATCAGAACCGGCTGAAGACTTGACCCTTCGCACGTCGCGAACGGCGTCCCCTCTCCGGCCGCTTCGCGGCCACCTCTCCCCACTTTCGTGGGGCGAGGAAACCGGGAGCGTCAGGCCTCGGTCGTCTTCAGCGCGATGAAGCTCATGTTTTTCACGCTGGAGGCGGTGCGGTCCCAGTTGGCGGCCAGCGCCAGCTCGGCGTCGGTGGCGAATTCGCCGGCCGACGAGGCGTCGAGGAAGCGGGTGCCGGGCACATGCGCCACGAAATGCCGGCGGCCGACCATTTCGGTGACGCCGCCGCCATGGCCCTGGCGCGGCTTGCGGTCGAATTCCAGCGGGCCGCCTTCGGAGTTGACCGGCAGCTCGTTCCACAGGATCGCCTTGTCCTTGAACATGAAGGCCGTGTACACGCCGGTCGCGACCGGAATGTCGTCGTCGACCACGCAGCGCAGGCCCATGTAATAGGGGATCAGCGGCCCGCCCTGCTCCGAGGACGGCACGTAGTCGATCAGGTCGGCGAGCTTCAGCGCCTTCATCTGCTTGGAATGCATCCAGATGGTGCGGAACTTGTCCGCGCGGTCGCCCATGAGGTAGGCGGCCTCGATGATGTCGGTGTCGACTATCGAGGCGTTGGTGGTGCGCACAAGGTCGCCGCCGTCATTCGCGATATTGTCGGCCAACACGCCCTTCAGTATCCCAAGCAGCGTCAGCTTGTTGGCGCGTTGCCAGTATTCGGTCTGGCGGCGCACGATCAGTTTCTGCGGGTCGTCGCCGGCAAGGATCGCGGTCAGGTCCGGAACGCCCCAGGCCTGGGCGCGGACGTTGCGGGCGGCGACCTCGCGGCGCGAGCCGATCTTCTTCATCTCGATAGAGTCGGCCGGGTCGTCATTGACCGGCTCAGACGGATCGTTGCCGAGATCCTTCCATCCGGGCATGTCGACCGAGCGGCCGCCCATCGACAGCTTCGAAGAAATCGCCGGATCCGAAAACAGGATGCCGGCCTGGTAGATTTCGAGGGACTGGACATGCTCCTCGAACGAGTACTGGGCATAGACGGACGGAACGATCGCGTCCGCGATGCGGGTATAGGCGTCTGCCATTCTTTTGTTCCTTTGAGGTTGGTTGAGGCGGCGAACTAAAGTGGGTTGTTGGGCATCCAGAGATCCGGGTTTTCGCCCGCATCCCGTGCGAGCCGCCGGGCGCGTTGAGGGTCGCTTTTGACAAGGGCGGAGATGGCCGAAATGTTGCGCTCGCCGGCGGCGTTGCGCCGGAAGGGGTTGTGGCCCCTCGGCGCTCCGTCGGCGTCGATCGTGTCTTCGCGGAACATCGCCTCGCCGATGGCGTGGAAGGCCCGCGCGATCTGCGGGTCGGTCAGCGCGCCGTCGGGCAGAAGGATGCCCTTCTGCTTGTAGGCGTCGACCAGGCCGAGCTTCTTCATCGCCCGGTTGGCGACCTCGAGCTTCTGGCGAAAACCATCGCTGCCGGTCGGCCCCCAGTCGCGCACCAACTCGTCATGGGTGGCTTCGACCGAGCGGGAAAGCGCTGCCTGCTGCTGCGCAGCCTGCTCGGCCATATAGCCGACGAAGCGGTCGTGATAGGCCTGAGCGATCTTCGGGCTGGCGCCCGCTTCGACCGCCCAGGCCTTCGAGGCATTGGCGAGTTCGTCCGAATAGGCGAAGTTCTCCGGCAGGTTTTGCGGCCGCCGGTACTCGACCTTCTCGGCCGCGGTCAGCGGACGCATTGCCTCTGGCAGTCTGGAATGGAACCTGTCCCATTCCTCCTTCGGCGCGTCCTTGCCGGGAACGCGCAGGCTTTCGCCCTGCTGGCGCTCCAGCTCCGCGTAGGATGTGAAAACCCGATCGAGGCTTTCGGGCCTCGTCCAGCCCTTGGCTTCAGCGAGCTTGCGGTTGCCTTCGGAAAGACCGTCAAACCAACTTCTGCCGGCCGCCGGGGCGGACCCGTTGTCCCCGGAAACCGGAGGCGTCGCCAGGTTGCCCGCCGGCCGTGAAGCCACGGACCCGGCCTCTGCCAGATCTGTCATGTGATTTGTCCTTTGTTTGAGAGCTCTGAAAAGTGGCGCCGACGCCGAAGCTGCCAATCTCCCCCCAAGTGGGGGAGATGGCCGGCAGGCCAGAGGGGGGCGCGAAGGAACGCGACGTTTGCGTTTGCTGCACGCGCCCCTTTGAGGCGATCCATTACGATCAACGGGCAAAGCCAGCGGGACAGTGCCCCCCTCTGCCCTGCCGGGCATCTCCCCCACTTGGGGGGAGATCAGCAGTTCGTGGACCTATGCGTTATCGCCCCAGTTCTCCCAGAGCAGCGTCACCGTGCCCGTCACCGCGACCGTCCCATCAGCGTCGATATCCGTGCCGGTGGCGAAGGCCAGGTTGAGGTAGAGGTCGACCGGCGTCACCGTCCCGTCGAGCGTCGAGGCGGCGGCAATGTCTGCGGTCGAGGCCGTGGAGAGCGCGGCGCCCGCGCCGTCCAGCGTGCGGCCGGTGGAAGCCAGCACATTGACCATGGTGCCGGCGAGCGTGGCGCTGGACGCCGCCGCCGAACCCAGCGACCAGGTGAGCGCGGCATTGTCATTGATGGTCGAGGCACGCGTGGTCAGCACCGAAAATTGCAGCCTCGCCGTGCCGCCCTTGATGCGCACCTTGCCGTCGGAAAAATCGAAGATCTTCTGCGAGGCATAGGCCAGCGCGTCGGTGACCGGCACCTGCATGCCAGTGAAGGTGAAGACGGTGCGGTACGAGCCGCCCTGCCCGCTGGTCACGGCCTTGAGGCCGAGCCTGGGCGGCGCAAGGCCCGCCTCGCGAGCGGCGGCGCGGGCAAGGGTCCGGGGAAGTCCTCGGGTCATGTCATTTCTCCATTCTTGGGGGGAATTCCTGGGGTTAAGGCGTGGTCCGTGCAGCGGACGGGAAGCCTGGCTTTCCAAACGACGAACGCCCGCAGCGGCAGCGAAGGGCCTGGCGCCGATCGACATGGTGCAACCAGCTTATGGACGCGACCCAGGGGCATCTTCCCAGGCCGATTGTGCCAGGCGTCGCTAAGCCACTGTTTGCGCGGTCTTTCCGGTTTGGAAACCATGGCGTTCAACCGACGCGAAACCGTGATTCACTTCGTGAGCGGCCTCCGCCGCCGTTCCGCCGCAATGCGACCGCAGTTCAGCTTCGTTCGCCCCCGTCGTCAGTCCCTGGGGCTTCAGAGGAGTTCTAGTGATGATCATCAAGAAGGCTATTCTGGCCGTGCTCATGACCGCGGCCCTTGCCGGCTGCGAGACGCAGACCGAAGGCCAGCAGCGGGCCACCACCGGCGCATTGCTCGGCGGCGCCGGCGGCGCGCTGGTCGGCCAGGCGATCGGCGGCAACACCAAGAGCACGGTGATCGGTGCGGCGAGCGGCGCGCTGCTCGGCGCCGTCGTCGGCTCCGCCACCACCCCGCAGGAGCCGCGCGGCGGGCAGCTCTGCCGCTACCAGGACCGCTACGGCCGCATCTACACCGCGCCTTGCGACGACCGGTATTACAACCGCAATTATTGATCGTCAGCCGCCTTCTCCCCGTTCAACGGGGAGAAGGTCCCGGCAGGGGGATGAGGGGCGGCGCCAGGGTTTGAAATGCTGGTGCTTTCGAGGGCTGGGCCGCGAAGAGCGGAAACCCTGCGTACATGACCGCATCGCGGAAACAGTGCACTGTCACGGAAGTCGTAATTAGGGGTTCGGCAGTCTCTCCGCCGCCTACGCTTCTGCCCGCGCCGCGCTACGCCATGCACCGATAGTTCGATTCCAGAAGCGAACCAATTCAAAGTGCTCTTGCCTGGTCACCCAGATCTTGTTCTCCAGGCTGACTGGATCACCACCAACGGCGATGGGCGTAACCTCAAACAGTTCCATGCCCTTAGGGCGCGAATATCCGCTTTGATCACTCATATTCATTCCGCCAACCAAGAAAATAGATCGGCGAGGTCACGCGCTATTGTCTCCGCGAATTGCCGATCCATACCGATGAATGGGACGCGTACGATTGGCATGGCTGGATCTTTAGTGTCAAAGCCGTAGCCTTCACCTCCTCCGTTCGACGCGAACAAGAGGATGCCTGGCGCATATTTTTCGACTTCATATTCTCGGTTGAAGTCGGCCAGTTCTTCGGCTTTGAAGAAAATAATGTAGTTATCGCGGACGAAACCTTCGCCCCCATTATGCTCCTTGAGGAAGTCGGTATAGTCCTTGGGCAACTCGAATCCCAAGCGTGCAGACAGTCCATCGACGACCGCGGATTCGGCGGGCGCGTCGAACTGTCCCTCGGTTAAGATATATCTCACTGCTCCTCACCAAGTCGAAACTGACTCAGCCGAAACGGCCGACATCGGTCAATTACTTTTGAGCTCCGGCAAGATCCTCTCGTCGAGAAATTTGAGGCGGCCGGCCAGCATTTCCGCATTGGCGGGAGTTGCATCGACGTTGACCGGTATCAATTCCGCTACCGATTTCCCCTCGCGCGCTGCCTCGACCCATTCTTCAAGGGCACCGATGTAACTGTCGAGGACCTCGAAGGGCGTGGTGGCGTCATCGGCAGGGAGAAATGCCAGCGGCACATCGCCGACGATCGCCCAAATCCATCGGTTCACCTCCGGACGCCCAGGCTCTATCTCGAACAGGAAAATGTAGATTATTCCTTCGGCTCCATATCCAAAATATTCGCCTTTGATGGATAGGACCCAGTTGTAGAATTCGAGATATTGACGGGCCTCGACCCGGGCGGAATCGAGATCGTCGTCTCCAGCGCTGACATCAGCAGGAGGCAAGCGCGTGACACTGCTGAAGTCCGGCTTTGCAACGTTGTCCATTGGCTAGGAATCAATCCAGGCGCTTGGGATTCGCAATGGGTCTATGCCTCGTCAACTCACAGGTTGGCTCTGGCGGCGGCGGCCGCGAACAAAATCCACCACCAGCCAGACCAACTGAGCGACAATGTAAAGTGTGCTGTTAGACCAGTCCGGCGCCCCGGTGTGTGAGTAGCCATAAGCCGCGGCGACAACGGCGAGCACGCCGCAAATGACATGCACCAGCAACAGGCGCTGCACGCCGCCGTTCCAGCGCTTTGTGATCAAGAGCAACAAGCGGCTCAGCAAAAATGTCGGAACCAACGCCCCGAGCAGCATCGCGGCAGAACCCGCACCCATGTAATCCCCCTTTGTCAGCTTCATTCAACCATCGATTGTATTCTATCACCGTAACTACATTTTTGGTTGTGTGCAACCTCGTTGTGCGGGGATGGCGTTACGGCCGATCTGCAGGTTCAGCCGGCGGGTCGAACTGCCCGTCGGTCAAGATGTATCTCACTGCGATCCGTCTCAGCCACCCTTGAGGTTAACGGGCGTCCCCGGCGGCAGACCTTTTACCTTGGCTATAACCTGGCCCATGATGTGCCAGTAGACTTCCAGATCTGTTATTTCCATGTTGGAAATGTCGTCCTCGCCGCCGAGGAAAAGCGGCTTCTTGTAGCCGATACATTCGTTGTAAGCCGGCTGTGCTCCACCACTCGGCAACCAGTCCTCCGCATATATGTTCGCAGCCAGAGCCGCATCAGGATTTTCAATCACCAATGCATTGTGAAAAGTCTCGATGTTGGCTGGTATTTTGAGAGCCTTGCCGGTGCCCGGCTCAAACAGGACGACACCAGGCTGCCCCTGTTCCAGCCTCTGATTGTCGATGGCGAATGCAGAACCTTGCCAGTCGTAGCCAAAACAAGCGACCCGTCCATTAGTCTCCGGAAATCCCAAGTTTATCCTGGCGTTCCAGACCGGAATATCCTGCCCACGGATGATGCGGTACAGGCCTTGTTTGAACGAGCTCCCTCCAAAATCGCGCAAGAGCACGTTCAAGCTGGCGATCCCGGTGTCTGGGCCGGCCTTCCCTGGATCTTCGGCTACCTTGCTGTCTATCGCAAAGCTCTTTCGGAATTTTTCGAACACTACCGCTCTCCAATTGTGACTTTATTAATCACGGTTCCGATGGGTAAGTCTTTTATTTGATGCCAAATCTGTGCGCCTAGACTTCGATTTACACTCGCGTCCAGCGGCATAAAATTGGACAGCTCGTGAAGGCCTCCCAGTTGCAGGTCAATCATATGATCGATATCGCTGCCGAATGGAATCAACACACTGGCGTCCTCGAAGATTTTCCTAGCAGATTTCCCGGCGCGGACCGCATGGCTAACCACGGTGGCGGCCTCCGTCAATATTTTTACCTTCAAGTCTGCTGCCGCCCGCTGCGCAGCGGTCCAATGAGACATATAGGTTAGATGTAGATCTTGGCCGCCGGAAGCCTCGTTGGTTAGGTCGCGTTCCGTCGCTAAGCCTGGGCTACCTTCTGCGACCGGTTGGTCCGATGCACCTTCCGGGGTTGGTGGCTTTGACGGCTGCCGGGTCGAAAGGCCATCCGCGGCAGCCGCCTTCTGACCAACACGCTGCTGGAAGGGATAGGCGTTTGAGCTGTTTACGACGGTGTCCGAGGCAGGGCCGCCGAACAGCTTTCTTGCGACCTGCCCGCCAATCGCATTAAGGCCTTCAGCGAGAGCATTGCCGCCCAAGCCGAAAACCACTCCGGAGCCCACCCCCGGCACGATGTCCCGGCCGTTGAGCGCCGCATCGACGCCACCGAACACGGCGCCGTCGGCGGCTGCGGTAGCGCTTCGCGCAAACACACCTCGCAGGCCCCCTAAGGCCTCAGCTCCGAATTTTCCGGTGAAAGTAAGGCCCGCACTTTGAAGGCCGTGCCCGGTGACGAAACCGCCAAGCAGGTTTGCGGCCGTACCGGCCGAGCCGGCTCGGTCCTCGGCGTCTTCGGTTTCAGCTTGTTCGGCTGCCAGCAGCTCGTCATAGCTCTTGTCGGAGAAGAGCGAGTTCATGCCGGCGGAGAACTTGTCAGCCTGACCGAAGGTCGCGCCGTTGGCCATCAGCCTGACGGTGTCGTTCGCAGCCGCAAGTGGCTTTTGCCACCATGAGCCGGCGTCGAACCGTACCCGAGCGGGATGCTCGGCCATCTCGAGCAAATTAACCTGGAGAGCTTTTTCCTGGGCTTCCAGCTCCGCGGGGGAAATCTTTGGATCGTTCGCCGCGTTCTGCCGGATGCGAGCCAAGGCAGATTGGAAGACCTGTCCGGCAAAGGTGAAGCGCGCCTCGGGGTTGCGTATTGCCTTTAGAGTCTCGCTCAGTTCGATGGTGCGCTGCTGCAATGGCACGCTCTCATCGACATATCTTGCGCCAAGGCTGTCTGAGAGATCCTGCGGGACGGCTAAGGTCCTGGTGAAACCTAATTGCTTCTGGGCAGCCCAGACCCAGTTGATGGCCGCTTGAATTTCTTGCGGCGTCTTGACCTTGCTCCAGTCCGGAGCGTCACCGCGAAACAGCTGGCTGACGTAAGCGGCGGGGTCGGCTTCGCGGGCGGCCATGATCAACTGGGCGGCGCCGACCTTGATCTCGTAGCGCCTACGCTCTTCCCACGAGCCGTCGGGTCCAGGTTCTGCATCGCGAAGCTCTGCGTGGATCGCCTGGTTCGACGCCGCATGCATGTCGGAATAGGCTTTGCCGATGCCGGTGTTGATCCGGAATAGTTTGAATCGTTCTGGGCCCAGGTCGGCGCCGTAGACCTGGACGAAGTCTTGCGCGGTCGGGTCTTCCTCGGGATATTTGCCTGTGGCCGCGATGACGGCCGGCGCGTTCTGTTCGGCAAGCATGACCCGCGCATTCGCACCGATCATCTGGGCCGCGGTGGCGTTGTTGGCCTGGGCCTTCAGCGCAGCGAGATCGCCGGGTTGCAGATAAGTGATGGCATCGAGAGGTATGGTTGTGTCGCTATCCGGCGACGAGCGTTCGCCGAACGCCTGCGCCACCATCTCGTCCGGCGTTTTTTGGCCTTTTGCCGCCGCTTCCTTGCCCTGGGCGCCGCCAGCAAGCTGCGAGCGCACCGTCTCGCCCATGCCGTCGCTGGCCACCGGGCCGGCGCTCAGCATCTCGGCGGCGCGGCGTGGATCCTGCGCGATCAGGGCCTGCATTCGCGCCTTTGCCGAGCGGGCGAGCCAGTCGGCTTCGGCCAGCGCCTTGGCTCGCGGGTCAAGGTCCATCTTGGCGATGAGATCGAGGCCGGCCTGCCGGGAGGCATCGAAGGCGGCGGTGTCGTTCGGGTCGCTTTGTGTGATGTTGCTGAGCTCGGCGGTTTGAACCTCCGCCACCTGATCCTGCTCATATTGCTTGCGGCGCTGATTTTGCTGCCCAGCCATGCGCCGCCCTCCGACAGCGCGAAACGCCTCCTTGCGCGCCACAAGACCGGGGCGAATTTCGTCCGGCACCTGCTTCAGGAAATTGCCGAAAAGCGTGTCGAACAGGCCGGCCTTCACCACCTGGCCGGTGTAAGGATCGACCTGGCCATACATGGCTTCGTGCAGACCGGCGCCGTCGGCGGGGGAATTGGCCACCGCCTCGGCCTCGGCCTGGGCGAGCTCGCCATTCAGCCGGCGCGCGGCGATCTCGGTGTCGAAGGCCTGCTGCTGCGCCTTGCGCTGCTCGTAGCGCTCGGCGGCGGCCTGCCACCGGTCGCCGAGCTGCTGCATCGCCTCGCCCACGGGTGAGGAGTCCGGATACTGCACCGCGTTGCCGGTATCGAGCCGGCGCTCGCCGGTCAGAATGGGAATGATATGGACCATTGGTGTTTCCTGGCCTGGCGGATTTCGGGAGCGCGCGCGGCGACGCGCCGCTGGGACGGCGGCCGGTAGGGCGATGCGGGTGGTGGGTTTCGGCTGGAGGTCCGATGGCGGGAGGAGCGCGAGAGGCGCCCTTGTGGGAGAAGGTGGCCGCGAAGCGGCCGGATGAGGGGTGCTCCAGCTTGGCGGCAACTCATCCCATTGTGAGGCGGGAGCCAGGTTTGGCGATGCCTCGTTTCTTCCAGCACCCCTCATCCGTCTCGGCGCTGGCGCGCCGATCCACCTTCTCCCACAAGAAGGGGAGAAGGAGAGGCGCTACCTCTCCTCGGCGCGCGCTGCTTTCTCCAGCGCGGCGAGGTCGGCGTCTTCCAGCGCCAGGAAGCCCATAATGTGCTGCACAACTTCGGCGCGTGCGTTGGAGAGCGCGCTGTGCAGCTCAAAACCTTCCGGCGTCTTGGTGCGGGCCAGCCAGTCGCCGTAGGATGGGCGGCGGTAGTAGCCGGTGGTGGCGGTGAGGTCGGCCAGCACCAACTCGCCATCCTCGCCGGAGAAGACCCGGCGATATGCTTTCGTAAGCGCCTCGCGCGCGGCGAGCGGGCCGTTGGCATCCGATGATCGGGCGAAGCGTTTGCGGCTCATGCGGCGCCGCCCGGAGAGACCGGCACAGCGCCCTGCTCGCCGGGCATCGCACCTTGTGTGCCGGCCGGAGCGGCAGCGCCGCCCCCTGCCCCACCCTGCGCGCCCTGCATCATCGCCTGCAGGCTATCCAGCAGGCCGCTATCGCGCGCCTGAACGGCGGCCGGAACCGCGTCCTTGGCCACCTTACCGGCGGTGGCGATGGCGGCCATGCCGGCCTGTGCCTGCTGGGCTTGCGCTCTGGCCCCACGCATCCCCTCCACCTCGTCCTTGCGCCGGAAAATGCGCTGCGGGCTGCGGCCGGCGCTCTGCACGACGCGGATCGCCTCGTCGCCGTCGATATTGTCCATGACGCCGGGATCGAACTGCGCCATCTGCATGGCGGTGGTCACCACCTGGATGGTGTCGCGCGCTTCGGCCGAGCGGCGCAGCACGTCGAGCGGACCGGTGAAGGTCGGCCGCACCGCCTTGCCCGACAGGCTGTCCGGCGGGCGGAAGCGGCTGTCCTGGTCGTAGAGACCCTTGTCCTCGAGGATCGACAGCTCGCGGTCGAGATTGGCGGCGAAGCCGGCCTGGATGATCGAGCCGGACGGACCGAGCAGCGCGCCCTTCTCTTCCTGGCGGATCAGCGCCTCGGTGGCGGTCATCTGCGGGTTCTGCACCAGCGTCTGGAACAGGTTGACGAACATCATGTCGCGGATCTCCTCCGCGCGGCTCGCCGCGTAGTCGAAGGCGTAGCTCGGGTTCTGGCCGGTGGCGATCGGCTGGATCAGCGGCCGGCCATTGTCGTCGATCAGGCCCGGATAGTTCTCGCCGGGATTGAGCACCGGCACATAGTCGAGCCTGGCTTTCGATGCCGTCGGCGGATCGGTGATCTGTTGCAGGGCCCGCAGGCCGGAGCGGCGCACGGCGTTTTCCTCGCGCACCGTGGTCAGCGCCTCGATGGCCGGCGAGATGCCATAGGCGTCGCCCTCATAGCGGCGCCAGTTGAAGGTCGAGACCGGGAAGGTGCGGAAGCCGCTCTCCTTCACGATCTCCTCCTCGTCCTCGACGACGTGGTAGGAGGCAAAAGCCTGGTCGAGATACTGGTAGCTTCCGCCAGAGCGGTACATACGGCGCTCGTCGCGCGGCTCGACGCACTGGATCAGCGAAATCTTCTCCTCGCATTTGGCAGGGTCGTCGACCAGCGCCTTGATGCGCGGCGGCAGCTTTTCGTAGCCGAGCAGCTGCGCCGCCTGGCGCGCCGTGCGCTCGTAGCGGCGGTGGAAGGTGTCGACCTGGCCCCAGCGGTTGCGCGACAGGTACCCCTCCACCACGGGGATCGAGGCATAACGGATCAGCGTGCCCCCAAAACCTTCCTCGGCATAGAGATAGGCCGGGCCATAGCGCACGACGTTGCGCAGGCAGGCTTGCGTGGCCGGCACGAAGTTGGAGTTGGCGGAGTAGCGCAGCGCGAAGAGGAAATCGCGCAGCGCCTCGGCCCATTCCTTCTCCTCGTCGGTCTCCTCGTCGTTCATCTCGGCCGTGGTCAGCCCATGCCATTTCTCCGACTGCGGGATGATCAGGCTCTCCAGGCCGGCGGCGAGGCGGTTGGCGGCCGAGTTGATGGTGTTGGCGTAGACGCGTGAGCCGCGCCGCTCCTGCCGCTCGGCCTGGCTGTCTGTGCGGCTGGTGCGGCGACCCGACCAGATGTCGGGCGCATCCGGATCGCAGAACTCCGCCACCGCCTCCCAGACGGGCTCGTAGGCGGCGCGTTCGGTCTCGAGTTCGGCCTGTCGCGACAGGATATCGCGGGCGCGGGAATCGGTCATGGGGATCTCGCTTGTTGAGTGCGGCGCCGAAGCTGCCAGCTCCCCTCGTGGGGGAGATGTCCGGCAGGACAGAGGGGGGCGCCGTAGAGCGCCAACCTCGCGAAGGGTGCAGCCGATGAATTTGGCTAACGGGTGGATAGAAAAAGCTTGCTGGAAGCGCTGGCGGGACAGCGCCCCCCTCTGCCCTGCCCGGCATCTCCCCCACTTGGGGGGAGATCACCTTTTCTTGTCATCTTTTGCGCACTTCTCGGTGCTACACACCGATCGCGGCGGGCAGGAGGAGGTCGAGAAAGAATGACAAGCCTTGCCGGCGCGCTGAAAAATCGCGGTAAACAAGCAGCCAAGCGGCTGCTGCGCTACGACAGCCGCAACTGGCTGCGTATCCGCCAGATCGAAGCTTTCACCACATTCCTCGAGGCGGCCAACCGCAAGTCGCGCGACGTGATCGAGATCTCGCCGGGCTGGAACCGCTACTGGCGGGCGCTGTGCCCGGATTACCGCTCGGTCGATTTCCCGGAGTTCGACATCTGCAAGGATCGCACCGAGGAGCAATATTCCATCGTCATCGCCGACCAGGTGCTGGAGCATGTGCAGCGCCCGATGGCGGCCGCCGCCAACATCCACGCCATGGTGAAGCCTGGCGGCTGGGCGATGGTGGCCACGCCCTTCCTGTTTCGGGTGCATGCCCGCCCGCACGACTACAACCGCTGGACGCCCGCTGGCCTCACGCAGCTGATGGTTGAAGGCGGGTTTGCCGCGGATGACGTGCAGGCCTTCGGCTGGGGCAACAAAGCCTGCGCCAAGGCCCACATCGGCGGCCCGGTGCGCGCCTACGGCATGTGGCGGGATTTGAGCAACGACGAGGAATACCCGCTGATGGTGTGGGCCTTCGCGAAGAAGAAGGGGCCTAGCTAATCTCCCCCCTTGTGGGACCCTTGTGGGGGAGATGCCCGGCAGGGCAGAGGGGGGCGCGAAGGAACGCCAACCTCTCGAGTTTCCAATCGAGTTGCGATCTTTGAAGGAAGGCGGAAAGGCTGGCGGGACAGCGCCCCCCTCTGGTCTACCGGCCATCTCCCCCACAAGGGGGGAGATCAGCCCATCGCTACCGCCGCTTCACCAACCGCGCGTGCCTGCGCCAATACCACCAGTCCAGGACGCGCCGGCGAAAACTGCGCTTCATCGCGGTCATGGCGTCACACTCCGAGCAGCACGCGGCGCTGTCCGGCGACGTCGCTGGGCGCCAGGTCGGTCTTGATGGTGGAGAGAGTGCCCTGGCGCTGCTCGAGCTCAGCGCGCAGCGCTGCTTCGCGCGCCTGCACATCCTTGTCCTGCACGGTCGGCGCCGGCGGCAGCGGCTTCAGTTCCGGTGGTTTCGGTTGAAAGAGACACATAGCTTTCCCTTGTCCAGTCATAGAGGAAGAAATCTTCGCCGTTCCTGCCATAACCCGGCAGGCGGCAGCGTTGGGTGGCGCCGAGCCGGTCCAGCCAGCGCAGCGCAAGCGCATTCTCGGCAAGCGCCCTCGCCTCGACCCGCCAGGCGCCACGCGCCGCGACCTGAGGCCCGAGCACATCATGGAAGAAGCGCGTGATCCCTGGCACGCAGCGCTTCATGCGGTGCGTGCCCCAGCTCCACGCGATCCACAACCCGCTCCGCTGCTCGGCCGCGCCGAAGCCGGCCTCCGGATTGCCGTCGAGCTCGGCGACATAGGCAAAACCCTGCAGGGCGGTCAGCGCGAGCAGCGCCGGCGACCAATGGTCGAGCTGGCAGTCGATCTCGGCCCGATCCTGTGGGCGAAGATTGGCGGCAATGTAGGAGAGGTCCCGCAACGTGGCGGGGACGATGCGGGTGGGCATGGATGGACTTTCGTTGGACGGCGGCGAAGCAGTCGCTAGGAGGCTCCGTTACCGCAAATCTCAACCGGCGAAGTTGTTGTCCACGAACATTTCCGCAAATTGCTGAGCCGTGAGCGTCACCTTGTTGTCGTGCGCGATTTTGAGGTTCTTCTTCCACATATCCCGGATTGCCTCCGGCATCGTGTCGGGCATGTGGAGAGCCTTGGCGATCGCGTCTTCCCACCGTCCGTCGCCGCCATAGATGGCCTGCAGCTTGGGAGCCATGGCGTTCAACGATTCTTCCGACTCCCGAGAAAGTTCTCCAATCGCTTTCAGCACATAGAGCTCAAGGAGCCTGAGCAGCGGCTTTCCTTCATAACGCTTTTCGGTCGGCATTTTCCCTCACGCGTCATTGATGGCGTAATAAATCAGCCTGTCACAGATTGCCGACAGGCTGGGCTTTTCCTTCTGCGACCCGATCCATCCCTCTGTGACCTCAATCGCAATGAATATTTCGATGAAATAGGTCAGACCCGCTTTGGCTGCCGCCTTTGGCGGCACCATAGTATCGTCGGGCGCGGTCGCAACCATTGCATCGGAATCTTCGGTCCAAGGCTCCGACACGTAGATCGTGTCTTCTTCATCGAAATCCGACAAACCTCCCAACGACGTCCAGTAACTTCATTATTTTCCCCATATGGAAAATCCTCCTCGGTGATTCGGATGAAGGGTTTTCTGGAAGATAGTGCCAAGATCGTATCTAGGGACGAGTTGCGTCACACCGGGTTCGTCGGCATGATGCCATGTATAGCCGGGAGGAGCAGTCCGGGGAACCAGCCCCTCTTCGTGCGCTGAAGACTAATCCCGCCTTCTCGAATTGCGGTGATAGTGCACTACTCTCTGCCCATCCAAAACGATAGCGGACTTCAACAAGCGGAGACATCAGGGAGCGGTTGCGCAGACACCCCAATTCCGATCCTATTCGTTGTCGAAAGGCTCGACTATCGCAAACGGAATGCCCAGCGATTCAAGCAGATCGAGAATGCGTTCCGAAATGACCAAGCGAAAGGGTACAGCGATGCCAAAGTCGTCTTGACCCGCCTTCCCATTCACTTTCAACCAAACAAAATGTGGGAGTTCCAGCCCAGGTTGGTCCTCTTGACAGTCTTCCGAGATAGTCACCTCCGCGTCGGCGAACGTGGCACCCGAAAAGCCCATCTTCTGTAGCGCACGCTGGGTTTCTTCTGTGACGAGGAAACAGGGGAAAGTCGTAACGATGACATCCCCAAACCAGCCCTCTACCTCGTAGTGAAGTTTCGTCACGATTGGTGGATGAACGCTCGAGTCGAGAACCGTGCGTTCGCCAATCCCACCAGCCACGTTTGGCCATATTTTAAAAAATCGCATCACTCACCTATTGGAGGTTTGAACAAATGCCCGTATTTCTTGTCGATGTAACTCACGTAATCTAGCACTTGCTGGCGTGTTGGCTGTGGGTGGGAGGTGTAAAATTGATCCCACTCGTACCGGAAAATAACCTTGTGCAAAAGGTTATCCAATCCTTTTGGGATGCCGCGGAGATTTTGAAGAGAGTGCTCCTCGTCTGCTGCGACGATGCTTGGAAACCTGTTCCATATCTGTCGCTCCGCAGCATGGTGTACGACAACCTCCCCCTCGAGGTTCGGGTTCGCATCAAGAAATGTTTTGCGGTAATTTTTGGAGGCAGCCCTCCCCAACGATGCCCCTTGATACTTTACCTTGGAAGGATCTCTTGCGATCGACTTTATGATCTGAAGAACCTCGGCCTTCTCGAGTTTGGCGCCGGTGGGAACACGAGAGGCAGCATCCTCCGCGGCTTTGACCAGAGATTTCGTCTCAACCGCTTGGCGAGCCACTGCGGCATCAGCGGCGAGCCCCGACTTGGCGCGCGAACCACTCGTCGCGAACTTCTCGAGCGGCCTAGCAAACTTGGCCGTACCGTCGCGGACAATCGCTAAGCCTCTTGCAACAGCTTCGCCGACTGCCTCTGATGCTAAGCGCCCGTCGGCAACCGCTCCCGAGCCGGGGGTGACCGGCAGTTGTTCAAGGAAGTCCCACGTGGAGTCGTGCAAGTCCCGGAGAGCCAGCCCAATGTCGTGCGGGGCGCGGGCCAGGGACTCGAAGCCCTCGCTGAGGTAATTGCCGAAATCCTCTGCGGCCTGTCGAACCGCAGACTTGGGTTCGCCGGGAGCCGCCGAAGAAGGCGATTGCTCCCCTGTCGCCGCGGTGGTGATCCGATCGATGTCGGCTGGCTGATTGAGGCCAGCTTGGTCTAGCTGCAGCGATAAGGCTTCTCGGGTCCCTGGGTCGGGCGCTGCCGCCAGAAAATCACTTACGGCGGTGTCAATATCCGCCTGCGGTATGCTTTCGTTGCTGAAGCCATCCGCAATGCGTTGAACAATAGCCCTTGGAAGAGGCCGGGGATCTTCGACGCCTAATACTCGTTGCGCCGCCACAGAGAGAGCGATCGCCCGTTTGTATGACTCCCGATCGTCGATTCCTGGCTTGCCGGCTTGGTCAGTGACGGCGCCCCATGCGGCCTCGACATCGGGAAAGACATCGCGAACATAGCCTGCAGGATCTACCCACCTCTCGCGCAGCGTCTTGAGCGCGGCGGCGGCCGTAACCTGATATCGGAGGTGGTCCTCTTTGGAACTTCCCGGGCCCGGTTCGACATCACGCATTGCTGCGTGGATCGCCTGGTTGGGCATGGTCCGCATGCCAAAGGCTTGGCGACCAGCGTCAATCTTTCGACCGAACGCCTGATACTGCTTGCCACCCTCCTCGACACCATAGACCGCAGCGAAATCCGCAGGGCTTGGCATGGTGCCGGAGTAGCTGCCCGTATTGGCAATCGCGTCTGGGGCATTCTGCGAAGCGAGATCGATGTTGGCGCGCGCGTCGATCAGCCTGGTCACGGTCGCGGCGCGCGCCTGGCGGAGCAGTTGCCGAATACCGTCGGGCGACAAATCGGCATTAGGATCGACGGCGGGATCGCCGGCTTGGCGGTCGCCCGCCGCTGGTCCGGGGCTGAGCATCTCGGTTGCCCGCCCAGGATCCCGCGCGATCAGCGCTTCCATGCGCGTCCTTGCCGTGCTTTCACGCCAGACGGCTTCCGCCTGTTGCCGGCTCCCGGGGTCCAGGTTCATCTTGGCGATGAGATCGAGGCCGGCGTGGCGGGAGGCATCGAACGTGGCGGTGTCGTCCGGGTCGCTCTTCGCGATGGTGTCGAGCTCTTCGGCCTGGGCCGCCGCCAGGTGGTCCTGCTCATACTGGGCGCGGCGCTGATTTTGCTGCATCGCCATGCGCACCGAGCCTGCCTCTCGCAGGGCTGGTTTGCGGCTGGCGAGGCCAGCGCGCAGCTCGGGCGGCGCCTGCTTCAGGAAATTGTCGAACAGCGTGTCGAACCGGCCTTTCAGCACGACGCGCCCGGTGTGCGGATCGACCTCGCCATACATGGCGTGGTGCAGGCCCTCGCCGTCGGCCGGCGCGTTGGCCGCGACATCGGCCTCGGCGCTGGCGATCTCGCCTTCCAGCCTGCGCGCCGCGATCTCGGTGTCGAACGCCTGCTGCCGCGCCATGCGCCGCGCATAGTGATCGGCAACCTCCTGCCAGTAGGGATCGAGCGGCGGGGCGGCCGCCTCAGCTGGCGCCGCATTGCCGGGATCGGGCCGACGCTGATCGGCGAAGAGAGGGATGATGTGGACCATCGGCTGCTCCGGCACGGTTGGCTTGGAAAGAGGCGCGGGCGATCACGGCGCGGCCGATCGCAAGCGCGTCGGGCGGCGTTCGCGGCTGATCGGACTGAGGTTTTGGAGAGGCCGGGATCGCCCGGCATTGCGAGTGGCTAGAACCGTGGCTGGAGGGGCCGGGATTGCTGGAATTGCAGGCGGCCAGAGTCGCCCGCTCATCATCCTAGGGCGAAGCGACGAACGCAGGCCCCAGGATCCATGCCGCTACGCTAAGGCGTTGCAAAGGTTGCAGAATTCTGTGCCGCCGCACTCCGCGGCAGGAGTTACGGCATGGATACTCGGGTCAAGCCCGAGTATGACGAAGTGAGAGGCGACGGCGCCTCACCTGAAAGCCCCCAGCGGGTCGCTCTGTCCCACCGGCCGGCGCGCCGCCTTGAACTCCGCCGGGTGCACTGTCGCTTCCCGAAGCATGATCACGCCGTAGCGCGTTGCGGCCATCAGGTCGTCGCGCAATTTGACGACCTGGCCGTTCTTGCGATGGAACAACCGGAATTCCTCGAACCATTGCACAAGCGTCGAAAACACCTTGAAGCGGCCGGACTGCATGCGGTCGAGCATGTCCATCAGCCCGGCCTCGACCGAGACCGAGCCGTCGGGGAAACGGGCGTGGCTGGTCAGCATGTACAGCCCATGCGCGGCATATTGCTTTGCCAAGGCCACGCAGGCGCCTTCCAGCGTTTCACGGCGGCCGTCGCGCGGCCAGGCGAAGGGCAGCCACTCGCCCCAGGCCTTCAGCGCCAGCGCCTGCATCGCCGGCGTCTGCTGGGAGGCGCGGTGCACTTTGGTGACGTAGACGACATCGGCCTCGGTATCCCAGGCGAGCTCGACCGCGGCGGACGGATGGTCCCAGCCGAAGTCGAGCGCGCCGATGCGCGGCCACCAGCGCGGCAATTTGAACGGCTCGCAGGCAATCGTCTCCTCCGCCACCGGGAAGATGCGGCCGGAGCCGAGAACCGGTATACCCCGCGCGCGGGCTTCGCGCTCGTGGTCGGGATAGGCCGCGATGATCTCGGCGCGTTGCTCGGGCGAATAATGCCCGGCATCGTCGATGGTCATGAAGGTGACGTGTCGGGACATGGCATGCTCCAGTTCCTCGCCCCGCGAGAGCGGGGAGAGGTGGCGCGGCGAAGCCGCGACGGAGAGGGGACGACGCCGGCTTTGATGAAAAAGTGGGCGACTGCTCGTTGAGCCTGTCGTCCTACGAAGGCCCCTCTCCGGCCGCTGCGCGGCCACCTCTCCCCCCGCTTCGCGCGGGGCGAGGAAAGGGCTCAGCCCTTGTACCCCTCATTCACACAATCGTTCTTCCAGGCCCAGTCGAAATCGGCCTGCGACATGGACGACCCGAGGCCCGGCTCGACGTAAGGGCCGGCGCCGTCGATATAGACGATGAAGCGCGCTTCCTTGGTGAAGATGCCGACCTTGCTTATGACGACACCGCAGGTCTGGCCGCTCACGCTGTCGCCGGTGAGATCGAGATGCGAGAAAGTCGCAGCGGGATTATTGATCAGGCCGCGCATCTTGGCCTCGGCCGCCGCGATCGCATCGGCGCGCCAGTCGCCGCTGGAGCCGGAGCAGGCCGAGAGCAGCGCGCAGAAAAGAAGCAGGTTCGGTATCGGTCGCATGGCTGGCCCCGGATCGCGACCGGAAACTACGCGACCTTCGGTTGCGGCCAAAGCGGCATCGCAAATCATGGTTTCGGCGCGGTTTCGCGCAGCTCCAGTTCCTCGCCCCTACGAGACGGCGCAGAGGAAGCTACCATCTAGATCAACGGCATTGCTAGAGTGGCGGAGGCTTGAGAAAATCCGACGCATCTGATGATGAGCGAGGAGTGATTGGCGAGGCTAGCAATAAGAAATCGGCGCCTAAAGGAAGAATTTTCAATGATTTGCAGACGTTTCATTCGACTGCGGCACAGGATTTCCAATGCGCAAATTGCCAACTTCAAAGGCGGGTTCATTATCAAAGGAGAAGGTGACCGCGATGTGCCCCGCAGTTTCGACATGCAACGGAAAACGCTCAAAGGTAAATACGGCAGGATCTCTGTCGTCTTGCACAATCGCAGACCCTTCAAATACAGCACCGAACTTGCCGTCAGAGCCACCAACGTGTGCCTGGAAGCTGTGTTCACCGAGAGGCAGTCCGAAAATCCGGACCCACAGCGAAATTTGAAAGGAAGCTGGAAGACTTGGTAGAATAATGTTTCCCCCGTAGATCCCGATCAGAATATGCTTCCCGCCGCTCGCGACTCTGATGTCGTCACAGAAAATGCACTCTGAGCGAAGATCTTCGCTCACGATACCACCTCAAGGTTAACACTGGTCGTGGACGTTTCAATGTCTTGGCGAGGTTGATTAACGATTACCGTGTTTGGGAAAGTTGTACGCGGTCGATCAACGGCGGACCGCGATGATTTGAAATGATTGTGACCAGCTTTCGGCGCCGTCTTCCGCTTCATAGAGAAGTCGGGTTCCCAGCCGAGAGCCCAGGCGACCTCGGCGATGGTTTTAATCGTAAGGTTCGTATCACCTCTGAGGATCCGGTTGATCATCGAACGATTGACGCCGAGCTTAGCTGCGATCTCACGTTGACTGACGCCTGACTCGTGCTTCTCACGAATCGCAGCCTCTACCAAAGCTCTGTGGACCTTGCCCATGAAGCGACCACTCGCGCGGTCCTTTTGACTAATCTTCAGTTCATAGGACATCGTCATACTTCCCAATGATGAACTTCGGCTCATCCAAGTCAAGATTCTGCCTTCGCCTTTCAACGCTGTCGCGATATCCTCCATAAAGACCATGGAGCTTGCATCGATAGGCAGTGTCTACTTCTGCGATCACGGACGCGTTCTTTCGTCGAAACCACCCGAACAAACGTAAGTCCGTCGTCTTGAGTTCCCAAACGCCACGGTCATCCGGTTGCATCGAGTGCGATCTTTCAAAGAATGAGAGATCAGCGCCCGAAACATATAGATGAAGGAGATCATCAAGTTGCTGGATGGGCGTCTGGCTACCGTCTCCCATGTCGGCCGCAGCCCCTGGGAGAACGTTCTCGAACCAGTCAATGACATGCGGATACGCGAAAAGCCGCCGTTCCGGCTGCTCGGCGTCATCAAGCCCCCCATCGATCTTGACCAGCAGTCCTGCGTCGGCAAGCTCATCAAGTGTTGCCATATAAGTCAACACATTTCTTTAAACAAGACGTTAACTTTTTTGAGAGCCGCCACGCGCGCGTGCGCTGCAATCTTCGCCCCACAGTATAGTCCCCACCCTTTTCCCACCCAAGTGGGCAGAATTGCGCAAATAACGGCAGGAGGCAAGACATGTTGGCTGGCATGCCATTAAATGCATATGGGAAAAATTTCAAATAATCTTCGGCCCTCAAACAGGCACGTTGCAACACTACCATTGGGGTGTGGTCAACTTGACACTTCGACCCTGTGCTGCGTGGTTGGGAGGTATCGGCAAATCAAACCCAGGCGTTCGGCTTGGGAGCTGACCCGTCTGCATGACAGCCACGGAAAGAGGAATCATTCCTTCACCATCCTCTCCACCTCGCCCGCCGACAAAAACCTCAGCACCACGTCTGACATCCCGAGCAGCGGCGTGAACGTCACGATCGTAATGCCATCCGTCGCGTTGGTGCGGGTCAACCCTTCGGAATAGATGTCCAGCGGCGGTTCCTCGTCGAACCAGACGCCGTGCAGCGTCTCGCCCTGCCATTTCTCGCGGCCTTTTTCGTAGCTTTTGAACGAGAGCACGCTTTCGCCGGCCTGCACGTCGCCGCCGCCACCCCAGCGCACGACGACGCTGTCCAGCGCTCCGGGCGCGCCGCGGCCCATTACCGTGTCGGCAATGGCATCGGCCGGGATCATGCCGGTGCCCCATTCGCCCTGCTGTTGCGGCGGACCGACCAGCACGCGCTGCGGATTGTCGCGCGTGCCTTCGCCGGTGACTCCGGCGGCCCAGAGCCGCACCGGCTGGTCGAACATTTTGCCCACCCACCAATCGGGATAACGACCGGTGAGGTGCATGGCCCACTCCGCGCCCCCTGCCCTGGTCTTGCCGAGCTGGTTGCCGGCCATGAACAGGCGTTCGCGGTTCGTTGCTCCTGCTGCGTGAAATTCGGCCTGTCGTTCGTACGGCCTGTAAGCGGCGAGATGATTACCGCGTCGTCTTCGATCCAGTTCCTCGAGCAGCGCCAGATAGGTCTGCATCGCTGTTGAGGAGCGGCCTGAGGCTCGTTTCGAGGCTGCGGATGCGGTTGCGGATCTCCTCATCGCTTAATTGCTCGAGACTGTTCTTATCGGCATCGAAATCCTGCGAAAAATCCTTGGGCAGCAGCGTCAGCACGACCTTCAGATACTGCTCCGGCTTTTCCGCCCTGACCGCGGCGATGACGCCGGCGCCATGGGCGCGGAAGTCGGCGCGAAGGGCGGCCGCGAAGTCGTCGACGAGCGTCTTTCGCATGCGCTTCGGGCGGGTGGGCGGAGCGGCATCGATACGGGGAGGCTGCGGCTTTCGCCCCGCCCGCTTCGCGCCGACGGGCTTGCGCCGCACGGCCTTGTTCTCGTCAGCCATGGGCTACCGCGTCAGATGGCGCGGCCTTTGCCGCCTTCGTCTTGCGGAGCTTGCGTGCGGGTTTCCTGCGCGGCCTGGCACGTGCCGGCTTGGCGGGCTTGCCGCTGGCCGCCGGCGCGGCCATTGCCTTCAACGCCGCGATGGCGGCGCGCGCTGCCGAAGGGCCAAGGCCCCGGGGCGGAAAGCCGAAGCCGGCGACGGGGTCGACCGTTCCGCCGCGCACCATGCCGATGCGCACGCCGGGCGCGACCTGCTCGGCGCGGCCTGAGCCGGGCGGCAAGCTTGCGCTCTCGAATTCGCCGATGGCGCTAACGATCTCGGCGCCGTCATCGGCGGTGACGATGGTGGCGTAACGTGGCATGGGGGCCTCGATCTGCAGATGGAATGGATAAGGCGGCGTTCCTTCGCGCCCCCTCCGTTCCGCCAATGCTGAAACAAAAAACCCGCCTTGCGGCGGGTCGTTGGCGCAAATCAGCACCATGGACAAGATAGTAGCATAGCTGCCCTCACCCCGCAATGGGGATTGGGTATATTTTCCTACCTTTACGAAAGCCTGCCTTGCCCGAAACCCTTTGGGAGAGGCGCGCCTCGCCACAGCCATAGATCCAGCCGTCCAGCCGAAAGCCGGAGGAAATTTGTCGGAACCAACCTTGGTCCGAGGGGTTCCACCCTTAGTCGCAACGCGACGAACCGTCTCGCACAGAGGAGAAGATCATGCTTACGAAAATCCTTGCAGCTTCGGCCCTGACGATCGGTCTCGCCACCGCGGCGATGGGCCAGGCCGCCGGCACCGCCGGAAATGATGGCGGCAGCGGCCAGACCATTACCGTCGACCCGAAGACGCCGGCCACGCCGCCGGCTGACCAGATGGCACCTCCGGACATGGGCACGACCGGCAGCATCAGCGGCGGCGACATGAATTCGAACGCCGACAAGAACTGCCCGAACAGCCCTCAGGGCTCGGTGGGCGATGCGAACAACTCGACCGCAGGCACGATGGCGCCGAACGTCAACGACAAGAATTGCGGCAAGTAACGGGCGTCGGGCTTGAAGCAGGGGCCGCGGAGCATGCTCCGCGACCCTGTTTTCTGGTCGGGTGGGCGGCTTGAGGGAACCGTGCGGCGCGGAACCATGCGACGCCTTGGCCGTTCCAGGAGGCAAAGAGGAGAGACCCATGGCAGACAACGACACCAGCACCGCCAATTCGGCCGACGGCAACGCGAAAACCAGGGCCGCGCGCAGCAGCAGCGCATCGCGCGGCAGCGCCGCGTCGCGTGGCAACACGCGGGCCGCGAAAGCTTCCGAAGACGCGATGAAGAAGCAGATCGCCGAGCTGAAGCGCGAGGTGAACCGGCTCAACCGGGCGCTTTCCGAGCAGGCCGAGGAAGCTGCCGGGACCGCTCATGGCTGGTACCGCAGCGCGGCCGACAGCGCGTCGAATCTCTACAGCGGCGCCTCCGATCGCGCGTCGCGCGCGGCGAGCCAGTTGCGCACCCAGGCGCATAGCGTTTCGGAAACGGTGCAGCAGAACCCCGGCACCTTCTCAACGGCAATGCTGATCGGCGGCCTGGTCGGATTGCTGGCCGGCATGGCGATCAGCCGCAGTTCCGACCCGGAGCCGGACTGGCTGCGCCGCTGGCACAGGTAGACATTTCCGGTCCGGCTGTAGCGCCGGACCAATCAACGACGGTAAGCGCAGGCCGCCTTGCGGCGGCCGCGCGGAAGGAAAGGCCAGGCCGTCGTGCCCGGCCTTTTCTTTTCCCCGCCGGCTTTCCTTTCAAGGTTGTGGTGCCCTTGCGCTATTTGCCGTGTTCGGGCGTCCCCCGGGCTGGTCATTAGCTGGCGCTTATGGGATCATTCCCTTGGGGAATCGCGGAGAGCGGGCATGGACAAACCTGCCATGGCATCCGTCTTTCGGATGCGGCATGTGCCAGCAAGCATTTCGGGCGTTCGCAGCCTTGGCCGGGGCCAGGCCGATCCGATCTTCCATTCGAGACCACTCGGCGAGGCGATCCGCTTCATCGCCCAGGCCGAGGGGCAGTATGATCTCAGCGCCGTCGCCGTCTCGTATGGCGACCGCCAGACGCCGCCGCTCGGCAATCGCGAGATCAGACAGCTCTGGAGCGAGTATGGCGAGCGGTGGATGGAGGCTTAGCCGGCACAGGCTTCCCGCCCGGATCGGAAACGCCCTTCATGCGTTCTTGAGGCGAGGTCAATGGGAGGAACGCCATGAACGTCGCCAATCTCCAACTCGAGGGCCTGCTGATGGCCGTCGCCGCGATCAACCATTTGCTGGTCAAGAAAGGTGTGCTCAGCGTCGAGGAGATCGACATCGCGCTGCGCAAGGCCGAAGCCGGCGAGACCAGCGAGGAGCGCTCCGAGGCGATTTCCGCCTCGAACCGCGACGCCATCAATTTCCCGATCCGGCTGCTCGAGCTCGCCAACCAGTGCCAGCCCGAGGCGGACATGCCGTCCTTCTCCAAGCTGGCGCGCATGGTCGGGCAGATGAAGGAGCCGTATAACGATCAGATGTGAAGGTCCTCGGCTGATTAAGGCGCCAATCGCGGGTCACCGGGCGCCGCCCTTTCGGGGCACCTTCTCCCCGTGAGCTGCAGAGCAATCGCATATGGCGCTCCCCCTCTCCGTCTCGGCTTCGCCGAGCCACCTCTCCCCCGCCTCTGGCGGGGGAGAGGAACCCAGGCTTGCGAAGGCTGCGCCTTTGGCGATCGGCGTTTCCTCGCCCCCATGAAATGGGGGAGAGGTGGCTCGGCGCGCAGCGCCGAGACGGAGAGGGGGCCAGCGCTGCCATATGCGATTGCCCTGTCATTTGCGGGGAGAAGGAAATGCTTACGCCCGGCCCGGCCAGCCCTGCTTGAGCGCGAGCACACTGCCCGGGCCATGCACTGCGGCGTAGAGCAGCCCGGCGGCGAATGGGAAGTGCGACATGAAGGCGCCGAACTCGGCCTGGTTTCCGGCCCAGTGCGACGGGCCATGGAAGGCAAAGCCAAGGAATGTGACGTAGACCGCGCCGATCAGCGCTAGCGGGGTCAGATAAGCGCCGGTGAGGAAAGATATCACCAGCAGCGTCTCGAGGATCGCCGCGCACCAGGCCAGGAACAGCGGGAATGGAAAGCCTGCGGCGGCGATGTAGCCGGCGGTGGCGCCCATATCCATGAACTTGAAAGCCACCGCCATCGCGAACATGGCGGCGAAGATCAGGCGGGCGATGAGAATGGCGACGGTCTGCCAGGTCGATTGAGTGTTTTCCACGAGTGTCCCTCCGGGTTGTTGAAGCGGTCGATGCCCCAAGGACGGGCGAAGGGAGAGGATTCCGACAGGGGGCGGGGAAAATTGTTCGCGACGCCCTTTCCTCGCCCCCGCCTCAGGCGGGGGAGAGGTGGCCGCGAAGCGGCCGGAGAGGGGGTAGCGCCGGCGATCCAGGATTAAACGCCGTGCGACGAACCCCGCTGTCGAGCTTGGCGTTCTACGAAAGCCCCTCTCCGTCGCGGCTTCGCCGCGCCACCTCTCCCCCCGCTTCGCGCGGGGCGAGGAAGCAGGCTCAGCCCGCCTTCGCCTGCGGCGGGTGGCTGATCGACTCCCGCACGGTGCCGTATTCGGCGCCCCAGCGGTCGGTCATGTCGCAGCGAATGTCCCAGAGCTCGGGGAAGAAGCGATGGCGGGCGCCGCCTTCGAGGATTTCCACCGGCCTGCCCTTCAGCGACTTGGCGCCCAGCCCGATCGAACGGTGGATGAGATAGAGGTGATTGGCGCGGAATTTCTGGAACAGCTCGTCGAACTCGATCAGCGCCTCGGCCACGACATAGGGATCGCCGTGGTCGTAATGCGCGTCATAGATATCCTCCACGGTCAGCCCACGGCCGTCGAGATAGGCATGCTTGAAGGCCCGCCAAAGATCCGGCGGCAGGCGAAGCAAAAGCTTGAAACCCGGCGATTCCTGGCCGCTGCCATTGCCGAGCTGCAGTCGGATCTGCTGGTATTCCTTGGGCGACATCGTCTCCAGGAGATCGAGCTGCGCCGTCATCATGCGCATCAGCCGGTGCACGCGGCCCATCAGGGTGACGATGCGGTGGGTGTCCTGTCTTTCGAGATAGTCGAGGACGTCAACCAGCGTGTAGGCGATGAGCTTCATCCAAAGTTCCTCGACCTGGTGCACGATCTGGAACTGCAATTCGTCGGCATTGACCATTTCGGCAAGCGGCTTCTGGCAAGCGAGCAGCCGATCGCATTTCAGATAGACGCCGTAATCGCGCATCTCGGGCGCCTCGATGCGGGCGTGATAGTCCGTCTTGTCCATGGCTCATCCTCCTCGTGGGCAGGTTTTCGACCTGGCGACAAGGATAGCGCTTTCGGCTTGAACATTGTTCCTTTCTGTTATCCAAATGGCATGAAACGAAGGACGATCACCGACTTAATATGATATTTCGGAGAACGGGTTGTGCTGGATGCCCTCGACCGCAGAATAGTCGCCGCGCTTGAGCGCGACGCGCGTATCTCATTCGGCGCGCTTGCCGAGGAGGTCGGCTTGAGCAAGACGCCTTGCTGGAAACGGGTGAAGGCGCTGGAAGAGGCTGGCATTATCCGCGGGTACTCGACCCGCATCGATCCGGCCAGGATCGGCTTCGGCATCGAGGCCTTCATTCAGGTGTCGATCGACTTCGAGGTGTCGGACGCCTTCGAGGCGGCGGTGAAGGAGCACCCGCTGATCCGCCGCTGCTACGCCACCACGGGCGAAGCCGACTATCTGCTCCAGATCGTCACCGTCGACATGATGGCGCTAGACCGCATGCTGCGTGAGGAGCTCAGCCGCCTGCCCGGCGTGCGCCGCACGGTGACTTCGATGGCGATGCGCGAGATCAAGGGCGACATCTCCTTCGCCGAGGCGGCGGTGCGTGCGCCGAGAAGATAAGGCGAGCGCCAAATGATTTGAGACTCGGCTCGACAGTATCCTTGCCGGCAATCGTGCCGTGGACGCCGGCCGCGCCGGCACGGCGTCCGAGCCCTGACTTTTTCTGGGACGGTCGGGGAACGGGCAGCGAACCGGTCTATACCGGGGCGGGGGTACGCTAATGGGTCTCGTCTCGATCAGGATCGGTGCGGAGCTTGCCGGGTCGGCGGGACGTTCGCGGATTTTCGCGGCGAATGCCGATATCCCGCGCCACACCTTCCCGCAATTCAGGAGCATTCTGGCGGCGGCGCTGCTCGCGTCGACCATGCTGTTGCCGACCGTAGCTCGCGCAGCGTCGGTCTTGCCGGAGCCGCGAGACGGGCTCCACCGGCAGATGGATGCGAAAGCCATGCTGCAGGAGGCCAAGCGCGCTCTCCTGGCTCAGGCCGCAGGCGGTAATGGCGGGAATGGCGGCAATGGCGGCTCCACGGGCGGAAACGGTGGTAACGGCGGCAACGGTGGCTCCGCGGGCGGCAATGGCGGAAACGGTGGCAATGGCGGCAATGGCGGCTCCGCGGGCGGAAACGGTGGTGATGGCGGCAACGGTGGCTCCGCGGGCGGCAACGGTGGCAATGGAGGCGACGGCGGCTCCGCGGGCAATGGCGGCTCGGCCGGTAATGGGGGTGGAAACGGCGGTTCGGCTGGTAATGGCAGCGGCACAGGCGGAAACGGCGGCTCGGCCGGCAATGGCGGTGGTACTGGCGGAAACGGCGGCTCAGCCGGCAATGGCAGCGGCACAGGCGGAAACGGCGGCTCGGCCGGCAATGGCGGCGGCACCGGCGGAAACGGCGGTTCCACAGGGAACGGCAGCTCGGGCGGCAATGGCAGCTCCGGTGGAAACGGTAGTTCCGGCGGCCACGGCAGCGGCCATCATGACTCCAGCGTCGGCCATTCGGATGGCGGTCCCCGTTCTTGCGGAAGCTCCCCACGATCGTCTTGCTGACGCCGCTTGACCTTGAAGCGCCGCGCGCTGAAGCGGCGCAAGGTAACGCGCTTTAAGCTCTCAGTTCCGGTTCGCCGGTTCCGTGAAGCGGTCAACCATCTTACGGGCCGGTGCGGTAGGCGAAATCGTCGATCGCGGCCTGCCAGTAATGCTGCGTGCGGATCTCGAGCCGTGTGATGCGCCTGTAGTCGGCCGCGAAGTAGACCGGACCGTTGGCGGACAGCGCCAGTTGATCCTCATAGGCAGGCTCATCGCCCCGCCAGGCCCTGAGGATAAGCGTCTCGCCCTCCGCGTCGTCCCAGCCGGCGCCGAAATAGGCGCCGGTGAAATCGAACGGCTTGTCGCTGAACACCTGCGCGGGATGGCCTGAGCTGTTGTAGGCGATGAACTCGCCCGACATGGTGGTGTTGGTGTAGCCCGGGCCGTCGGTGAAGCGTTGGTGCATGGCAACGAGATTGTACCAGTTGAGACCGCCATAGCCCGACGGAATCTCGAACACGCCGGGCGACGTCATCAGATCGTCGAAGCCGACGACATGCTCCACGGGCAGCGGCGGATCGGCAGATCCGCTTTTGCCCGAAAACGCCGATAGCACCACCGGCGCCGTGGCGACGACAACATGCCGCCGCTCAGTCGCTCCGCCGGCCGAAAAATCCACCAGCCATTTGCCGGGCGCCACGGGTGCGCTGAAACGCCCGTCCGGACCGACCTTGGCGGCGGCGCTGACGCCGTCCGGTCCTGTCAGGGAAACGCGCGACCCGGCGGCAGCCACGCCGCTGATCGTCAGGTCCGCCGCAAGCCCGACCGGATGCGTCGTGGTCTTTGCGATCATGTCGCCCGGCGACCCGGGCGAAACGACATAGTCGCTTTCCTGCGAGGCGTTGCCGGTGGTTACGGAAAAGCCTGGCGGCGGCACGACCCGAAACGCATAGTGCCCGGGATCGACGACCTCGAAATCGCGCTGGGTGACCGACATGCGGAAATTGGCGAAACCGCTGGCATTGGTCAGTCGCATGATGGTGCTGCCGTTCGGCTTGTCGAGCTCGACAGCCACGCGCGACATCGGCCGGTCGCCCAGATCGTAGACGCCGTTCCTGTTGAGGTCACGGAACACCAGCAGCGATGTGTTCATCTGGCCACCCTCGAAGGAACCCCATACGCGCTTGGGATAATAATCCTCGGCAGTCCCGGCACGCGCCGAGCCGCGGATAGCGGCCAGGCCGACAGCCGCCGCGACGATGACGGCGCCCGAGAACAACAAACCACGCTTCACGAAATTCCCCCTCTGGCGGTCGCTGTCGATCCGGTCCCCTGGAGACGCGCGATGACCTTGTCGACGGCATCCGCATCGAAATAGGCGAGATAAAGCAACGCCATGGTGGCGCTGAACGTATAGACCGGCAGCGTCAGGTAGATGATGGCGTGAAAGGCCAGGCCCGGCAGGACCAGATAGCGCCTGCTGCGGCGAAACGGCAGGCCAAAGGCCAGGCAATATTCGAGCGCGACCACCGCGACGGACACGATGGTGGCAGGCCAGGCAAGGCCGACCGGGTAATCCGAGCCCGCGTAATACCAAAGGAATATCTGCTCGATCCGCGCGCCGCTGAGAAAAGCGTGGTTTGACTTGTCGAAGGCGGCGAAGAAATAGAGCACCGAGAGCTGCACCACGATCAGACGCAACCCCCACAGATTGCCGCGCTCCGCCGGCGGCGCAAGGCCCGCGCGCTCGGCGCGCATCACCGCCAGGTAGCGGTCCAGCGAATAGGAGCGGTCGCAGGGGGTGAGCGCGATGAGCAGCGCTGCGACGGCAAGCAGATAGGTGTGATGGTGGGTCCAGGGCTCGCGGCCGAGCTGGAAGCCGAAATAATAGTACATCGCCAGTCCGACCGCGCCCGTCCAGACGGCGGCGAAGCGGCTATGATAGCCGACGAAGAGCAGCGCGGTGGCGACGAAGAAGTTGACCGCCAGAAGCAGACCGGCCGGCGATTGGTCCATATAGAGCAGCAACTCGCCCGCCCAGCGCGACCAGAACAGCATTGCCAGTCCGATACGGATCAAGGCGGACGAGCGCGACGAGCCCTCCGTATCGACCGCCCAGGCGACGAAGCGCGCGGCCCAGGCTTGCGCCGAACGCCAGTTTGGCCAGTCGGCGATCGCGTCACTCGGCGCAGGCATTTTGGGCATCGGTATGGATGGTCTGCCAGCCGCTGCGCGCGCCCAGCCGGGCGCGGACACGAATGTCGGCGCCCTGCCCGGCTGCCGTGCAGAGCCGCTTGATGACGGAAGCCAGGTCCTCGCGGCTTTTGATCCACTTCAGCCCGCCGTTGCGAGGAGCGCCAAGCATCTCGAACCGGTCGAGCGGAACAAGCGTGCCGTCGGTCTGTCGCATTTCGAAGGAAGCGTCGATCACGCCGAGCCCGATCGCGCTGAACATGGTCCAGGAGCGCAGCAACGCCGCTCGCACGCCGAAGACCTGCTCGGCGACCGGACCGGCGATCATGAAGTTGGTGATCGCCATGAAGGCGACAAATCGCAAGCGTCCCGCCGACAGCCGCCAGGCAGACTCCGCACCCGTTCCTATTGAGACGATATCCGCCACCCGCGTACCCCCGCCGGGACTATAGACCGGTTCAATGCCGTTCTTCGATCATCCCAGAAAAAGTCAGGCGCGAATGATCGAAACGCCGGTGGGACAGTGGGGGCGCGAAGGATCGTGACCTCAGGACTTTACCGATGAATCTTCGCTGGCGAGCGGAGCCTTAACGCCGGCCGCCTCCGCCGTCTCGCGCTCCTTCTCGGCGTCGGCCTTGCGTTTCGGGCATTCCTCGAAATCATGATCGCGGCCGCCGCAATAGGAGCAGCATTTGGCGGGGGTGTCGGGGTGGAGCATCGGGGCCATTCCCAAGAATGCACGAAAAGGTTTCCGGTTGCAGCAATTGCGTGAAGCCGCCGCAACAGCCGCCTTACCCCATGCCCGATAGATCAAACCCAAGGAGCTCGCCGCTCGCGCGGCGGGCTCCCATTCGGCCACCGCTCACGCATGCGCGTGGGGATGACGGAAGTCCCAGACGGCCCAGGCCGATGCCGCGACCACGAGCACGCCGAGGACGACATGCGTGGCCATGACATGCGTGTCAGCCGCGAAGTGTAGCAACCAGGGTGACACGATCAGCCAGAGCCCGAGGACCACGCTTACCCACTCTTCCCACTCGGCGAACACCGAAAGCGTCGCCAGCGCCAGCGCGCCGAGGAGAACGCCGACAATCCAGGCGTTCCACGCGGGCACCATCGCCGCGGTGAATCCGATGACCCAGGGTGAGATGAACAGGCAGATCGCGAGAACCAGAGTGATCCAGTCCAGACTCTTTCTTGCTTCCATCATTGCCATGACAACCTCCATGGATGAAGTTTGACCAAAGCAACCGCTTGAGGCGTGCAATAACACGCTCCGTTACATGATGTAATGCATTTTTACAGACCTGCAAGGGAGAGCCGGCCGCACAGGCGCCTTAGCCCTTGAAATCGCTTCCGTCTTCAGCGCCGAGCTGCGGCACGACAATTGCTTCGAGGGGTGCGTCAAGCGTCCATTTGAGGCCGTCGGGCGAGCGCTCCAGGCTGGAGGAACCACTCAGCGATTGAGGTGCCACCCGCTGCAATACCACCGTACCGAAACCCTTGCGCTCACCAACGCCTTTGCGCTCGGGCGCCTTCCGTGCGGGTGCGACCGTGCCGGATATCTCATGCCAGAGAAGATGAAAGCGCCGCTGCGCCTCGGGGCCGGTCTCGACCTTCCAGGTGATTTCGATACGACCACCCTCCGAGGCCAACGCGCCATATTTGGACGAGTTGGTGCCGAGCTCGTGGAAGGCCATGCCGAGATTCTGCACGGCATTCGACTGCAGCGTCAGAAGCGGTCCGGAAAGCGAGATGCGGTCTTCATGGCCAAAGGGCTTCAAATGCTCCTGGACAAGGTCGAACAGACTGGCGCCGGCCCATTCCGAGGTGACCAGAAGGTCGTGCGAACGCGATAGCGCCATGATGCGAGCGCGAATCATTTCCTCGAACTCGCTGGGATCGGTCGAGCGCTTGCTGGTTTCCCTGACCATCGACAGGATCACCGCGAACTGGTTCTTCACGCGGTGGTTGACCTCGCGCATCAAGAGCCGGATGCGGCGCTCGCTTTCCTTGGCGGGGGTGATGTCGCGGGCGATCTGCGAAGCGCCGACGATCTCGCCCGCGCTGTTCTTGATCGGCGAGACGGTGATCGATACGGCGATCAGCGAACCGTCCTTGCGCTTGCGCGTCGTCTCCAGGCTCCCCACGCCCTCGCCCCGGCGGATGCGGCCGATGATTTCCGTCTCTTCGTTGTGCATATGCTCGGGGATCAAAACCAGAATCGACTGGCCGATGGCTTCCTCGGCGCTGTAGCCGAACATGCGCTCGGCCGCATGGTTCCAATCGGTAATGACGCTGTTGAGGTCCTTGCCGATGATGGCGTCGTAAGAGGAGTCGACGATCGCCGCGAGGCGCGCGTCGGCATCGGCATCCTGTCGGAAAATCCCCCCCGGATTGATCATACGCATTAATTAGGGCCAGCGGAAATTGGGACAATATCTCGGAGGGGTCGCATCTGCTTAAGGCTTCTGGTCGCTGGAATCATCGCCGACCTTCCTGTCCAGCGATATCACGCCGAAATCCTGCGACCTCGCGCCTGCGTCGGCGGTCAAAAACCCATCCGACGAAAGCCCTCGGCGCAGGAGTTCCCTTACCGCCGCCGATCGGCTCGGCATGCGCTTTTCGAAACGCCAATTTTCCAGCGCCGCCAACTCCTCATCGGTCAGCATGATTTGCAGCCTTTGCGGCCGCTCCAGTTCCGCCACACCAGCCTCCCCTTGAGACTACAATGCCACGAATGAGTAAGTGCCTCATTATGAGGGAAAGTAGGTTTGTCACCACAAAACGTCAAGAATGCACAAGTCGTGAAAAGTGGGCGAAGCTAACCGTACCAACCCTGTGGCGAAACCACATTTGATACCTTATACTAACTTATTGATTTATTTATGTCTTTTAAAATTTGTGTGTTGCTATTGGCCGGCGACGAGCGCATGGTGGCGGATGAGGGATAACCTCCGGGAAAGGAGGCATCCAATGCTACGAAGATTTTCCAATCGGCTGCGCGATGACGCCCATTGCAAGGTTCAGCACGCCTTGCGGACCAACGGCATCGTCAACATTATCCGATTGGCGGAAGAGATCAGGCTCAAGAACCTTGCCGAGAACATCGCCCGCGAGGACTTTGAAAACTTGGTGATGGAGATAGCACAGCTTTACGGGGCACCGATCGAGTTCGACGACCAAGCCCTAACGGCGCTCGACCTGCCGGAGGCCCTGGAGTCGGACAATCGCAACGATCTCGAAAAGATGCTGGACGTGCGCACGTTGGGCGGTGATGTCACGATCGACGTGCTTCATTTGAAGCGGTAGCGCCGCGCCCTTCGGGACGGACGACACGATCTCGCTCACCCTTTCTTCTGGCGCTTCGCGGCGATTTTCTTCGGCAGCGCCGCCGGAGCTTCGGCTTCCTGCGCCAGCCTGGCGGCGCGCAATCGCTCAGTTTTGGCGGCTCGCTCCTTTGCTTCCAGGTCCTGAATCTGCCGAGCGATGCGAGAGGTCGTATCGGTCTTGGCTTCCGTGCGGGATGGGACCGGTTTGAACAGGCCGGTATCCGGTAGCGACTTCATAGTTTTCTCCTTAATCAAAAAAGGCCGAGCACAGCTCGACCTTCTCCAATGCGCCTCCACGGCCGATGCCAGTACATCCGTGGTCAAAGGCCCCCGAGGCGCTGTGATCAGGCGGCTTGCAGATTCTCAGCGGAGCTTTTGCCGTTGCGGGCATCCTTCACGATGTCGAAGCTGACCTTCTGGCCCTCGACCAGAGAGCGCAGCCCTGCGCGCTCCACCGCCGATATATGAACGAACACATCGGGCTGGCCGCCGCCCTGCTCGATAAAACCGAAACCCTTAGTGGCATTGAAAAACTTCACAGTCCCAGAGCTCATTGCGATTTCCTTTCAAATCGACGTAAATTACCGCCGCTTAGCACCTGCCAAACGCCGTGTTCTTCGAAATTGAGAGGGAATATCGTCGGGCGCTCGGGCGCAAAAACAACGTTCGTTCAACAAGATCGATTGTTGATAGATAGCGCTTAATTCGGACATTCGCAAGGGATTCCGAAATAATACTCGTTGCACTAGAAGGAATGTCATGTGGCAATGGCGAGCGATTTCGCTCCTCGGCAACCTAGGCGCTGGCGTTCAATCCATGGAGCACCACAAGGCCGGTTTCATATCTGGCTGGAGAAAGCCGGCCTGATGTGCCTGCCATAGATTATCTTTCAGATCTGCTTCCTTGACCGACCTGGCGAGCGCGTTCGAGGCGGCGCGGCAGATGAACCCGTGCTCGCTTTCGTCCATCCGTTTCGTGAGCGCGTCGACGGCCGCGACAACGGATGAACTGAAGCCAGCCTGTTCGAGCCGCTCGAGGCTCCAGCCCTCGCCTTTGTCGACGACGTCATGCAGATAGGCGACGGTCCTTTCGTCCAGCGTCTCGACCGCGTCGGCAACGCGCCTCAGATGTTCGACATAGGGTCGTCCGGTCTTGTCCTTCTGCCCGCTATGGGCCTGCTCAGCGATCTTCGCTGCACGGTGAAGCATGATCCTTCCAGTTCTCGCAATGAAGCCCGCCCCGGCGAGGGACGGCCGAGGCGGGCTGCTCGGGTCTGAACCCGGTCCAATGGCGCACTTTGCGCGGGGGAGCGGGGCTGCGCGCCATCTGCATCCAGAACATCGGCGAACGCCGAATGTTCCCGCCGCACTTTGCGAAGTTTGAAGATGGGCGAATTTCGAGGATGGGCCGTTTGGCGCGCTTCGATATGGCGCGTCGACGACTGGTACAGCATGCAAGGCTAGAAGGGCGTTGCCTCACGGCAGCGCCCTTTGCGTGCGCCGTTCAAGATCGCGCGAGGCGGCCGCGTATCTCCATCTCGATCCCATGATCGAGCGGAGTGGGCAAATCGGCGGGCTTACCATGGCCGGGTTCCACCAGAGCAGCGGCATCACGGCGGAATTTTGCCAACGACACCGTGCGGCCCTGTTCCAGCCAACCGGAGGCGTGGAGGATGAAGCTCGCTCCGGAGGCCACCGCGGCCGAGAGCACCCTGCTCCCTTCAGCGCCGGACTGCGCATCGTCGATCTTGGCCGAGGTGATCGCGCCGTCGCCCCGCACCGGCACGCCGAGCCGCCTGCCCAGTTCGGCTGCGTAGAACTGGACGAGTTGCGAGGCCGGATCGCCGAAGTCAGGCAGCATCCGGCGCATATCGAACGGATAGGCGAGGATGCCCATCACCACCGGCGCGCCCGGACGCCAGAGCTGCGCCAGCGCAAGACCGGCAAGTACCTCCGCATAGCCCTGGATAAGCGCGCCCGCCACGGTGACGGGCGATGTCGCGCCCATCATCATGTAGGACGAGACCATGCTCGCCTCGCCCTTCAACGCGATCGCCCGCAGGCACTTCAGCGGGTTCGGCCAATAGGTGAGCGGCGGCGTGGCGTTGATCAGGTGGAGAAGGTTGCACTCACCGGCAGACGCCGGCCGCCCGACCGCGGCGGCGGTCAGGTCGATCACCGCCTCGGCGGCCGCCGGCGAAGCGATATTGCCCATGAACGGCTTGTCGGAGCGGCTGAGATGCGCAAGCAGCATCTCCAGCGGCCGCCGGTCTTCAGGGACGTCCTCCATGACGCAGATCATCTGCCCGGTGTTGGTGAGCCCCGGCGCGGCATGCGCGGCGGCAACAAGCTCGCCATAGATCTGTCGGCTGCCGGCCACCCTCGTCCCATCGTCGAGCACGACATTTGGCGCGCCGTAGATCGGCGCGAAGATGGGCGTTGCGCCACCGCCGACCGGCGTATCCCGTGCGGAACTCCTGCCGCGCAACAGGAACTTTGCCGGCGCATGCCGGCGTATGATGCGGCGCAGCTCGGCGCCGTCCAGGCGCACGACATCCCCGGTCGCCACGCCACCGGCCTGTTTGAGAACATCGATGGTCTGCGGATCGTCCAGGAAGCGGATGCCGGTTTCCTCGAGAACCCGGTCGGCCGCCTTCTCGATCGTCTCCAGCCCGGCCTCGTCGTGTTGGGGACGATAGGCCGCGGCAACAAAATCCGCCGCCGCGCGATATTCCCTTGGCCATGAAGCCGGCATGCAACTCCCCCGGCCGGCACAAAGGTTCGATGAGGCCGGCAGGCCGAAGTATCCGGATTCGGCTTGCCTTCGCGACGCTCCCGGCGCGCCACCTTGCGTCGCTTCCAGAAAGGCGCGCCCGCCGGGCGATCCGGCCACACCAGCCGCAATGCGTTCCTCGACATTTCGCGAGAGAAAAAGCGCCGAGTTATCAAATGTTAGCGCACTGTGTCTAACAACCCCATACCTCGTCAAACGCGCCTGTTTTGAATCACTTGTGACATCCCCTGTGACCGGGCCGCTCGGCCCGCTCATGGAAGACATGAATGCTTGAATCGCTTTTCCTGAATCTCGGCCAGCACGACAGCCTGTCGGATGATGAGCAATCCCTGCTCGGTAATTTGATGGCGGGCGAGCGCAGCTTCGCCGCCGGGCAGGACATCGTCGCTTCCGGATCGCGTCCGGCCTACAGCACGCTCATCCTCGACGGGCTCGCCGCGCGTTACAAGGTGCTTGCCGATGGCGGCCGGCAATTCACCTCGCTGCAGGTTCCAGGCGATTTCGTCGACCTCTATGCCTTTCTGCTGAAGACGATGGACCATGGCGTCATCGCGCTCTCGCCCTGCCGCGTTATCCTGGCCGACCATTCGAAGCTGCGCAGCATCACCGAGCGGGCGCCGCACCTGACGCGGCTCTTGTGGCTCGACACGCTGATCGACGGCGCCATCCACCGCGAATGGATCGTCGCCATGGGGCGGCGCTCGAAAGTCTCCCATCTGGCACATCTGTTCTGCGAGCTGTTCGTCAGGCTGCAGGTGGTGAAGCACACCAACGGCATGAGCTTCCATTTGCCCGTTTCGCAAGCCGAGCTCGCCGACGTGCTGGGCCTTTCGGTGGTGCATATGAACCGTGTCATCAGCGCGCTGCGCAACAGCGGCGTGATCGCCTGGGCGAACCATACAGTGACGATCCTCGACTGGCAGAAGCTGCAGCAGATCGCCGAGTTCGACCCGACCTATCTCTCGATGACGCGCGAGCCGCGCTGATCGCCGCTGTTATCAAATGTAATTTCGCCACCTCGCATTTCCGGCCAGACTGACCGTGCCGAGGAGCGCGAGGATTGAGGGTTTACCGCGTCGAGGAGATGGATGGCGAAACCGTCCTTGCATGCCACGCTGTCGAGGCGATGGCGCCCTTCGAGGCTGCCCAAAAGGTGCTCGGCGTTCAAGTGACGTTGCGCGGCGATGCCGACAACAAATGGATCCGGGTCGTCGAGCTGACCGACAAGCCGCCGACTCGGCTGCGCCCCGGCGTCTTCGAGTTCAAGGTTGTCGGCCACAGAAGTTAAAGCGACGCGGCTATGAAGGCCCTTGGCCCGCGATGCGACGGTGACGGTCATCGTGGAACCAATCTCCTGTCCGCCGATTACCTGATGTCTCTGTTAGTCATTGCTTATGTGATACGAAAAATGGACTCTCTCACGCAACTTGCAATGTTCATCCCACTCGCTTCGCTGACGGGTCGATGAGCGAAGCCGGTTCCCAAATCGAGCGAGAACAAAGCAACACGCTGGCGAAGGGTCCTTACCAGCGGTTCCTTCGCACGATCGGGCCTGGCTTCATCACCGGCGCTTCTGACGACGATCCGTCCGGCATCGGAACCTATAGCCAGGCGGGCGCCCAGCTCGGTTTCAATATCGGCTGGGTGATGCTGTTCACCTTCCCGCTGATGGCGGCAATCCAGGAGATCTCGGCTCGCATCGGCCGCACCACGGGCAAGGGTATTTCCGGCAATCTCAGCCGCCACTATCCGGCCGCGCTGCTTTATGTCGTGGTCGTTCTGCTCTTCGTTGCCAACGTCATCAACATCGGCGCCGATCTCAGCGCCATGGCGGATGCGCTGAACCTTCTCATCGGCGGACCGAGGCCGCTCTATGTCGTCGCCTTCGCAATCATCTGTGTCGGCGCGATCGTCTTTCTCGACTACACCCGCTATGTGAAAATCCTCAAATGGACCACGCTGAGCCTGTTCGCTTACGTCGTTGCCATGTTCGCCGCGAATGTACCCTGGGCCGATGCGGCGAAGGGGCTGCTCATTCCGCACATCGAATGGAGCGGCACCTTCTCCACCACGTTGCTCGCCATTCTCGGCACTACGATCTCGCCCTATCTGTTCTTCTGGCAGGCCTCGCAGGAAGTCGAGGAAGAGGAACTCAAGCCAGCCGCCGAGCCCCTGCGATGGGCGCCGTGGCAGGCGTCCAAGGCATTCCGGCGGATACGCGCCGACACACTGGTCGGAATGGCCTTCTCCAATCTGATCGGCGTCGCGATCATCTTCACTACGGCCGCGACACTCCACAAGGCGGGGGTGACGGACATTGCTTCGTCCACCGACGCTGCAAAGGCGCTGGAGCCAGCGGCCGGAAAATTTGCCTTCATCGTCTTCTCGGCCGGGATCATCGGCACCGGACTCCTGGCGGTGCCGGTGCTGGCAGGTTCAGCGGCTTTCGCTGTCGGCGAAGCTCTGCACTGGCCGGTCGGACTGCAGCGAAAGCCGAAGGAAGCGCTGGCGTTTTACGGAACGCTTGCAGCCGCAACCGCTCTTGGTAGCGGGATCATGTTCACCCCCATCGACCCGATCAAGGCGCTTTACTGGAGCGCCGTCATCAACGGCGTATGCGCCGTACCCGTGATGATCGTCATGATGCTGATGGCGTCCCGCAAGGATGTTATGGGAGAATTCCTGGTTCAAGGCTGGCTGCGCGGCCTGGGTTGGTTGTCGACGTTGATAATGGGAATGTCGTCTGTTGGCCTCATTGCCCAGTGGTTTTTGTGAGCGCCAGGCAGAATGAAGCGCCAGATGGCCTGACCCGATTCTTCGCAATAAAACGGCGGCCAAGCAGCCGCCGTTCGTTCCGTTGCGCGTGAGATCCGTCAGTTGGCCCCGCCGAGTTCCTTGGTCATCTTGCAGAAATTGTCGTGCGCCTTGGCGATCGCTTTGTCACCGCAGTCCTTCTTCATTGATGCCCGGTCTTCTGCGGTCATTGCCATCCAGGCTTTCTTGAATTCATCGCCCGATTTCATCGTCTTCATACCGGCATCGGTGAAGAAGGGCGACATTTTCGCCGGATCGTCGAGTGCCGACGTGCCGGTTGAGTTGCCTGCCAAGGCGGCACCGGTCATGATAGAGAACGCGATCGCGCTCATGCAAAGCATTTTGGTCGTCATTTGCCTGCTCCCTGCCATGGTTGAAATAATTGCCCAATGGAAGCGCGCCTCTCAGCAAAAAGTTCCGCAGGGAATGAAATAAGCTATGGCGAGAGATCATGATATCGCCGCTCAGCGTTCAAAAAACCCGCCTGATTCACAAACCTCGCGCGTCAATAACATGGTCCGGAACATTCACACCGTTGCAAAGTTCCTTGCGAAAGCATGACTGGGATCGAGCTTGGCCATGACCGACTTGTTGAAACTTCCGGCGACCTGCCGCAGTCTGTTTCGTGTAGTCGTCGAGACGCCGCGAGGGTCCGCGGCAAAGTTCGCCTATGAGCCGAAGACCGGCGTGTTTGAATATTCCCGGCCTCTTCCTGTGGGCAACACCTATCCCTACGATTGGGGCTTCGTGCCTTCGACGCTAGGCGACGACGGCGACCCGCTGGACGGTCTGGTCATTCACCAGGCGGCCGCGGCGCCGGGCGTCGTCATCAAGTGCGACCTGATGGGCGCATTGAGGGTGAAGCAGCGTGATCCGGGAGGTGCCAAGGTTCGTAACGACAGGTATATTTTCTACCCACACAAGGAAGACGCGCCGGATGAGCCGGTAGCCGCCGCCGACGTCCCACAGGATCTTCGCCGGGAAATAGAGCAATTCTTCCTGTCGTCGGTGCTGGGCACCGGCAAGAAAATCAAGCTGAAGGGCTGGCAGAACGCAGCCGAGGCCAAGGTTTCGCTGGCGAAGGGGATGAAATCCTTCAAGCGAAAATTCGCCGACCAGTGAACGGCGCATGCCTGTCTCCCGCCCTATCGTCAAGCGGGCGCCTTGACATCCCAGGGCGCAACCCAGTCGCCGGCGACCCGCAGCGCCACGCCGGCATCGTCCTCGATCACCCGGCAGACCGTCATCTCGCCGGCACCCTTGCCATAGCGGGCTTCGGCCTCCTTGAACCTGTCGTGTGTGGCTCGGGTGAGTTCGTTGCGGGTGCCCGTCTCGTTCATCAATTCCTCGATCAGGCCGAGGTCCTTCAGGCAGAGCGCCAGCGGGAACGAGGGGTCGTAATGCCCGGCGAAGATCGAGGGCACGTCATGCTGCATGACGAAGCTGTCGGCGGCGCCGCCTTTCATCACCGACCACCAGATTTCGGGTTCGAGACCCGCGAGCTTGGCGGTGACCATCGCTTCGCCGATCGCCGCGGCATGGATCTTCCAGAGCTGGTTGTTGACGAGCTTGGCGACATAGCCGTTGCCGTGCCTGCCGACCTTGCGCAGCTCGCCCATGGCCTCGATCACCGGCCGCACATGCTCGATGTCGGCATCCTCGCCGCCGACGAACATCGGCATGTCGCCGCGAATGGCGGCATCGACCGAACCGGTGACCGGCGCATCGATCGCTGCGCCACCCTTGTTCCCGAATTGCGTGCCGAGCGCTCGCATTAGATTGGGGCTACTTGTCGTGAGATCGATCCAGTATTTGCCTTGGCAGCCGGTTGACAGGAAGCCGTTGTCGCCGCGAACCACGGCGTCGATTTCCTTCGGCCCAAACACCATGGTCACGACCACGTCCGACCGGTCGAGCACGTCGGCTGGGCTGCTCGCCGCCCTGGCACCGCGTTCCAGCAATGGCTTCAGCGCTTCCGGCCTCACGTCGTAGACCACAAGGTCAAAGCCGGCGCGCGCCACGTTGAGCGCCGCATTGCGACCCATGGTGCCCAAGCCGATAAAGCCAACCTTCATGTGCCCTTCCTCCGACCCGGCCGCGACGCGCGACGACGCTCGCAGAGCTAGCCCAGGCCCGGGGTCTTCGTGACCAGGGAAAAATCTTGTCAGCTGCATAAGCCGGACTCATGCGTCGGTCCGGCCAACCGGCCCGAGGCGGCGCTGGTGCTCCGCCACGGTCAACAACAATTGATGCTTCGAGCTGCGTCGCCGCCTGAATTTCTTTCTGGAACAAGTTTGATCGGGCCGTGTTGGTGATGATCCAGCTCACCCAGGAGATGCGCACATGGCGACGACGAAAGCGGCCTCGAAGAAAGGCCTCAATGAACTTTTCCACGACACGTTGAAAGACATTTATTTCGCCGAGAAGAAAATTCTCGCCACACTGCCCAAGATGGCAAAGGCGGCGCAGGACGACGCCCTGAAGATGGCGTTCGAGAAGCATCGCGACCAGACGGAAGGGCACGTCGCGCGTCTTGAGGAGATCTTCGAGGTGATCGACAAGAAGCCGGTCGGCAAGACCTGCGCCGCCATCATGGGCATCACCGAGGAAGGCGCCGAGATCATGGATGAGTACAAGGGCTCGCCCTCGCTCGACGCCGGCCTGCTGGCCGCAGCCCAAGCCGTCGAGCACTACGAGATTTCGCGCTACGGTACCCTCAGAACCTGGGCGCAGGAACTCGGCCTGACCGGAGCCGTCAGCCTGCTCGACAAGACGCTGACCGAAGAGAAGGAAACGGACGCCGCACTCACCCAGCTTGCCGAATCTGCGGTGAACGTCGCCGCCGAAGCTGCCTAGCGGCGATCAGCGGGCGGCCGGATCTTCCTCGGTCCGGCTTCCGCCGAGCCCTGGCAAGTTGCCAGGGCTCGTTGCCGTCATTTCCCAGAGTACCACCCTCATGGAAAAAGCGTTCAACCGCATGGCGGCGGCCGTCGCTCATGCCACCGGCAGACTGTTGGCTTTTGGCCTATGCGTGGGGAGCTCTGGCGCCCGTTCTTGTAGCGACCGGGGAAGCTCTTGACGGTCAAAATCTACAAACCCATATCGCCGTTGGGTTTGGCCGCTGTCGGTCCCAAGCCCCCCTGAACTCAACTGTTCGTTCGATTGGAGGACCTTATGAACGATCGGATGTTTGACCGCCCTGTTTTCGTGAAGAGCGGAAACAGCCTCATCCAGGAAATCGCGTGCCTGGAAGATGCCCTGGAATTTCTCTACGCGTGGCCCAAGAACAGGCGTGGAACCATCTATGAAACGGCTCTTCGTGCCTGCCAGCGGGCATTCGACAGCGGCTATCCGCTGACTGCCGCCAGAGATGCCTTTTGCGGTTTCGCAAAGTCGGTCAAAATTCTTGAGGATGTGAGTATCCCCTTGCCATGGATGACCGGCAAAGGCAGCCGCGGCGGCGGACTCACTGCTTGAAAGTATCGCGGGGAGTTCGCGATGCTTTCCAAACCTTTCGAGAAACCCCTTCGCGTTTGGGTCGGACTGGGTTTTCCCCGGCAACTGAACACCGTCGTCGATGCCTATCAATTCGCGATCGACTGGTGCGGCAATAGCCCGGAGCAGAAAGCGGCTATCCGTGCCTGCAAGGCGGCTTTGGTTGGTGACGTCGAAGCGGAAACCGCGCGAGGCGTTTTCGCCGCATTCGCGCGCAAGAAGGATATCCTTGTCGAGGACGGAGCTATCCCTCCCGCCATCGGAAAAGCCCAGCCGTCACATCACCGATGACGATCGGGGCGCCCGCGCCTAATGCCGAGGGCGCCTCATTCCAAACCTATCTGCCTGGATAAATTGATGAGGAACCTTCGATGGCAGAACTAGCCATTAGAAAACCCGTCCATGAGGTCAACGCCGCCCGCTACGACAGCGATTGCCAAGAGGCGTTGGCTGGCTCTCTCGATGGCCTGCTAGCACAGGCTGAAGTTGCCGGCTGGGACAGGAACCGTGCTGCATCGGCATTAATGTACCTTGCTGCAAAGCGCCTCCACGCACGCGCCGAGAACTAGTGAGACCGCGAGCAGCGAACACCGCCTTGATGCCAAGCTGAGATGCGATGCAGCGTGTCGGGCCGCTGCTGTCGTGGACGGACATTGGCAAATGGAACCTCAATGCCGGTTGTCTGTTCCATCCGAAGGCGAGCCAACATGACCAGATCATCGCTTCATCTGCTCAAGGGGACAGGCTATCTGATCTCGACGGTGAGCGTGACCTTGCTGGCAGTGGTCAGTTGGGACAGCGCATCGAAAAGTCCGTTGCTGATGGCCTGTCTGCTTGGGGGAGCCGCAACCTCGATCATCGGCATGTTCTGCCGTTGGCTCTCCTACGAAATCGAGAAACGGCAGGAAGAGCGGCGGTAAGGCGTCCGGTATCAGTCTCCGCGGCGCATGACCCGCGTCATAAGCAAAGTGATCAGGCTGCTGAGGACAATCCATACGATGATCTCGCCGCCGGATGCCGTTGGACGAGGCGCCGCCGTGCCGACACCCCTAGCGTTGGCCAGCACCGTTGCTTCGGATACGGCTTCCCCGGCATGGCGCGGCGCAGCCCGGTCGCGTGTGTCTGCCACGACCGGCGCGAGGTCGCGCCGGCTGCCGCGCCGGACCGAATAGGCGCGCGTGATCTCGGCGCCGAAGAGGAAAATCTGCGCCGAGTAGTAGACCCAGACAAGCACGACCATCAGAGCGCCGGCGGCACCGTAGGAGGTGGCGATAGCGCTGGTGCCGATGTACCAGCCGATCAGCGACTTGCCGATGGTGAAGAGCAGCGCGGTCACCAGCGCGCCGACGCCGACATCGCGCCATTTGAGCGTGCGGTCCGGCAGGACCTTGTAGATCGCGGCGAAGAGCAGCGCGATCAGCACGAATGAGACGATCGTGTTGACGCCGCTGACGATCACGCCACCGAACGGCAGGCGCCGATTGATCAATGCGCCGAGCGCCGAGATCGCCGTGCTTGCCGCCAGCGACACCAGAAGCAGGAAGCCGAGCGCCGCGACGAGACCGAGGCTCGCCGCCCTCGCCCGCACCAAGCGCGAGAACGATACGCTGGTGGGGTTGACCTTCCAGATCTCGTTCAACGACTGCTGCATCTCGCCGAAGACGCCGGATGCAGTGATCAAAAGCGTGACCAGCCCGATCAAGGTGGCCAAAGTGCCTGACCAGCGATGCGAGGCGGTCTCGACGGTTGCCTTGAGAAGGTCCGCGCCCTGTGGCCCCATCACGCCCGATATCTCGGCCGAGAGAGCCAGTTGAGCGGCGTTGTTGCCGATGACGAAACCAGCGACGGCCACGACGATCAACAGGATCGGCGCCAACGAGGTCGTGGCGTAGAAAGCGATCGCCGCCCCGTGGCTCAGCGCATTGTCGTTGCTGTAGCCGGCGATACTTTCCTTCAGCAGTATCCAGCCTTCATCGACCCAGCCCGGCGCAGTTTCAGCCGTGACTTGGGAGCCGGCTTTAGTGGGTTGTGTCTGCTCTGCCATTTGGTGCCCAGCCCGATACGGAGCGGGCCGGGGTGGGACAAGAGCTCGACTGCCTTTTCGTTGGCCAGGGCGTGAAGCCGGAGAAACCAGCCCTGTTCTCTTTGCCACCAGGTCCGGCTGACGCGGCCCGCAAATCACAATCCGGGGCCGGCGCAATGGTTCCCCGATAAGCGCAGGTTGACGGCAGGCCCCCTAAAAAAATTGCCGGCGAATTTTGCACTGGGAACTCATAGACATATAATTAGCTGACTAAGTGATTCATGGGGGTGAATCGATGGCCAAGAAGAAGGACAGACAGGCTGGTTCGGGGATCGCGGCGGCCTCGCGCGCCGAGATCGATGAGGCGGCTTACTTCGCCCGCAAATGCGGCCTCACCCGCGACGAGGCATTGCAGATGATCCGCGAAGCCCACGGCTTGCCGGCCGTCAAGCCGGCTGAGAGCGGGAAGGGCAAGCACTGACACTCGGTTGACGATTACGGGGTCTCATTGGCCCGTCTGCGGCGGCACCTGACCCGGCTTGATCACCGGCATGTCGCTGCCGGTCGGCGGCGGCGTCGTCGCGTTCTTGTCGCCGGTCGGCGGCGGCTTGAGGACACCGCCGCAATTGCCGAGCTGTTTCGACAGTTCATCCGTATCGGCCTCTTGCTTCTGTTTCTGCTGCTGGTCGTTGGCGTCGGGCTTGGCCTGGCAGTTCTGCGTCTGCTGATCCTTCGGTTGCTCGTCCTGCTGCTGGTCGGTCTGCGCAGCCGCCGGCAGGGCCGGAATCAGAGCGAAGGCTGCGATGAGAAGCGCTTTCTTCATGGGATCCTCCTCGCTGCGTCGGATTTCGTTCGGCAGCTGGTCGGCATGGTGATCTCCTTTCAGGGGACAACGCATGTCGTCAGAAAAGGTTGGCCGGGTTCGTCGCGCCTTGCCGAGACGCCTTCGGCCTGCGTCAAAGTTAAATGCGGACGCCCGGCCGTGGTGCTAACGCTGCGTTATTGGGGGGACTCTCGAGGAGGAGTCCTATGGACGTTCGAACTTTTATCGGCAATCTCTCGGCCGCATTGCTGCGCCGACGTGCTGCCGCACCACCGGTCCCCGTCAGGGTGATCCGCGCCTCGCTCGCGGATGTGCCGCCCACGCCCCGCCCGCGGTCGCCGCATCGGCCAGCGCCACCGATCCGGCCCGCGAGCAACATGTAGTCTCCAAACCGCCGGGCGAATGCAACCGACTGGCCAAGTCATCGTTTACGGCCATTCCTAATCTTGTGGTGCACCATGAAATCCTTGCCTATGAATCCGCTCCTCGTCCTCGTCGCCGCTATGATCACGGCCGCGCCCTTTGTCGGCCTTGCCTGGCGGACGCGCGAATGGTTTGGATGGTGACAAGCCGATGAGCCGTTTCCTGCCGCTCACCATCCGCTTCGTCAGCGGCGGCACGATGGTGGTCACCACGGTCGCCGAGGCCAAGAAGGCGCTTGCAGGATCCTGGAAGAACAAGGAAGCGCCAGACTATCTCAAGGCGGCGCGGCTGGTGGACGACGCGATCGCGGGCACCTGCCGGCCGGCCATCGCTTTTGCCGCCTTCAAGAAGGCCGCCGCGCAGCAGGGGTTGCTGAAATCCGCGCAGCCAAGTGCGGCACTAACGATGCTGGACGAGCTCTCGTCGCGCTCCAAGAAGCCGCCTGGCTAGAGGCAGGCTGAGTTGGCGCTGAGCACGGACGCTTGCCAAGTGGTACAAGGACGAAACAGCACTTTCCGGGGGGCGGGCCAGCCCAGGGCTGGCCCGGCTCACGCCAGCATCAGGTAGAGCAGCGGCAAGGCCGTCAGGCCGACCGCCATTGCAATGAGCGTGGCGTGGCCGAGACGCTCCGCGCGCCTGGCTATGTCGGCGATCTCGTTCTCGTCGTTGATCACATCGAGGAACGAAAGATCGGCAAGGGTGGCACGTTGATTATCGTTGGCAGGCAGGCTTTCGGCGTCCTGCCGGGCGGGCTTTGCAGAGATACAGGTCAAAACGTCGTCTCACTCCGAAGCCGGTTAGGCGGCCTTTTTGCTGAAAGAACATTGGTGCCCGCCGAAATTGCGCGGGGCGATCGGCGAGCACCAGCACGGCCGGCGATGGAGGGGGCTTTCTCGACGGCCGCTCACCAATTCGCGGAGAGCACATTGGTTGCATAAGCCGGCCCAATGCCTTGGCTAAGTCGGACTTCAGTCTGAGGCGGGTCACGAAATGTTTCGGCCGGAACATCGAATGCCGGCACCTGTTCCCCTTATTCAAGGATGCCGAGCGCGTCCTTGAATTCACCCCGAAGAAAAATCCGAACCAACGGAGAATTCGATATGCCCAATCAAGGCGGAACCCACGAACAGCACGTCAAGGCCGGCCAGCAGAGCCACAAGAACCGCGACGAGCAACATCGCGGCAGCGGACAGCAGCAGGCCGAGGACCGCAACATGGGTCAGCGGGGCGCGGGCCAGCATAGGGGCGGCAGCGGCAACTTCGCCGAAGACCGACAGCGTGCCTCGGAAGCCGGTCGCAAGGGCGGCCAGCGCTGAGTTCAAATGGCGTCCGTGTCCTTCACGGACGCCATTTCATTTTGCCGCAAGCTCCAACCCCGATGGAACATCTCCCGCCCCCTCCAGTTCACCTAGCACCGGCTGCCGCAAACAGGCAGCCGCCCGATGTTCAATGGAGGCAAACCAATGTCCCTGCATACGCTTCATCCCGAACGTGTCGACGAAACCCGCATGCATGCCTATTCGACCTTCGGTCCTTTGCTGATCCATGCGCTGGCCCAGAAACTGGCGCACCGCCAGGGTATGCGCGAGTTGGACAAGCTCGAACAATCGCTTGTTCGCCTGGTCGAGGAGACCGACGTTACCGCTCCGCACGCCGAGGCGATGAAGGAGTTCGCGGTCGAGCTCGTCGTGTCGACGCTGCGCAACGTGCGCGAGCATCCAGACGCCAAGCATGACCTGGAGGAGACCGACGAACGGCGCACCGAGGGCCGTTCCGAGGATCAGAACACGCTGGAAGAGCAGTTGCAGTCGGGCCTCGAGGGCAGCTTTCCGGCAAGCGACCCGCCGGCGGTCGTGTCGACCGCGATCACCGGCAGCACGAAGAACATCGTCGGCACAGACGAGGTGCTGCGGCGTAAGAAGCAACCGCGCCGCAAGCAGTCGGAAACGGCAGGCTGACGGCAAGGAAATCGAAGGAGGTCCGCGATGACCCAGGCAAAGGACAATATCCCCCATCGTCCGGGCGCGGCCCATGCGCCGCGCAGGGGCAACCTGCCGACCGAGGGAGGCGACGATCCTGACGTTTGGTTCCTGGCGGAGAACACCGATCTGTCGCCAAAGCAGGCGCGCGAGCTGATCCGCGAGCATGGGCATGACCGCGGAAAGCTCTTGAAGATTGCAAGAACCATGAAGGCGGAGGGCTGACGGTGGGCGACAAGGCATCGGGCGGGCGATCCGCGGCCGCGCGTTCGGCGTCGGCCAAGAAGGCGGCTGCGTTGCGCAAGCGCAATGAGAGCCAGACATCCGCGATTGGCGAAATCGGCGGCGGCCGTCCTTTCTCGCCGTCACTATACGGGGAGAAATGCCCGGCAGGGCAATGAGGGGCAGAGCCGAACCCGCGAGTTTATCGTCGCGGCGCAAGCGCCGGCCCTCCGTTGCACGGGGAGAAGGGGAGAAGCCCTTACAGCGGCATCTCCGATGTCTGCTTGATCGTCTGGCTGGGCACATCCGTCTTGACGTTCTGCACGCCCTTGATGCGGCTCAGATGCTCCGACTGGAAGCGGCGGTAGTCGTCGATGCCGGCGGCGACGATCCGGACCATGGCGTCGCAATCGCCCAGCATCAGATAGCACTCCATCACTTCCGGGAATTTCGCCACCTCGGCGGCGAAATGCTCGATCGTGTCCTCGTCCTGCTGCTTCAGCCAGATGCGGGTGAAGAAGGTCTGGCCGCGGCCGATCTTGGTCGGGTTGAGCACCGCGACATAACGGTCGATGACGCCCGCCTCCTCCAAGAGCTTGACGCGCCGCAGGCAGGGCGACGGCGACAGGCCGACCTCCCTGGCAAGATCGTTGTTGGCCATGCGGCCGTCGCGCTGCAAGGCGCGCAGGATGCGCCTGTCGATCTCATCCAGTTTCATAGCTCACAATTCCAATCTTCTTCCTAATATCGCTATTCGGTGCCAAATTTTGACCGAAACATCGCATCTTCGCAACCCGATTGCGCCGCATTTCGGCTATGGTCCTGCCCCTGATAGCCAACAATCGACCCAGATAACCGACCCACATAACCGACCGGGAGAATGGCGGCCGCGAGGCCTCCGAAGGCAAAGCCATGAGCGTTTCCGAGATCACCCTCGCCGGGGAGCAAAGCAGCAACGGCCGCGGCGCCGAGTTCCGGCGCGGGCTTGCCGCCTCGACGCCGGTGCTGCTCGGCATCATCCCCTACGCGCTGGTGCTTGGCGCGCAGGCCGCGCAGAAGGGCCTTTCCGTCGTCGAGGTGCCGCTGATGACCGGCCTCAACTTCGCCGGCGGCTCCGAATTCGCCGCGATCCAGCTCTGGACCTCGCCGCCGCATATCCTGCTGATCGCCGGCATCACCTTCCTGGTCAACAGCCGGCATTTCCTGATGGGTGCCGCGCTTGCGCCCTTCATCAAGCACCTGCCGAAGCGGCAGGTCTTTCCAGCGCTGTTCCTGATGTGCGACGAGAGCTGGGCGGTTGGCCTGGCAGACGCGCAACGCCGTGCCGCCGGCGGCATGCGGCCGGCCTTCAGCCTGGCCTTTTATCTGGGCGCCGGGCTGCCCTTCTACCTCGCCTGGGTGGTGTTCACGGCCTGCGGCGCGGCGCTCGGCCCGGTGCTCGGCGACGTCGGGAAATACGGTTTCGCGATGGCCTTCCCGGCGGTCTTCCTGGTGCTGCTGCGCGGCATGTGGAAGGGCTTTGCCGCGGCCCGGCCCTGGCTGGTCAGCCTGGCGGTGGCGGCGATCACCTATCTTGTCCTGCCCGGCGCCTGGTACGTGGCCGCCGGCGCCCTGTCCGGCCTTCTCGCCGCCTGGTTTCTGGCAGGTGACAAATGATCGATCCTGTGACCGTGCTCGCCATCCTGGCGATGGCCGGGGTGACATATCTGACCCGCATCGGCGGTTATGTGGTGCTGAGGAACAGGGCACTCAGCCCACGCGCGACGGCGGTGATGGAGGCCGCGCCCGGCTGCGTGCTGATCTCGGTGATCGCGCCGGACTTCGTCTCGAAGAACCCGGCCGACCTCGCGGCGCTGGCCATCACCATCCTCGCCGCGACAAGGCTGTCGATGCTGCCGACGGTGGTGATCGGGGTTGGCTCGGCGGGAGCGTTGAGGTGGCTGATCGGCTAGCAGGCCTCAGCCGCCGTAGAGTCCCAGCTCGTCCGGCTGGACCGAAGCGACGTCGCCTCCGCCCTGTCCGCCCTCATGCTGCTTCAGCGCGGCATCCAGCCTTTCGCTGTTGCTGCCTTGCGGATCGGCTATGGCATTGAGAAGCGTATCGAGAGAAACGCCAAGTTGATCCAGCCCAAGTTGTCTCTCGACCTCGACGACCGCGGACGGAGATTGCCCCTTCAACGCTTCGACGGCGTTCTTGATCGCCGACCCATAGGAAGACACGGACTCATAGCCGGCCTGATCGACGCCAAACTCCTTCCCAGCGCGCTCCATCAGCCGGACCTTGATGGCTGTGATGTTGAGGTTCTCGACGCTGAACATGGATGGCGATACTGCGGGCTCGACCTGTATCAGCGGTGAAGTCGCGGCCCTGGAGGCGATGCCGATGCTTGCCGCCGCCCTGGGAGTCGACGGCAGGCGTTGCTGCTGCAGGATCACAAGCGTGGTGCTGTTGAGCGGTGAAGACATTGCCGGTCTCGCAGGCGCCCGTCCATCATGGTTCGGACGCCGGGCGGTCGGCCCAAGACATCATGTCCGGAGCGGAACAGTTCGCAGGCAGTAACCCAGTTGTCCTAAGAATTCGACAGAGCAACCGTTCATCATTTAACGAAATGGTGAACAGGCCTATCGCTTTGTTTGGCAAAATCCCGGGCGGAGCCCTATGCACGATCGCCCGTCCCGGCAAAGGCAGCTCCGCCCCTGCCTAGGCGGCTTCTCCACATGGGAACTTGGCCATATCAGCCAACCCGCATCCCCAGCGCGCGGCCCGTCGCCCTCGCCACGATCGCCTCCAGCGGCTCGGGCCGGTGCAGGAAATAGCCCTGGCCATAGGCGACGCCCATGCCCTGCAGAATCTCCAGCGCGTTCTTCTCCTCGATCTTCTCGGCCACCACCGCGGCGCCCATTGAGCGGGCGATGCCGGTGATCGCTGAGACGATCTCGCGATCGAAGCGGCTGTCGGCGATGTGCTCGACGAAGGAGCCATCGATCTTGATCGCATCTATGGGAAAGCGCCTGAGATATTCGAAGGAGCTCATGCCGGCGCCGAAGTCGTCGAGGCTGACGCGGCAATGGCGGAGCCTCGCCTTGCGTACGAATTCTTCCGCCGCGTCGAAATTGGTGACGGCGGCGGTTTCGGTGATCTCGAAGCCGATGGCCGACGGCGAAGCGCCGCTCTCGGCAATCGCATCGTCGACGAAGTCCCAGAGCTGCGGATCGGAAAGCGTCTGCGCCGACAGGTTGAAGTCGAGCGCGATGGCCCCCGCTCGCATCGCCTCGCCATGGCGCGTCAGCGCGGTGCGGATGATCCAGCGGTCGAGCCTCGCCGCAAGGCCGAAGCGTTCGGCGACCGGCATGAAATCGCCGGGCGGGATCATGTTGCCGGTGCGGGCCTCGAGCCTGGCCAGAACTTCGACATGGCGACTGTCTTCCCACGGCTGTCCGAGCCGGTGGATTTCCTGGCCGAACAGCTTCAGCCGGCCGTCCTCCATCGCATCCACCAGGTCGGCGGCCAGCCGCGCGGCGTTGAGGCCACCGGCGCCCGACGTCGTCTCCGGCGAGAACACGGCGAAGCGGTCTCGGCCGCCGGCCTTGGCGGCGTAGCAGGCATCGTCGGCGCAGGCCAGCGCATCGGGCACGCTCATGTTGCGGTCGCGCACAAAGGCGATGCCGATGCTGGCGGCAAGCCTGCGCGAGCTAATAGCCGGGCCGAGATCGGCGTCGCGCACGGCGGCAAGCACGGCGCGGGCAAGACGCTCGGCGCAGGCGTCCTTGCAGTTCGGCACCAAAAGCGCGAATTCGTCGCCGCCGAGACGTGCCGCATACGCCGACGCGGGCAGGCTGGCGAGGATGCCCGCCGCAACACTCTTCAGCGCCAGGTCGCCGGCGGCATGGCCGGCATAGTCGTTGAGCGCCTTGAAGTAGTCGAGGTCGACATAGAACACGGCAAGCGGCAGGCGCTCGGCCATGGCGATGTTTTCGGCAAGCAGCCGGTCGAAGGCCGAGCGATTGAGCAGTCCGGTCAGCGCATCGTGGCGCGCGGCGAAGGCAAGCCCCTCGGCGCGCATCTTCTCCTCGGTGATGTCGCGCACGGTACCGAGGATCTGGCCGGCCGAACCGACATCGGCGATAAACCGCACGAGCGACTCGATGTGGCGGATCTCGCCGTCGCGCCTGATGATGCGGTACTGCGATGCCGTGACGCTCTGCGAGTCCGGCGGCGGCAGGTGAGCCCGCTCCGTAGCCTCCTTGTCGTCCGGATGAAGGTAGGTGTGCCAGAGGCCGGCGGTGACCTCGTCGATATCGCTCACCAGCCCGAATATCTCTCGCGTACGGGCATCCCAATAGCTCTTCTGGGTGCCTACATCGAAGTGCCAGATTCCGGTGCCGCTGGCGGCGAGCGCGAGACGGAAGCGCACATTGACCTGCTCGAGCGCGGCCTCGGCTTCTTTCTGCCGGGTGATGTCGGTCTGCACGCCCATCAGCCTGAGCGGCTTGCCGTCGGCGCCGCGCTCGACAATGCCGCCGCGATCGAGCACCCAGACCCAGTGGCCGTCCTTGTGCCGCAGGCGCAACTCCGTCTCGATGGAGTCCGCGAGGCCCGCAATATGCCGGTCGCCGCTTTCCTGCGCGCGCTGGCGGTCGTCGGGATGGGTAAGTTTCAGCCAGAGATCGGGCGTGTTGGCGAGTTCGCCCGCCTCATAGCCCAGCATCTTCGACCAGGTCGGCGAATAATAGCAATCGCCGGTCGACAGATTCCAGTCCCACAGGCCGAGTTGAGCGCGGTCAAGCGCCAGCGCCCAGAACTTGCCGTTGCGTTTATTGTCGTCCGCCATTCTTTGTTCTTGCCGTCCTGTCCCGGCAATACTGCATGAAAGCAGAGAAGAAAGGGTTACCGGGGGTGAAGTGCTGATCTCCCCCCTTGTGGGGGAGATGGCCGGCAGGCCAGAGGGGGGCGCGAAGGATCGCGGCGTTGCTCGAATTTCGATCGGGGCCGCAGGCCCACCGTTCGACTGTGAAGGCCTGAAAGGCTGGCGGGACAGCGCCCCCCTCTGCCCTGCCGGGCATCTCCCCCACAAGGGGGGAGATCAGCGCTCGACCGCCTTCCCCAATCGCCGATGTTCTAGCCCAGCGCCAGCCTCCGCCTCACCACCGCCGCATGGAAACGCGCGCCGTGCAGCAGGCCTTCGTCGTTGAAATCATAGGCAGGGTTGTGCAGCGGCGCGGTTTCGCCATTGCCCATGAAGAAGAAGCATCCGGGCACATGATCGAGGAAGCGGGCGAAATCCTCCGAAGCGGTCATCGGCTCAGCCGCGATGCGAACAGCATCGTCGGCCAGCACCGTCCTGGCCGCCGCGAGCGCCTCGTCGACAAGCGTCGCGTCGTTGATCAACGGCACGAACTCGCGGGTGTAAGTGACTTCAGCCGCAACGTTATAGGCCTGGGCCGTGCCCTCGGCGATGCGGCGCATCTCCTGTTCGATCGCGGCGCTCACCTCGGGCCGGAAGCTGCGGCAGTCGCCCAGGATGCGCGCCAGCCCCGGCAGCGCGTTGCGGGTGCCGTCGGTGATGAGCTCGGTCACCGAGACGACGCCGATATCGGTCGGGCTCAGGCGGCGCGAGACGATGGTCTGCAGGTTGACCACCAGCGCGCAGGCGGCGACCAGGGTCTCCCGGCCGGCATGCGGGCGCGCCGCGTGGCCGCCGAGGCCTTTGAGCACGATCTCGAAATTATCCTCGGCCGACATGACAGGACCGCTCCGGGTCTCGAAATGGCCGATGGGCAGCCCTGGCATGTTGTGCAGCCCGAAGATCTCCTCAAAGGGGAAGCGCTCGAGCAGGCCGTCGTCCAGCATGGCCAGCGCGCCCTTGCCCCATTCCTCGGCCGGCTGGAAGATGAAGCGCACCGTGCCGTCGAAGCCGCCTTCACCGGCAAGCAGTCTGGCGGCGCCGAGCAGCATCGAGGTGTGGCCGTCATGGCCGCAGGCATGCATGGTGCCGGACGTCTGCGAGCGCCAGGTCTGCGTGCCTTGCTCGGCGATGCGCAGCGCATCCATGTCGGCGCGCAGCGCGATGGCGCGGTTGCCGCTGCCCCTGGTCAGCGTGCCGACGACGCCGGTGCCGCCGACACCCTCCGCCACCTCCAGCCCGAACGCACGGAGTTTTTCCGCCACGAACGCCGCCGTGCGTTTTTCCTCGAAGCCGAACTCGGGATGGGCATGGAGGTCGCGCCGCCACGCCGTCATCTCGCGGTGCAGTGTCTCATGGTCGAGTTTGGCCATCTGTGACCCTTGTCTCAGGCAGTCTGCAGGAACACCTCTTCCGGCGCCATCCCGACCAGTTCGGCAAAGCGGCCATGGTCGGTCGCGCCCTCCGAGTTGATGACGAGCACCCGGGAACCGGCATCGAGGCCGAGTGCCGCGCGCATATGCCTGTCGCCCGCGGCGCGGACCAGCCCGGCGAGACCTGCCCCGCCGCTCTCGCCGGAGACGATGGCCGGATCGTTGCCCAGGGGTCGCGCCAGCCGCTTCATCACCGCGACCGCATCCTCTTCGTCCACCGTCATGAAGGCATCGCCGACGCGCGCCAGCACGCGCCAGGCGACGAGGGAGGGCTCGGCGCATTCGAGCATCGCCATCACGGTCGGCTCCTGATTTGCGATCGTTGCCGGACGTCCAGCCTCGACCGAAGCATAGACGCAAGCCGAGCGCCGCGGCTCGACCACCACCGCCTTCGGCCGCCGCGAGCCGAGCATGATCGCCATATGGCCGGCGATCGCCGCCGCGAAGCCGCCAACGCCGGCCTGCAGGAAGACATGCGTTGGCGGCTCGGCCATGCGCCGCAGCGTCTCGCGCACGATCACCGTATAGCCCTGCATGACCAGTCCGGGGACGCGCTCATAGCCCAGCCAGGACGTGTTGGAGACGATCTTCCAGCCGCGCTCTGCGCCGACGCGGGCGACTTCGCGCACCGCATGGTCATAGCCGCCCTCGACCTCGACAATCTCGGCGCCGAAGCGGGCGATGGCCGCGACACGCTCGCGGCTTACGCCGGCATGGACGTAGATCACCGAACGCGCGCCGACGAGGCTGGCGCCCTGCGCCACCGAGCGGCCATGGTTGCCGTCGGTGGCGCAGACGAAGATCATGCCGGACGCGATCTGGCGCACTCTGGCGTCGTTCATCTCGCTGATATCGACATCGCGCCCGAGCCACTTGCCGGCCTCCTCCAGCACCAGCCGCATGACCGCATAGGCGCCGCCCAGCGCCTTGAAGCTGCCAAGGCCAAGACGCTGGCCTTCATCCTTGACATGAAGCGCCTCGATGCCGAGCTCGCCGGCCAGCGCGGGCAAGGCGTGCAGCGGTGTCTCGGCATGGTTGTGGCGCGCCTTGAGATAATGCTCGGCCCGCTCGCCTCCCGCCACGCCGAGGGATTCTGCATCGGCGGCAACCAACGGCTGGTTGTGTTCGGGACGTTGGTTGAGAAGCAGCATGCTAGTCTTCCTGCGAGGCACTGAATTCTGTTGGTGGGCGCGATTCAAGCGCGATTCTGGGCGCTTTAATTGGCTAAGTGATTGAAGTTTGTTTCGATTGGATGTCGCCGAATGTTCGCTTCGCAGCGACTCGATCCAGCCAACTTGACTATTTTTGGGGGTATTTCGCCCCGGTTGCAGGGTGTCGGCGATGCCCATCTGCATTCCTACCTCGATCAATCAGCCGCCAGCCTGGCAGCGACGCCGAGCAGGATGTTGGCGCCGGCGACCAGCTCGTCGGGAGCGGTGAACTCGGCTGGGTTGTGGCTGATGCCGCCCCGGCTCGGCACGAAGATCATCGCCGACGGCGCGATGCGCGCGATCATCTGGGCGTCGTGCCCGGCGCCCGAGGTCATGCGCCGGCACGAAAGGCCCGCGGCCCTGGCGCCATCCTCTATCAACGAGACGATCCCGGCATCGAAGGTCACCGGCTCGAAACGCGCCAGGCTTTCGGCATGGATGGTGACGCCGGCGCTCGCGGCAAGTTTTTCGAGGAAGGCGGCGAGCGCTGCTTCCATCTTGCGAAGGTGCGTTTCGTTCGGATCGCGGAGATCGATGGTGAAAGTCGCGCGCGACGGAATGACGTTGATCGCGTTGGGCTCGAAAGCGATGGTGCCGACGGTCGCGACCGTGCGCGTCGACGAAGCGCTCGCCTGGTCCGCGAGGAAGCCGATCACGCGGGCGGCGGCGACGCCGGCATCGCGGCGCATCGACATCGGCGTGGTGCCGGCATGGTTGGCCTCACCGTCGATCGTGATGCGCTGCCAGGAAATGCCCTGCAGGTTTTCGACCGCGCCGACGGCGATGCCCTCGCGCTCGAGCACCGGCCCCTGTTCGACATGCAGCTCTACATAGGCATGCGGCTTGAAGAAGCCGGGCTCGTGCCTGCCGGCATAGCCGATACGCTCGAGCTCCTTGCCGAGCACCGTGCCGTCGGTGCCGATCGAGGCCAGGGCTTCGCCGAGGTTCCGGCCGCCGGCAAAGACCAGCGAGCCCATCATGTCGGGCGAAAAGCGGACCCCCTCCTCGTTGGTGAAGGCGGCAACCACGATCGGGCGCGCCAGCGCGAAGCCGGCCTCCTTCAGGCTCTCGATCGCCTCGAGGCCGGCGAGCACGCCATAGCAGCCGTCATAGATGCCGGCGTCGATCACCGTATCGATATGCGAGCCGAGCATGACTGGCGCCTGGCCGGCATTGGCGTCGTCCCGCCAGATGCCGAAAATGTTGCCTATGCGATCGATGGCGACTTCCAGCCCTCCTTGCTCCAGCCAGCCGACGAAGCGATCACGGCCGAGCTTGTCCATGTCGGAGGCGGCGACGCGCACCAGCCGCCCCTGCGCGTCGCGGCCGATACTGCCGAGCTCCTCGATGCGATGAAGAAGCCGATCGGCGTTGATCGTCAGATTGCTCATGCCGGCTGCCTCGCGTTTGCGACCTCGTCCGGCGCCATGCCGACCAGCTCGGTGTAGCGGCCCGGATCGGTGGCGCCTTCGGAGTTGATGATGAGAATGCGGGAGTTACCGTCGAGGCCGAGCGCCGCACGCATCTTCTTGTCGGCGGCGGCGCGGATCAGGCCGGCGAGCCCTGCCCCGCCGCTCTCGCCGGAGACGATCGCGGGGTCATTGCCGGAAGGCCGCGCCAGGCGATTCATGACCGAGATAGCATCTTCCTCGTCCACGGTCATGAAAGCGTCGCCGAGGCGCGACAGCACCCGCCAGGCGACCAGTGAGGGTTCGTAGCATTCGAGCATCGCCATGACGGTCGGCTTGCTGTGAGCGATCGTGACCGGGCGTCCGGCCTTGGCCGTCTCATAGACGCAGGCCGCCCGCGCCGGCTCGACCACGGTCACAATCGGCCGGTCCTCACCGAGCGTGATCGCGAAATGGCCCGCCACTGCTGCGGCGAAGCCGCCGACGCCGGCCTGCAGGAAGACGTGGGTGGGCGGCTCGGGCAAGCGTTTCAGCGCTTCGCGCACGATCACGGTGTAGCCCTGCATCACCACCCCCGGAATGCGCTCGTAGCCCGGCCAGGACGTGTCGGAGACGACGGTCCAGCCGCGCTCGGCGGCGACGCGAGCGGCTTCCCTGACCGACTGGTCGTAATCGCCGGCGACGCGCACCATCTCGGCGCCGAAGCGGGCAATGGCCGCCACGCGTTCGTTGCTGACGCCCGAATGGACAAAGATGACCGAGCGCGCGCCGACAAGGCCGGCACCCTGTGCCACCGAGCGTCCATGATTGCCATCGGTGGCGCAGGCGAAGGTCATCTGCGCGGCGATCGCCTTCACCTCAGGCTTGTGCAGGTCCTCGACCGCGACGGCGCGGCCGAACCGCCTGCCGGCCTCCTCCAGCACCAGATGCATGACGGCATAGGCACCGCCCAGCGCCTTGAAGCTGCCGAGGCCGAGGCGCTTGCCCTCGTCCTTGATGTGAAGCGCGCCGATACCGAGCTCGCCGGCCAGCGCAGGCACGGCGTGCAGCGGCGTCTCGGCATGGCTGTCACGCGCGGCAAGGAAGCGCTCGGCCTCCCCGGCGCCGGCGAGCCCGAGCGTCGCAGCATCCTCGGGCGTCAGCGGCTGGCGATGGTCCGGGTGGCGGTTGAGCAGGAACATGGGTATCTCCGTCTTGATGACTGAAATTTATTGCAAGACGAGTGAGAAAGGCGCTCTGTTTTGGCGCTTCAAATGCAAGTTTGTTTCGTTTGGAACACTACGATGTCCATTTCGCCCGAACTCGACGCCTTCGACCGCGCCATCCTCGCTATCCTGCAGAAGGACAACGCCACGCCGCAACGCGCCATCGGCGAGGCGGTGAACCTTTCGGCACCGGCGGTGCAGCGGCGCATCAAGCGCATGGAGGAGACGGGCATCATTCGCGCCAATGTCGCGCTGGTCGACCCAGCCAAGGTCGGCCACCCGATCACCATTTTTGTCGAGGTGGAGGTGGAGAGCGAGCGCGCCGAGCTGATCGACGCGGCCAAGCGCGGCTTCGCGGCGGTCCCCGAAGTGCAGCAATGCTACTACGTCACCGGCGAGGCCGATTTCATCCTCGTCGTCACCGTGGCGACGATGGCCGACTACGAGGCGCTGACCAGGCGGCTGTTCTTCGAGAACAACAACGTCAAAAGGTTTCGCACGTTCGTGGCGATGGACCGGGTGAAGGTGGGGCTGGAGGTGCCGGTGGGGTGATAGCGAAGGCGCGGCGCGGAAGCTGCCAATCTCCCCCCTCGTGGGGGAGATGGCCGGCAGGCCAGAGGGGGGCGCGAAGGATCACGGCTTTTAAAAATGAGGGTCGCTCGACTCGACCAAGTAGGAAAGAATCCAAGCGTGGCAACGTCGGCGGGACAGCGCCCCCCTCTGTCCTGCCGGACATCTCCCCCACAGGGGGGGAGATCAGCTGTCGCCAGCGCCTTCGCCAACAATTTGCGCGCTTACCTCGTTCGCCCCAGCCACCGCGCATAAACCTCTCCGACAATCCCTCGCCGGAAGATCAGCACGCAGATCATGAAGATCAGCCCGGTGGCGATGGTCACCGGGAAGCCGGAGGTGGCGAGCGTGTTCTCCAGCCCCACGACGAGGCCCGCTCCCACCGCCGGGCCGACCATGGTGCCGATGCCGCCGAGCAGCGTCATCAGGATCACCTCGCCCGACATCTGCCAGGTGACGTCGGTCAGCGTGGCGAACTGGAAGACGATTGCCTTTGTCGCGCCGGCAAAGCCGGCAAGGGCCGCCGACATGACGAAGGCGGCGAGCTTGTAGCGGCCGACGGAATAGCCCAGCGAAATGGCGCGGTTCTCGTTCTCGCGGATGGAACGCAGGATCATGCCGAAGGGCGAGTTGACGATGCGCCAGATGGCAAAGACGCCGATGAGGAAGACGGTCAGCACGAAGAAATACATGTTCATGGTGACGCTCAAGTCGATCACTCCGAGGAGCCTTCCACGTGCAACGCCCTGGATGCCGTCCTCGCCTTCGGTGAAGGGCGCCTGGACGCAGAAGAAATAAAACATCTGCGCCAGCGCCAGCGTGATCATGGAGAAATAGATGCCCTGCCGGCGGATGGCGAGGAAGCCCATGACGAGGCCCATCAGCGCCGCACCTGCGGTGCCGAGCAGGATGCCGGCCTCGGGCGACCAGCCCCAGGCTTTCACGGCGTAGGCGCAGAAATAGGCGGCGCCGCCGAAGAAGGCGGCATGGCCGAAGGACAGCAGGCCGGTGTAGCCGAGCAAAAGGTTGAAGGCACAGGCGAAGAGCGCGAAGCACAGCATCTTCATGATGAAGATCGGATAGACGAAGAAAGGCGCGGCGATCAGCGCCAGCACCGCCAGCGCGACAAGGACGCGCTCCAGCCGCACCGAGACCGCCTGCTGCTGCTCATGAAGGGTCGCCTCGCTCATCTCAGGCGTCCCTCCCGAACAGGCCGGCCGGCCGCAAGAGCAGCACAACCACCATGATGACGAAGACCACGAGGTTCGAGGCCTCGGGATAGAAAACCTTGGTCAGGCCCTCGGCGAGGCCGAGCATGTAGCCGGTGACGATGGCGCCCAGGATCGAGCCCATGCCGCCGACCACGACGACCGCAAAGACGACGATGATGAGGTCCGAGCCCATCAGCGGGCTGACCTGGTAGACGGGCGCGGCAAGGATGCCGGCGAGCCCCGCAAGCGCCGCGCCCAACCCGTAGGTGAGCGTGAGCAGCAACGGCACGTTGACGCCGAAGGCCTGCACCAGTTCCGGGTTCTCGGTGGCGGCGCGCAGGTATGAGCCGAGCCTTGTCTTCTCGATCAAAAGCCAGGTGCCGATACAGACGATGAGCGAGGCCACCACCACCCAGCCGCGATAGTTGGGCAGGAACATGAAGCCGAGATTGGTGCCGCCGGCAAGCAGCGCCGGCACGGCGTAGGGATTGCCCGAGACGCCGTAGTAATAGCGGAACACGCCTTCGATCACCAAGGCGAGGCCGAAGGTGAAGAGCAGGCCGTAAAGCGGGTCGAGACGGTAGAGCCGCGACAAGGCAAGGCGCTCGACCAGCATGCCGAACAGGCCGACGATCAACGGCACAAGGACCAGCGCCGGCCAGTAGCCGATGCCGAGACGCACCAGCAGCAGGTAGCCGATGAAGGCGCCCAGCATATAGAGCGCGCCATGGGCGAAGTTGATGATGCGCAAGAGGCCGAAGATGACGGCAAGGCCGAGGCTGAGCATGGCGTAAAACGAACCGTTGATCAGGCCGACGAGGAGCTGGCCGAGAAGCGCCTGGATGGGGATGCCGAAGATCATCGTCATGGCGCGATCATACCCCCAGCACCTCGTGCAGCTTGTCGGTGTGCGCGGAAAGCTCTCCCACCGGAAAGCCCTCCACCACCTTGCCGTGATCCATCAAATAGAAGCGGTCTGCGATGCGGGCGGCGAAGCGGAAATTCTGCTCGACCAGAAGGATGGTCATGCCGCGCTTCTTCAGCGTCGCCAGCAATTCGCCGATGCGCTGGACGATGACCGGCGCCAAGCCCTCCGTCGGCTCGTCGAGCAAAAGCATATCGACGCCGGTGCGCAGGATGCGGGCGATGGCCAGCATCTGCTGCTCGCCGCCGGACAGTTTCGTGCCCTGGCTGTTGCGGCGCTCCTTGAGGTTGGGGAAGAGCTCGAAGATCTCCTCCACGCTCATGCCACCCTTGGCCACGACCGGCGGCAGGATCAGGTTCTCGTCGACGGTCAGCGTGGCGAAGATGCCGCGCTCCTCCGGCACGAAGCCGATGCCCTGATGGGCGACGCGGTGCAGCGGCAGGCCGATCAGTTCCTTGCCGTTGAAGGTGACGCTCCCTGTCCGCTTGCGGATCAGCCCCATGATGGCGCGCAATGTCGTGGTCTTGCCGACGCCGTTGCGGCCGAGCAGCGTCACGGTTTCGCCGCGCATCACATCAAGGTTTACGCCATGCAGCGCATGGCCCTCGCCATACCAGGCGTGGAGATCGCGCACGGCAAGCAGCGACTCACTCATGCCCGCTCCCTTCATGCTCCGTCCCCATGTAAGCGACCCGCACGCGCTCGTCCTGGCTGACCGTGGCGTAGTCGCCGGCCGCCAGCACCTGGCCGCGCTGCATGACAGTGATCCAGTCGCAGAGATCGGCGACGACGGTGAGGTTGTGCTCGACCATCAGCACGGCGCGGTCCTTCGCCAGCGAGCGGATGATGCCGGAGATCATGCCTACATCCTCATGCCCCATGCCGGCCATCGGCTCGTCGAGCAGAAGCACCTTCGGGTCGAGCGCCAGCGTGGTGGCGATCTCCAGCACGCGCTTCCTGCCATAGGAGAGATCGCCGGCGAGCCGATGCGCCGCGTCGTCCAGGCCGACGATGGCGAGCAGCTCGCGCGCTCTTGGCGTCAACTGGTCCAGCGCCGCGACGGGGCGCCAGAACTGGTAGCCAAGCCCGCTTGGCCGCTGCAGCGCCACGCGTACATTGTCGAGCACGGAAAGGTGCGGAAAGATCGCCGATATCTGGAAGGAGCGGACGAGGCCCATGCGCGCCACTTTTGCCGGCGGCGTGCGCGTGATGTCGGTGCCGAGCAGCTCGATCCTGCCGCTGGTCGGCTGCAGAAACTTGGTCAAGAGATTGAAAATGGTGGTCTTGCCGGCGCCGTTTGGGCCGATCAGCGCATGGATCTTCGCGTGATGGATGTCGAGGTCGACATCTTTCACCGCGACGAAGCCGGCGAAGTCGCGCCTGAGGCCGCGGGCGGAAAGCACCACCCGCGGCGTCTTATCCGTGCCATCCGGCCGGACGGCGGTGGCGGTTTCGAGCGTCACTTGGTGACGAGCGGGCAGCCGCTGTCCTCGGCCTTCATGAAGGCCTTGTCGCCCGGAATGGTCGCCAGATAGGTGTAGTAGTCCCAGTCCTTCTTCGACTCTGCCGGCTTCTTGACCTGGTAGAGATACATGTCGTGCACCATCGAGCCGTCGGCCTGCACCTTGCCGTTCGAGGTGAAGACGTCGTTGACCGGCATTTCATGCAGCTCCTTGGCCACCGCCTCGGTCTCGTCGGTGCCGGCCTTGTCGATGGCCTTCAGATATTGGAGCACGGCCGAATAGGTGCCGGCCTGGATCATGTTGGGCATGCGGCCGGTGCGCTTGAAGAAGCGCTGGGCGAATTCGCGGCTCTTGTCGTCGCGGTCCCAGTAATAGCCTTCGGTCAGCACCACGCCCTGCGCCGCCTGGAGTCCCAGCCCATGCACTTCGGCGAGCGTGAAGAGAAGTGCGGCCAGCCGCTGGCCGCCGGCGACGATGCCAAACTCGGCTGCCTGTTTGATCGAGTTCGACGTGTCGAGGCCGGCATTGGCGAGCCCGACGATCTTGGCGCCGGAGGACTGCGCCTGCAGCAGGAAGGAGGAATAGTCGGTGGAGCCGAGCGGATAGCGCACCTCGCCCAGCACCTTGCCGCCGCTCGCTTCGACCAGCTTGGCGGTCTGGTCCTTCAGCGAATAGCCGAAGGCGTAGTCGACGGTGATGAAATACCAGCTGTCGCCGCCCTGCTTGACCAGCTCGCCGCCGGTGCCGACGGCCTGCGAATGCGTGTCATAGGCCCAGTGGAAGCCATAGGGCGAGCACTGCTTGCCGGTGAGGTCGGTGGCGGCAGCACCCGTGACGATGTCGATCTTCTTCTTTTCCTTGGAAAGCCCCTGGACGGCCAGAGCCACGGAGGACGTGGTGAGCTCCATGATCGCATCGACCTGTTCGGTGTCGTACCACTGGCGCGCGATGTTGGAGGCAATGTCGGGCTTGTTCTGATGGTCGGCGCTGACGATCTCGATCGGTGCGCCCTGCACCTTGCCGCCGAAATCCTCGACGGCCATCTTGGCGGCCTCGACCGACCACTTGCCGCCGAAATCGGCATAGACGCCCGATTGGTCGTTGAGGATGCCGATCTTGACCTTGCCGTCGGAAATCTGGCCGGCCGCCGCCGGCATTGCGGACGCCGCGAGCAGCGCGGCCGAGACGAGATAGGATGCTTTCACTGGTGGTTCCTCCCTGGTGGCCAACCACAGGAAACGCGGCGGCCTCGCGATGGTTCAATGGTTGTGTCCGATATCTTGGAAAATGCGGGCGCGTGCCCCGATTGCCCTCCTCTGCCCGACCACACCACCGCCCTGGATGCTCGAACCTAGCATCGCATTTCGCAAGCCTGGAATGCTATTTTCGTAGCATGGCGCATGGGCAGGTTGGGCGGGGCACCCTGGCGGCACCCGGCGCGGCTACCAGTCGGGCTCGAGAGGAGAATCTTCTGAAAACCCCGGCGGCTTGGCCGCGGCCAGTGTTGGCATGGCGGCCTCCCTCAGAGATGCAGGAAAGCCCTGGAGGTAACTGCCGTCGAACGGAAGCTGCAGATAGCTGGTGGCGATGAGCGCCGCCGCCTCCGCCTGTTCGCGATCCCGGGTCGCCTTCACCGCAGACCGGTCGGGCCGCCGCGCAAGCCATGCCTTGTGAAGCGCGAACATCCTTGGATCGATCGTCGGCATCCTGACCGGATAGCCCCGCTCGTCAATGGCGATGGCTTCCGTCTTCGGCGCGTTGACGGGCCACTGCAACCCGTCCATGGGCGCGCCATCGAGGCCATCCTCAAGCGAGGTGATGGACGTCGGAGCATTGTCCTTAAGGAGATTCCTTGCCTGCGGTCGAATGAGGTCGACCAGGTAGCCATCTCGGTTCGTCGCCCTGAAGGCCCTGGGCTGGAGCGGCCTGAAGGACCGATCGACCTTGCGCAGCACACCGATCAGGCCGGACTGCGTTATCTTCTCGCTCGTGACGAAACTGATGCGGCGGCGCGAATCGAACAGCAGGTCGATGTCCCCGGTCGCCGTGAGGCCGCTCGCAATCCGCACACCCGCAAGGGCCTCGTAGGCAAACAGGGCGTTCGTGCCGACGACCAGCAATTGCCTGCCGAGCAGATTCGTGTCAGCGCAGCGCCGCAATATCCGGGCGGCGATCGCCGGCACTCTTCCCAGCCCCATAGCGACGTTGACCTTGGCAAGCCTGTTCAAGCGATCGGAAAGGCCGACCAACACGTCCTTGTTGCGCTCCCTGCCCTCGGAAAAGGCAGCAAACGATTTTTCGGTTTCTCCGCTTCGGGGGCCGAGCGAATTCTCCGTCTGCCTGAATTTTCGCAACAGATATTCGGTGCCGTTGCGCTCGGCCCAGCGCATGCTGCCCGCGAAGCGCCTCTGGCGCTCGTCATCCGCGCCGAGCCAAGCCTCATAGACCTGTTGGGTGTCTATGAGTTGGCGGCGCTGCTCGCTCGTCAGCTCTTCCAGCATCGTTTTCCACTTTCCGGTTCGACAATTAATTAGATAGTGGAAAATTATTATTAAACAATCGCTTATGTATAATTTTCCACCCTCGCGGCATATTTTCACCACCTCAGTGGAAAATATCATAAAAACAACATTTTAAATATGACAATACCGCATAGATTACCCAATCCCGGCATCACACACGGCAGATCGTCGTGTCGAAGGCGGATGACGGTCCCGAATCCCTGCGCTGAGGGCCGTCCGCCGACGGAAACAATCGGGAAACAAGATTCAACAATGCGGAAAAACTCGCGAAAAGAGCGGGTGTCATAACGGTACCCGGAGCAGCCGAACGATTGCGGCGCGCGACAAACAGACACCGATCCTAACCCAAGGAATGCCGATTATGAAAAAGACCCTCCTCTCCGTTCTCGGCCTGGCCGTCGCGCTCGCTTTCGCGGTGCCGGCTCTCGACACCGCCAACGCCCAGACCTCCACGACGACCACCGCTCCGGCGGCGACCACCACTGCTCCGGCCACGACCACCGCTGCTCCCGCTGCCACCGAAACGGCAAAGCCCGCCGCCAATGGCCCGCACAAGAAGCATCACCGCAAGCATCATCGTCACCACGCCCGTAAGCATCATCACGTGAAGAAGCATTCGAAGCATCATGCCAAGAAGCATCACCACGTGCGCAAGCACCATGCGAAGAAGCATGTTGCGAAGAAGGCCGCATAAGGCCCGACGCGTTTCGAACTTCATGACCGGATGATCCGGGACCGCTATCAAAGGGTTCAGGATCATCGCTTCCGAAAACGCCGCCCTCCCTTCCGGGCGGCGTTTTTGCTTGCGTCTACGGTTTCTTCTTCTGCGGATGGATCGTCTCGCCGCGGTTCAACATCGCCACCAGATCGGCGATCTTCCTCTTGCGCCCTGCCTCGGTCTTCATGTTGTGGGTGCGGAAGGCGAGCGCGAAGCGGTTCTGCGCGGACAGCGTTTCCAGCATCGCCTTCGCCTTTGGCTCGGCATCGATCGCGGCCTGCAGGTCGGGCGGGATGGTCATCTCCCTCGATCCGCCATAGGCGCGGTCCCAGCGGCCGTCGGCCTTGGCCGCCTCGACCTGCTCGAGGCCGTGCCTGGTCATGCGGCCCTCCTCGATCAGCCGCGCGACATTGTCGATGTTGATCTTGCTCCAGATGCTCTTCTTGCCGCGCGGCGTGTAGCGCTGCAGGAAACTCTTGTCGTCGAGCGACTTGCGCACCGCGTCGATCCAGCCGAAGCAGAGCACGACGTCGATCGCCTCCTTCGGCGTGATCGAGGCGAGCCCCGAGCCCACCTTGTGGACCTTGATCCAGACCTCGCTTTCGCCGGCGTGGTTGCCGGAGAGCCACGCATAGAAGCTCTCCGCATCCGGGAACTCGCGCACCTTGTCCGGATCGACCTTGATCGGGGCCATCGTTACCTCATCTTTTGCGGCAGTTAGAGCAATTCCAGGAAAAGTGTGAGCGGTTTTCCGTCCGGAATTGGGTAAAAACAAAGAGATAGTGCGTTTCGCCGTTTCCGTGAAACGGTGAGACGCACTAGTTTGAACGATTCTGCTGTTCTTGTAGCGAGGCCTGGTGCCGGTTTCTGTCAGCAGAGACCAGCCGATATACCCGTCGGAACGGACCACCCGGCGCTGCGTTCCTGCTTGAACCACAACCGAGGAGTTACCCAATGGGTATCGAAACGATCTTCGCGCATGTCAGCTGTTCCGATCTGGAGGTCAGCATGAAGTGGTACGAAAAGCTGTTCGGCAGGCCGCCGGCACGGCGGCCGATGGCCGGGCTGGTCGAATGGCAATTCACCGACAGCGCGGAAGTGCAACTCTTCGAGAACAGGGACAAGGCCGGCGCAAGCACGCTGACCATCGGCGTGCTGCCGCTGGAACCCGAGCGCAAACGCCTGGCCGATGCCGGGCTCGAGCCAGGCCCGGTCGAAGATGCGAAGGACTTCTACATCATGCGCATGCGCGATCCGGACGACAATCTCGTCGTTTTCGCCAGCGCCAGGCTGAATTGAGGATGGCCGACAAAGGATTCCGGGCGATCCTGTGATAGAAGCTACAGTATCTTCGCCAGGAAGCTCTTCGTGCGTTCCCTTTGCGGATCCGAGAAAAGCGCCTTCGGCGCCCCCTCCTCGACGATCAGGCCATCATCCATGAAGATCACCCGGTGCCCAACCTCGCGGGCAAAACCCATCTCATGGGTGACGACGACCATCGTCATGCCCTCGACGGCGAGGGTCTTCATGACCTGAAGCACCTCGCCCACCATTTCGGGATCGAGCGCGGAGGTCGGCTCGTCGAAGAGCATGACCGCCGGTCCCATCGCCAGCGAGCGGGCGATGGCCACGCGCTGCTGCTGGCCACCCGAAAGCTCATCGGGATAGCTTGCTTCCTTGCCGACGAGGCCGACCTTGGCCAGCAATTCTCGCGCGACCCTGTTGGCCTCCTCGGTCGGGATCTTCTTGACCTTGCGTGGGCCGATGGTGACGTTCTCCAGGATGGTCAGGTGCTTGAACAAGTTGAACTGCTGGAACACCATGCCGACATGCTGGCGCAACTGGTGGATGTTCGTCTTCGGGTCGGTCAGCACCATGTCGGCGATTTCGATCTCGCCGCTGGTCGCCTTCTCCAACCCGTTCAGGCAGCGCAGGAACGTGCTTTTGCCGCTTCCCGAAGGGCCGATGACGACGACGACCTCCTTTTCCTCCACATGGGTGGTTATCCCCTTGAGGATCTCGTTGTGGCCGAAGGACTTGTGAAGGTCCTTAACGTTTATCAACTTGAAGCCTCCTCTCCAGGTAGGACGAGAACTTCGAGAGCGAGAAGATGAGGACGAAATAAAGGGCGGCAATCAGCCCCCAGATAGCGAAGGACGCGAAGGTCTCGGCGATCACGATCTCGCCCTTGTAGACCAGCTCGGCGATGCCGACCGGCGCCAGCAGCGAGGTGTCCTTGATCGTCTGGGCCGCCTGGTTGACCAGTGGCGGGATCATCCGCTTGAACGCCTGCGGCAGCACGATATAGCGCATCGTCTGAAAGCCGTTCATGGCGATCGACTGCGCCGCTTCCTTCTGGCCCCGGTCGACACCAAGAATGCCGGCGCGAATGATCTCCGTGACATAGGCGCCTTCGTTCAGGCTGAGCGTGAAGGCGGCGGCGAGGATGGGATATGTCAGTTGCCCGAACCACTGGTTGACGGGCAGGATCGCGGGCAGGCCGAGCACGATGAAGAAGAGCTGCACCAGGAGCGGTGTGGATCGGAAAATCTCTACATAGCCGGTGGCGATCCAGCGCAGCGGCGCCACCGTCGACAGGCGCATCAGCGCCGCGAACAGGCCGATCACCACCATCAGGAGGATGGCGACGATCGAATACTGGATGGTAAGCCTGAGGCCATCGAGGATGACGGGTAGGTTTTGCCAGATGGAGCCCATGCACCGTGCCTTGGAACGCTATTTCCCGCCCGCCCCGCCGGAGGAACACATGGCACGGCTCGCGCCATGCGTAGCCTCTGGTCGGAAAGGCCGAGGGGATCCGTCGTTCGGTTGAACCGAACGGCTCTCAGCCCGAAATCGCAACGGAGGCCGGTTTTTGCACCTCTTTGACGACGCCGCTGGTGTCGCCTCCAAAATATTTCTCGAAAAGCTTCTGGTATTCGCCGTTCTGCTTGATCTTGGCGAGGCCGGCATTGATCTTCTCGACCAGCTCCGGCTTCTGCTTGCTGATGGCGATGCCGTAAAATTCGCCGGTCAGCAACGGGCCCACGGTCTCGACGTTGTCGTGGCCGGCCTTGAAGTTGACGTTGACGGGATTGTCGAAGATGACCGCGTCCGCGCCGCCGGTCTCGAGCGCCTGGTACGCTGCATCGATGCTCTGGAACTGCTTCACATAATCAGGCGCGAAGCCGTGGCTGGTCAGATAGTCGACGGACGAGGTTGCTTTCTTGGTTGCGACCACGTGTCCCTTGAGATCGTCAAAGCCCTTGATGCCGGAGTCCTTCTTCACCAGCACCGACAAGCCGGATTTATAGTAGGCGTCGCTGAAATCGACATTCTGCATGCGGCTGGTCTTGATCGTTATCCCGGCAACCGCGGCGTCGATCGAGCCTGCCTGCAGGCTCGGGATAATGCCGTTGAACGGCAGTGTCTTAAGGGTGACCGTCATGTCCTCGGCCTTGGCGATCGCCTTGATCATGTCGATGTCGAAGCCGGTCACCTCGCCATTCGTCTCGGTCTCGAATGGCGGAAAGGTCGTATCAGCGCCGACCACTATGTTGGTTGCCGCACTTTGCGCCGCCGCCATCGGCGTTGCGCCGAACGACAATACGAGGCCGGAAACCAGCGACGCGGCCAGCATGATAAATGACTTGTTGTTCACAGATGTCTCCTTTCGGCGGGCATGCGTCAGCCTGAAACACGTCGACGATCAGGAGTGTGCGCAAAGCATGAACTCGGAGCCCGTACTGAGCATCTGGATCGGGCGGCGCTCAAGTCAAGGTTGCCACAACTGCGGCTGCCTTCGGGAAGGAGCGCGGGCGGCGGATTTCACGCGCGGCCAGGTCTCGTGACCGGTTATGCCAGAGTTTGCGGTATCAGTCGGCAAGCCCGTCGGCCTTTCCATCGGCGTTTCCGATGCCGCTATCGGTTTCTTCCGTTTCCGCTTCGCGCGGCGGCCTGCCAAACCAATGTCCATGCAAGGAAAGGCACGGACATGGGCAAGCAGAGAATCCTGATCGTCGGCGGCAGTTCGGGCATGGGTCTGGCGCTTGCCAGGCGATGCCTCGCGGAAGGCGCCGACGTCATCATCGCCGGGCGCGGTGAAGCAAAGCTGAGCGCCGCGCGGGACGAGCTCGGCCGGCCGGCGGCGTTGGAAACGGCGGTGGCCGATATCGGCCGCGAGGCCGAGGTGGCGGCAATTTTCGAGCGCATCGGCCGGCTCGACCATATCGTCAGCACCGCCGCCGCGATCGAAGGCGCCTACCGGCAGCTGCCGGACATCGAATTGGAGGCCGCGCGGCGCGTGGTGGAAAGCAAGCTCTACGGGCCGCTGCTGCTTGCCAAGCATGGCGCGCCGAGGCTGCCGCCAACCGGCTCGCTGACCTTCGTCTCCGGCATTGCCGCCTACCGGCCGGCGGCGTGCGGCGCGGTCGTTGCCGCCGTCAACGCGGCGCTGGAAGGGCTGGTGCGGGCACTGGCCGTCGAGCTGGCGCCGATCCGCGTCAACGCCGTCTCGCCGGGTTGGGTCGATACGCCGATCTGGGAGTTCGTCGCGGGCGACAGAAAGGCCGAGACCCTGGCCGCGATGGCGGAGCGCCTGCCCGCGGGGCGGGTCGGAAGGCCCGAGGACATTGCCGACGCGCTTCACTTCCTGATGGGCAATGGCTTCACGACGGGAGAGACGCTCCATGTCGAGGGAGGGCACCGGTTGGTGTGACCGGCGCGAAGCCCTCCCCTGTAGCGGTGAGCAACGCTTTCAGCGCCGGAGGTTGGACGCGCCGTCGACGCCAAGTCATCACCACGTCCGCCGAGCGGACCGGGCCGGGCCAGGCAAGCTCGGCCACCTCGCCGCGCTCGATCGCGGCGGCGACCGCGAGCCGCGGCACAAGGCCAAAGCCGGCGCCAGCCGCCACCAACCCGGCTATGGCATCGATGCTGCCGGCCTCCGCGGCCAGCCTTGGCTTGTCCAGGCCCGCTTCGGCAAACGCCTTGTCGACCATGGCGCGATAGACGCAGCCTGTCTCGGTGGCGACGAAGTGCTTTTCGGCCAGCGCTGCCAGATCGACATCCGCGCGGTTGTCGCCCGGCGGCGCGATCAGCGCCAGCGGCTCGACTGCGACAACGCGCCTGGCAAAGCGCGGATCCGGCTCACTGGCATTGGATCGCTCGAAACAGAAAACGACGTCGATCTCGCCGTCGCCCAGCCGGCGCAGCAACTCGCCGCTGCCGGCCACCTTGAGCTTGATGTCGATGCCGGCATGCGCGGCACGGAACCCGGCGAGCCAGCCGGCAAGCCTTGCCGAGGCGATCGTCTCTAGCGCGCCAATCGAGAGAGTGCCGGCCGTCCCGGCCCGGGTGGCATCGATGGCAGCGCGGGCATCGTCGGCGAGCGCCAGCAGGTCTTCGGCATAGGGTTTCAGCGCCTCGCCCGCCGGCGTCATGGTGAGCCCTTGCCGCGAGCGGGTGAAGAGGCTTGCCCCCAGCTCGGTCTCCAGCGCCTGGATCTGGTCGCTGACGCTCGATTGGGCGAGATTGACCTCTCGGGCGGCGTGCGTGACGTTGTGGGTGCGCGCGACCGCCAGAAAGGTCTTCAGCAGCCTGGGATGCATTGGCGCTTCAAGCCTACTGCAGTTGCGGCTTCTTCAGGAAGGAGTTGCGGTCGGCGGATTTGATGCGCAGCCAGGTCTCGCGGCCGTCGCGCACGACGCGCAGCGGAATTTCCGAGCCCGCCGGGTTCTGCCAGAGCTTGCGATAGAAATCCGCCAGACCGTCGACCTCGCCGTCGCGCACGTCGGATATTATGTCGCCCTGGCGCAGACCCGCCTTGGCCGCGGGCCCGCCTTCTGCCACGCTCATCACCACCACCATGCCGTTCGACTCGGCAGAGAAGGCGCCGAGCCACGGACGCGGCGCTGTCGCGGTCTGGCCGCGCTTGATGAGATCGTCGAGGATCGGCGTCAGAAGATCGATCGGCACGACCATGTTGATATCGGCCACCTCGCCGGCGCGGCTCATCTGCAGCCGCAGTGAGCCGACACCGAGCAGCTTGCCGTCACGGTCGAACAATGCCGCACCACCCCAGGACGGATGCGCGGGCGCGGTGAAGATCGCCTCGTCGATCAGATACTCCCAGTAGCCGGCGAACTCCTGCTTGGTGACGATGTGGGCGTCGACCTGCTGGCCGACACCGTCGGCGAGCGTCACCGCATCGCCGATATTGGCCTTCCTGGCGTTACCGAACTGCACAGCCGGCAAGCCGAGCGGCGCCAGCGCCTGGACGAGGCCGAATCCGGTTTCCTGGTCATAGGCCAGCGCGTGTGCCGCCACCACACGGCCGTCCTGGTCGGTCAGCCACACTTCCTCGGCCTCGGTGATGAGATAGCCGATGGTGAGGACAAGGCCATTGTCGCGGATCACCACGCCGCTGCCTTCGCGGCGCGTGCCCAGCGCATTGGCGGTGAAAGCGTCGTCCGGCACCATGGCGCGCACGGCAACGACGGAGCGCGAAATTTTCCCGATGGTCATCAATCCATCCTGCATTGCGGGTCCTTGCCTATAAGTATGGCCGGAGGCGCGCGGCGCAAGGGCGGATTTCCGCCTTGCCGGACTGGCACAAGCGCTAGTTCAACGAAGATTGAACTTTTTTCTTTGACGCACGCGGAACCGCGCCTAAGTCTATCGGCATCAGCAACGTCGCAGCCCCTGAACCAACAAGGCCTCCGCACATGGACGAATATATCCCGCCGAAAGTCTGGACCTGGAACAAGCCGAATGGCGGCGAGTTCGCTTCGATCAACCGGCCGATCGCGGGCCCGACGCATGAGAAGGAACTGCCGGTCGGCAAGCATCCGCTGCAGCTCTACTCGCTGGCTACGCCCAACGGCCAGAAAGTGACGATCATGCTGGAGGAGCTTCTGGCGCTCGGCCACAAGGGCGCGGAATACGACGCCTGGCTGATCAAGATCGGCGACGGCGACCAGTTCGGCAGCGGATTCGTCGGGGTCAACCCGAACTCGAAGATCCCGGCGCTGATGGATCGCAGCGAGCCGAAGCCGGTGCGCGTGTTCGAGTCCGGCTCGATCCTAACCTATCTCGCGGAAAAATTCGGCGCATTCCTGCCCACCGAGCGCGCGGCGCGCGCGGAAGCATTTTCCTGGCTGTTCTGGCAGATGGGTTCCGCGCCCTATCTTGGCGGCGGCTTCGGCCATTTCTACGCCTATGCGCCGCACAAGATCGAGTATGCGATCGACCGCTTCGCCATGGAGACCAAGCGGCAGATGGACGTGCTCGACCGCAGGCTGGCGGAGAGCGAATATCTCGCCGGCCCCGATTACACGATCGCCGACATTGCGGTTTGGCCCTGGTATGGCGGGCTCGCCAAGGGCCGCAGCTACAACAATGCCGCTGAGTTCCTGTCCGTGCATGAATACAAGAACGTGCAGCGCTGGGCCGATGCGATCGATGCGCGGCCGGCGGTGAGCCGCGGGCGCATGGTCAACCGCATGTCCGGCGATCCGGCCTTCCAGTTGCGCGAGCGCCACGACGCCAGCGACTTCGAGACAAAGACGCAGGATAAGCTGGAAGCGGCGGAGTGAGGGTAATCTCCCCATCAAGGGGGGAGATTAGCTACCTCCCATAAGTATACGTCACCGTCGCCTGGCCGAGCGCGGAGCTCTTCGCCGCCACCGACACCATTTCGGGCAAGGGATTGGCCGGAACGCGCAGTGTCTTTTCGCCAAGCGCATAGAGGGTGAAGACATAGTGATGGTCGCCGCTGCCGGGAGGCGGGCACGGACCGAAATAGCCGGCGCGGCCGACGCCGCCCTTGCCCATCACCGCCCCCTTGGGCATGCGCTTGCCGTTCTGCGCGCCGGCGCCTTCGCGCAGCCCTGTGGCGCTTGAAGGGATGTTCCAGGCGAGCCAGTGCCAGAACCCTTTGCCGCCATTGGCATCGGTGTCGAACATGGTGAGTGCGTAACTGTTTGTGCCGGCGGGAGGGTCCTTCCAGGCCAGCGCGATCGAGACGCTCTGTCCGCCGCAGCCGGCCTTGTCGCCGAGATATTTCGCATCCCATTTGCCGTCGGAAACCGACGGGCTGGAGATCTCGAAGGCCTGCGCCTGAGTGGCTAAGGCGATTAGGGCAAGCATGGTGAAGCAGGCGCGCAAGGTCATTTGATCCTCCCTGGACAACATTAGCGTAGCGGAAAAGCGGCCCGAAAAAAGGGCAAGCTGACGCGACTGCCTGCCTGGACAGCGAAAAAGCCCCGCCGGTGGAGGCCGTCGGGGCTCTTCGTTCGGACCATGAAGGTGGGACCCCACGGTCGAGTCGATCCAGGGGGTGTTGGATCAGTCTCGACACTAGCCGAGGAATCGGCCGCGCGGACAATCACGCCTGCGCATTACCAATCACGCCTGCGCGATTGGAGGTGATAGAAGGCTGCTGATTCCCTCCTCGAAGACGATCAGCGCCGCAGCAATTTCGCCAGCCTCGGCACGCCCTCGTTCACGGCGCGGTCGTCGGCAAGCGTGAACGACATGCGCAGCGTGTTGCGGCCGGTGCCGTCGGCATAGAAGGCGTTGCCCGGCACGAAGGCGACGCGCGCCTCCTTGACCGAGCGCGCCAGGAGCTCGGTGGCGTCAGTGCCTTCCGGCAGCGTCAGCCAGACGAACATGCCGCCGTCCGGACGGCTCCAGGAAATACCGTCCGGCATGTTGGCTTCCAGCGCGCCAAGCAGCGCATCGCGGCGCTTGCGGTAGGCGCCGATCAGCTTGTCCACCTGGGCGTCGAAGATGGTCTCGGCGACGCGGTGCATGACCATCTGATTGATCGAGGGGCTGTGCAGGTCGGACGCCTGCTTCATCAGCACCAGCTTTTCCACCACATGACGCGGGGCGCAGACCCAGCCGACGCGCATACCGGGCGACAGGATCTTCGAGAAGGAGCCGCAATAGAGCGTGCGCGCATGATCGATGCCGCCCGCGCGGGCGCAGTCGAGCGCCAGGATCGGCGGCACGCCTTCCCCGTCATAGCGCAGCGCGCGATAAGCCGCGTCCTCGATGACGGCGATGTCGAGCTCGCCGGCAAGGTCGAGCACCGCCTCGCGCTGCTTGGTATCCAGCGTGTTGCCGGTCGGATTGGCGAAATCCGGCACGAGATAGGCGAACTTCACCTTGCCGCCGTTCGCGCCCGCCGCGGCGCGGTAAGCCTCCGGTGTCATGTTGCCGCCTGCGGTGTTCAGCCGGTCGTAACGCGGCTCATAGGCGTTGAAGGCCTGCAGCGCGCCGAGATAGGTCGGCCAGGTGACCAAGGCCGTGTCGCCAGGCGACAGGAACAGCTTGCCCAGATAGTCGAGCGCCTGCTGCGAGCCGGAGGTGATGAAGATGTTGCCTTCGTCGCAGGCGACGCCGAGCTTGCCCATATAGGCGGCCAGCCATTGGCGCAGCGGCAGGTAACCTTCGCTGACCTGGTACTGCAGCGCAGCCCCCGCCTCCCTGCCGCCGAGCACCGCCTGGTAGGCATCGCCGATCGCTTCGGCCGGAAACAGCGACGGGTCGGGAATGCCGCCGGCGAAGGAGATGATGTCCGGCTGGTCGAGCAGCTTCAACAGCTCGCGGATTTCCGAAGCCTTCATGCGCGAGGAGCGCGAGGCCAGAAGGTTCAACAGGGTCAAGGCGCGCCTCCCGAGCGGCAAATCAGGGCATTTAGGTCAACTTTACTGACCTATTATCAGGTTTTTTGGCCGAGTTGAATAGCCCAGCCGCGAAAACGCGCACAGGCCAACCCGGTCCCGGTCAGGCCGGCGCCATCGGTTGCCCCGCTCACCGAAACGTGACACCGCACAAATATCAGCATCCTCTAATTCATTTCCCGTCGGTGCTACTGATAAAGGGCGCCCCCTGCTACGGGGCTGCAACGATGGGAGATAAAGGCCATGAAAACAAAGGTCGCATTTCTGAGCCTATTGGCGGCATCGGTCATCGCCGGCACGGCTTTTGCCGGCATACTCGACGAGCCGAAGATGATGGCTCCCTTCTTCACCGACAAGACCATGAAGACGATGAAGTCGGATGCCGACATGAAGAAGGCTTGGGCCAAGATGTCCAAGAAGCATCAAACGTCGATGATGAAGGAGTGCCAGGACAAGGCGATGAGCAAGCCGCATGCCGAGTTCTGCGCCAAGCTGAACGCGCTGGCCGGCCACGCCTGACATAGTTTCCAACCGTGGGTGGCGGACCGGAGAGGACCGCCACCTGGCCAGCCGGTCAATCTGAATATTTTAGCGATTACGCATGGAAAGCCGTTGCGCGAAAGCGTGAGCGGATGCAACCTCGTTCCTGATGGCCGGCCAGAAGAAGAACACCGGCCCAGGACATGGGAGGGGACGATGACACTCGAGGTCATCGGGGCCGGCTTCGGCCGCACCGGCACGTGGTCGACTTTCGCCGCCCTGAACCGGCTCGGTTTTCCGAGCTATCACATGCAGGAAGTCATCATCAACAAGGCCAATAAGGGCCATCTCGATTTCTGGCGAAAGGTGGCGAACAGCCCGCCCGGTGCGCAGCAAGACTGGAACCGTGTCTTCGCCAATTACCGCGCAACCGTCGACAATCCGGGCTGCTGCGTATGGCGCGAGCTGATGGTCGCCTATCCGGAAGCCAAGGTGCTTCTGACGCTACACCCGCGCGGCGCAGAAGCCTGGTATGACAGCACCATCGACACGATCTACTTCACCGAGAACGTCTGGCAGTTCAAGGTGCTGGAATGGCTGACGCCCTTCGGCCGCAAGTTCGGCGACATGTCGCGCAAGCTGGTCTGGGGCCGCACGCTGAAGGGCGTGATGAACGACCGCGACAAGGCGGTGGCGCGCTACAATGCCTATATCGACGAGGTGAAGGCGGCGGTGCCGCCGGAAAAGCTCCTGGTGTTCAAGGTCAGCGACGGCTGGGCGCCGCTCTGCAATTTCCTCGGCGTCGCCTTGCCCAACGAGCCCTTCCCCAATCTCAACGACCGTGCCAGCATCAAGAAGATCATCCGCAATATGATGATCGGCTCCTATGTAGTGCTGGCAGGCGTGGCGCTGGCGGTTGCGCTGGCGATCGGCGGACTCTGGTGGTGGCTCGGGTAACGAAGGACGGCCGGCCAGACCCGGAATATCACGGGATTGCCGTTATATTAGAAAAAGCGCATATTATATGAAGCTGTAGCCCGTGCTCCGGCTGAACCGCCCGTTTGCCGTATTGCCCAGGCGGTCCGCATACCACGTCATGTCAGAAGAAGTCCGCGCTGACCCACGGGAGTGGGCAGCCCGAGGCATGATATCTGGAGGAGGATCTCATGAAAGTCACTGTGTTGGCGAATTACGAACCCCACGCCGCCAGGGGATTGATGCAAGGCTCCGACCGGGAGGCCGCGATCAAGGCGCTCTATGAAAGCGTTGGCGGCAAGATGACCGGACTTATGTTCACGCGCGGCAAGTATGACGTCATCGTCCATGGCGAGGTGCCGGATCAGGCCGCGGGGATGGGCCTGGCGCTCGCGGTGCGGGCAAGCGGCTCGGTGAGAGATCTCGTCATCCTGGAAGAGCTCGACATGAAGGCGGTGATCGCGGCCGCCAAGAAAGCCGCCGGCGCCTACAAGCCGGCCGGCTGACAGGAGGAAGCCATGACCGCCTACAACGTCGTCCGCTTTCGCACCAAGCCCGGCAAGGAAAAGGACTTCGTCGACGCGCATCAGAAGATCGCTCTGAACGCCAAGGGCTTTCGCAAGGGCGCCCTGATCAAGACCGGCGAGCGCACATTCTGCATGGTCGGCGAATGGAACAGCATGGACAGTCTCGCCGCGGCGCGTCCGATGATGATCGGCATTCTCGACACGTTCCGCGACATGCTCGAGGATCTCGGCGGCGATCTCGGTGTCACCGATCCCGTGTCGGGGACGGTCGTCGCGGAAATAGGCTGACGAAACCTATCGGCTAAGACCGGGCCGCCTGCGGCGCCCGGCCTTAGCCGTCGGACATGTCGGCGGACCGGCCGCGCCCGTGTGGCTGTCACTTCCCTTCGCTGGTAAAAAGCAGGCTGCGCCATGTCACGGTCGGTCCAGCGAGGCGAAGTCCCCAGCAATGGCACACAGCAGGCAGCCGAAGACAAAACGGGGATTGCTGGCGTCGCTTGCGCGCCTGGCCGCGGCTTTTGTCGCGGCGGCCTGCGTCCTGGTCGCAGGACTGTGGTACCTCGCCCGGCCGGCGACGCCCGATGCCTTCTACGCCAACCGCCGCGACCCCATTCCGCCACCGGGAACCCTGATGGAGAGCGAGCCCTTCACGCGTGATGTGCCGGCGGGGGCGCAGGCCTGGCGCGTGCTTTATGCGACCACGCGCGCCGACGATACGCCGGCCGTCGCCAGCGCAATCGTCGTGGCCTCGACGGATTCGGGTGCGGCAAGCAGACCCGTGGTTGCGTGGGCGCACGGCACGACCGGAATGGAACCCGGTTGCGCGCCATCGGTTTTGAAACATCCATTCGACAACGTGCCGGCGCTCAAGGCCCTGCTCAGGCACGGCTGGGTCTACGTCGCGACCGACTATGTCGGCCTCGGCACCTCCGGCGACCATGCCTATATGATCGGCCAGGACGCGGCGCGCGCCGTGCTCGACTCAGCGCGCGCCGCGCGCCAGATGCCTGGCCTGCACGCCGACAGCAAGGTCGCAGTTTGGGGACACTCGCAAGGCGGCAACAGCGCGCTGTGGGCCGGCATGCGCGCCGAGGGTTATGCGCCCGACATCAGCGTGGCCGGAGTCGCGGCGTTTGCGCCGGCAACCGACCTGCGCGCTCTGTTCGAAGCCGTACAGGGCACAATGTTCGGCAAGATCGTGTCCGCGTACCTCGCCGAGGCCTACGCCAAGGCTTACCCCGACGTCCGGCTCAGCGACTATCTCGGCCCCGTGTCGATGATCCTCGCTCGCGACATGGCGGGGCGATGCGTAGGCGGCCGGGCGACCCTTTTTTCGATCGCCGAGACCATGCTGCTGCCGGGCGGCATCTTCAAACGGGATCCGTCCTCCGGCCCGTTCGGCGCAAGAATGGATGAGAACATGCCCACCGCCCCGATCGATGCCCCGGTCCTCATCGCGCAGGGCGTCGAAGACGATCTCGTCCCCGCCCGCATCCAGCAGGCCTATGTCGCCCGGCGATGCTCGGCGGGACAGAAGATCGACTACCGGCAATTCGATGGCCGCGGCCATCTTTCGCTGGTGGCCGAAGGCTCGCCGCTGGAGGCCGGGTTGATGGCGTGGACCGAGGACCGGTTCAACGGCGCACCGGCGACGCCGAACTGCGCCCAATAGGGCATCACCACCTGGAGCGTTCCACCGTTTCAAAGAAACGGCCAACCCCCTCCAGCTCGTTGTTTGACTCCGGACGGAAGGCTACGGCGAAGTCGCCGAGCCCGACCGCTCACATTTTTCGTGGAATTGCTCTTAAAAAGGCAGGCGGATTTCATCGGGCTCGGGCCCGCCCGCCCAGCCGATGTCCTTCTGGATCTCCGGCGGTAGCTCGTTGAGCTCGCGGGTCGTGCGGCGGCGCTTGCTGGCCTGCGCAAAGGCGGCGCGGATCCGGTTGAGACTTTTGAACATGGAAAGCTCCCATAAATCAGCGGCGCAAAACCAGTGCCGCCTCTTCACCCGGCGCCGCTTTTGCGATGCGTCTGTAACCAGTCGATTGCGCGCGAACGGTGAAATGCTTCACGAAGCCGGAGCGGCCTGAAACATATGCATGCAAATTAATTTACGGGATCTGGCGCGCGGCTCACGCGCTGGTCGCGAGCCGCCTGACCTGCAATCTCAGACGCTTGGGCTTAGTGCCTGATGTGTTTGATTCATGCCCCGCCGAGAGGTGGACGCGCTTTACTCCGGCGCCTGCGAATCCGACCCGGCCTGTTGCGCGGTCTGTGCCGAGAGCCGGCCTTTGCGGGCGAGCGTCGGCTTCGTGTATTCTTTCTTCATAGCAAGTCCCCAGCCAGCACGGAAACGTGCGGCATCGGCGCATAGACTGTCACGCGGAAGGCTGGCCTCCCCGCTCAGTTGGCCCGGGCCTTCGCCTTCCCTGCCCGCCCGATAGACCGTGCGCTCCTTCGGCACCGCCACAACCGCTTCCGGAATGTGCTCAGCTCTGAGTGCGACGAAATCCGCCCTGGCGCCGACGGCGATGCCGTAGCCCTCCAACCCAAGCGCCTTTGCGCCGGCGTGGCTCACCACGTCATAGGCGGCTTCCAACTCCCAATCCTCGTAGAAGCCGGAGCGGTAGCCGATCATGTTGGCGCGGTTGAGCATGTCGCCATCGCCATAGGGCCACCAGGAATCGCGGATGTTGTCGGAACCGGCGAAGACCGTGACGCCCGCCTTGCGCAGCGCCGCCACCGGCGGGAAAGGATGATCTCCGGGCGCGTTGGTCATGATGGCGACGCCGGCGGCGGCGATCCTCTCGGCCGTCTCGGCCAGCGCGTCGGCAGAAATGTCGCCCAGCGCATAGGCGTGGCTGATGGCGACCTTTCCCTGCATGCCCGATGCCGTGGTCCGGGCGACGATCTCCTCGATCTCGAACAGGCCGAGCGTGCCGCGGTCATGCAGGTGGATATCGACGCCGGCGCCGCGCTTTTCAGCAAGGCCGAAGACGACATCAAGATGGCCCTTCACGTCGCGGTCGAAGCTCGCCGGATCGAGCCCGCCGATCAGATCGCAGCCGAGCTTGAGCGCCTCGTCGAGCAGCTCCGCCGTGCCCGGCGAGGACAGGATGCCGCTCTGCGGGAAGGCGACGAGCTGGATGTCGATCAGGTCGCGGTATTTCTCCCGCACGCCAAGGATCGTCTCCACATGCTTCAGCCCGACCGCGGCATCGACCATGACGTGACTGCGCATGGCGAGGCTGCCATTGCCGACACAGAGCTCGAGCTGGTTTATCGCCCGCTCCTCCATGGGTGCTGCCTGCTCGAGGTTGCGCATCTGGAAGGCGACCCGCTCGCGCACGTCAAAACCATTGGTGCAGGGAATGTGCGGACGCCAGGCGTCGCCATAAAAAGACGTGTCGAGATGGATATGACCCTCGACGAAAGCCGGCAGGACCAACTGGCCGGCAAGGTCGATGGCGCCGGCCGGCGGCGTCGCGGCATTGGCTGCAGGCGCGATGGCGCTGAAGCGGCCGCCGGCGACGGTGAGGTCGCAGAGCGAGCCATCGGCAAGCCTGGCGTTGAGAAAATGAGTCTGGTTCACGATGCAATCCGTTGAAAAGGAAACCTCAGTCGTCGCCGGTCGAGCGGACGAGGTCAATGCGGATCGAGGGAGAAAGTGTTTCGCCGTCGTCTTCTCCTCTTGTGGGAGAAGGAAAAGAGCCGCCCATATAGTGTTTTCGCGGAAGTTTCAGCGAGCGGCAAATGTGCCATTGTGAAGCCTGCGGTATGAGGCCGCCGTGGTCGACGCGGACGCCCAAGCACATCCCCAACAATGCGCCCCCAACGGCCGCGTCGACCATGAACGGAAATGGCACCGGCGACCTTGCCCTAGGTCGCCTTTTTTTTCGACCGGCCCGCTTTGATCAGGCTTGGGTGCCGGCATATTCGGCGACCAGCGGCTCATATTCCTCGAAGGACGGCAGCGCTTCGTAGCTGTGCACGGCCGACGTCGCCGCCCAGGGCAATTTCTCAGACGTCCAGGTCTCGATGAAAGGTGCGAACCAGGCATGGTCGTCGAGCATGGTCGGGCGTAGATTGACGAACCAGTCGATCCCTTCCGGCCGCGTGAACATCCAGGTCATGCAGTAGCCGCAGAAATAATGTTTCGACGCGCCATGCAGACCGCCGACCACCGGCTCGCCTTTTGTGATCTCGAACCCCTCCGCGGGGATCGCCGCGCTCAGCGAATAGGCGCTGGACGACATCGACTGGCAGCCGGTGCAGTGGCAGGCCATGGTGAGCAGCGGCTTTGCCGAAATCTTCAGGCGCACTCGGCCGCAACGGCAGCCTCCTTCGGCGGGAAGAGTGAGGGTGGGCAAGATGGGCTCCTTGGGTTGGAGTTCTTCGGATCGAGACTTCACTGACACGTCTGCGGGACAGCGCCCCCCTCTGCCCTGCCGGGCATCTCCCCCGCTAGGGGGGAGATCGGACTTCACCGCGGCTTTCGCCAATCGTCAACGTCTCAGGATGAGCGGGGCGCCGAAGCTGCCAATCTCCCCCCAAGTGGGGGAGATGTCCGGCAGGACAGAGGGGGGCGCGAAGGAACGCGACCCTTCAGCCCTTACTTGTCAGCTCAGCTGTCGTCGTCATCCGCACGCCCTGCCCCTCGAATGCTTCGTTGTGGCGGGTAATGATGGCTGGGGCCTTTTCCTCCAGTGAATCCAGCGTCGAATGCGCGTCGGCGACCACGGTGACGCCAAGCCCTTCAGCAAGGGCTCCCTTCACGCTTGCGGCGACGCAGAAATCGGTCTGGGCGCCGATGAGCACAACGTCCCGGGCGCCCTGCCCGGCCACCCATTCGGCCAGCTCCGGGTTGGAGAAGGCGTTGCCGATGCTCTTGCCGAAAGTCGGTTCGTCGGCGGCCTGGCCGAGCGCCGGCCAGACAGGCCAGCCGGAAGCGCCCGGCGCCAGCGGATCGCCTTCCGGCCCGTCATGGCGGATGAACGCCACCTTGCGGCCGGCGCGACGCGCCCAGTCGATCAACCGGCGGGCTCGCTCGGCGATCGTGTCGGCGTCATGAATGGGCGGCTCGAAACGGCCGTCGAACATGTTGGTCTGCAGGTCGATGACGATCAGCGGCGCGACGGCGGAGGGGGCGATGTCTGGCATGGCGCGAAGATAACGTGGGCGCGGGATGGGTCAACTAGGGGAAGCCGGCGCTCGCTATCTTGCTATCAATCCATGGTTGAAGTCAGAAAAATATACAACTAAAGCGATCAAGGGATTGGGGGATGACGATGAATGAACAATACACGGTATACCTGATCGGCGGAGACACAGGCGGCGAGGAGCAAGCGGTGTTCACGCTGCACGACGTGGGAGCCAGGTGCAGGCTCACCTGCATCTATCGGAACAAGGTCGTCGAGGCCGAAGAAGACGACTATTTCGAAGCACTATGCCAAATCCGCAAGCAGCTCGAACCGGAAGGGATACTGCCTTTTTGTTATGGCGCGAGCGCCAATATTTTCCCCGAAGGGACCGTGACCGAGATGAGTCGTGGGCTGGTGGTCTGCAAAGTGAAAGCCGGAGAACATCCCAAGAAAAGCGACTTGGTCAATATATTTGACGATGGCTATGATGTGATGCCCGTGTTCGTCTCGATGCAGCAGCAGTTCTGGGATTCATGGCTCGCCTCCCTGCCTCGGTCGGAAGACTCGGAGGTGACAACCCCAAAGGTCGGCATTGCGCCTTCACTCTCGCGACTGCTAACATTTGGCTTCGCAAAAGCGTTGAAATTGCTAACTCCCCGACCGAGGGGAAAATAGCACCACCACCTCACGACATCAGCGGCATTGGCCCCTTCAGCGCCTCGGCCAGGGCATCGCGAAAAACCGCGATCGGGCGCGCCAGCCTGCCGGCCGGCGGGCGGTGGAGCAGCCAGCAGCGGACCTGGGGCCTGAAGCCGGGGCAGTCGACCACCTCGACCGCGTCGCGCCATTGGCTGCCGGACAATGCACCCGGCGTAACGACGCCGATGCCGTGGCCGCGCGCCACCAGCGACATTCTCAGATCGGCGCCCTGTGCCTCGACACCGACATGGAAGGGCAGCCGCGCCGCCTCGAAGCGATGGCGGATGAAGGCGCGGAAGCCGCAGCCGGTTTCGTTGAGCACCCAGGGATAGCGGGCGAGATCGTCGAGCTCGGCCGGCTTCGGCACGCCGAGGCCTGGCGAGGCCACCAGCAGCACCGCCTGAACGCCGAGATCGTCGCCGACCAGTTCCGGCGGCGGCGCGACGCCATCGGCGAGGCAGACCGCGACCGCGTCGATCTCGCTGTGCAGCACCCGCTCCACCAGGCGCATCGACAGGCTGGAGGTGATCTTCAGCGTCAATTGCGGGAAGGCCGCGCGCAAGCAGTCGAGCGGCTCGGACAGCGCGCTGGTCGAGAGATAGGGCATGATGCCGAGGCGAAATTCGCCACTCACCACCCCGGCCGGCGAGACGCCCGCCTTCAGATCCTCCAGCGAGCGCAGCACGCGGCGGCCGTGCTCGTAGGCCTCGCGGCCCGATGCGGTGGGCTTGAGCGGCTTCGACTGGCGGTCGAGCAAGGGCGTCGCCAGCCGCTCCTCGAGGTTCTGCACCCGGCGCGTCACGCCGGGCTGGGTGAGGTTGAGCCTGGCCGAGGCGCCGACGATGGAGCCGGTTTCGACGACGGCGACGAAGGCTTCGAGGTCATGGATATTCATGCGCAACTCGCATAATCATTATCAGATCATTTCAATTGTAGCATTATGATCGTTCCGAATAAAGTCCTCGCAGAATATGCGGACAGCGAGGTCATCTTATGAACTGAACAGACAACGCCCGGGTCGCGACGGCCGACTTCGCCGAACGGCCGCCGCATGCGGACGGCAGCATCATCACCCGATCCCAGACGCTGCTGTTCGCCGCCTCTGTCGGCATCATCGTCACCAATCTGTTCGCGCCGCAGACGCTGGTCGGGCTGATCGGCCCGTCGCTGGGCGCCGCGGCATCGGAGAGTGGGCTCGTCTCGATGGCCACGCTGCTCGGTTATGCGGCGGGACTGTTCTTCCTGGTGCCGCTGTCCGATCTCGTGGAGAACCGCGCGCTGGTGCTGCGCATGCTGTGCGCGGCCGCGCTCGCGGCGGCGGTCGCTTCCTTCGCGCCGTCCGCCGCCTCGCTGCTCGGCGTGCTGTTCGTGCTCGGCGCCGCCTGTTCCTGCATCCAGGTGCTGGTGCCGGTGGCCGCCTCGATGGCACCGCCGGGACAGGAGGGGCGCGTTATCGGCGACGTGATGAGCGGGCTGATGATCGGCATCCTGTTGTCGCGTCCGATCGCCAGCCTCGTCGCCGACACCTTCGGCTGGCGCGCCTTCTACGGCATCAGCGCCGCAGCACTTGCGCTGCTTGCCATCCTGCTCGGCCTGACGCTGCCAAGACGGCGGCCGCTGGCACATGCGAGCTATATTGGGCTCATCGCCTCGCTGGTTGGGCTTCTGGGTCAGGAGCCGGTGCTGCGCCGCCGCGCCTTGACCGCGAGCCTGGTGATGGCGGCCTTCAGCGTGTTCTGGACGGCGGTGGCGCTGCGCCTCTCGGCCGCGCCCTTCGATCTCGGCCAGAAAGGCATTGCGCTGTTCGCGCTGGTCGGCGCCGGGGGCGCGGCGGTGACGCCGATCTTCGGCCGCGCCGGCGACCGCGGTTTTACACGCCTGGTCACGGTTTTCTGCCATCTCGCGCTGATCGCGGCGCTCGGGCTCGCCGCATGGGCCGGCGTGGGGGCCGGCGCGGCCAATGCTGGCGGCGCATGGCTGCCGCTCATGCTCATGGGCGTCAGCGCCGTGCTGCTCGATATCGGCGTCACCGGCGACCAGACGCTGGGCCGCCGCGCCGTCAATATTTTGCAGCCGAAGGCGCGCGGCCGCATCAACGGGCTGTTCGTCGGCATCTTCTTCATCGGCGGCGCGATTGGCTCGCTGCTGGCCGGCATTGCCTGGGCCTGGGGCGGCTGGAACGCGGTGTGCGCGGTTGGAGCGATCTTCGGGGTGGTGGCGCTGGTAGTCGATCTGGTGGGTGGCCCTGAGTAGGACCGCCCTGCTTACGCATTCCTCGGATCGGCCACGCATTGCGGGATCGCACGGGTGGCGGCGATCAGCCTGCCGCGCGCTCCCGAAGGCCGGCGCAGATTCTGCCAGTAGGCCCCGATGCCCTTCATCTCGGTCCCCTCGCCACCGCCAAGGGCGCCGTCGGCGCTGACCAGCATCGTCACGATCTTGACGCCGCAAGCAAGGTTGCGATCGGGATCGGTGATGTCGACCTCCGACTTGAAGCCGCAATGATACCTCTGCTCATCCGAGAGCGACAATTGCAGCAGGCCGATCGAATACTGGCTCTGGTCTTCTTCCCAATAGGTGGCGGAGCTGCTGTTGACCGATTCTGCGCTGACCAGGTCGGCAAGCAGCGTGCGCCAGAACACGGCGCGGCCGCTGCGGTCCTGGCGCAGGTATCCCGGGCAGAAAACCCCTATGTCGGAGGGCTCGAGGCCGCTCAGCGGCTTTTCGGCATCGATCAGGTAGGCGAGCTTGCGCGTCACCGTTTTGTGGTCGACCATCCGCGCTACCGCGCCCTGCTCCGCAAGGCAGTTTCTCGCGAAGGCCTGGGCCGCCGGCTGGTTCGTGTGCCCGCGGGATTTCCATTGCGCCGTGCAGGACTGCCGGGACGCGACGACGGACGACGACGACGGCGCGGCTGGTAAGGTAGCCGCCAGTTTGGCAGGCTTCTGTGTGGCGGTTTTCGGCGCGGCAGCCTCGGGCACGGCGCTTTCGATGACCTTGGGATTGGCGCAGCCGTCGAGCGCCAGGGCAAGCCCTATCAACGCCAAGGCAGCGCAGATCGGCTTCGACCGAAGCCCGGCCCCCGAACGGACTGATCCGCAAGCGTGCAAAGTCCCCTCCCGAGCAGTAAACAGGGTACAGACCAGCCGGGCCGTATAGTCACTCTGCCAGATCGGCAGTGGCCTGTCACCCGATCCCGCCGGTGACTATAAAGGTTCCCTTACAGCGCCCATCAGGCAAACGCACGACGGCCGTTACGATCGAGCCATAGGCGCCGCGCCAGACGCTGTGGAAGCACTGATGCGTCGAGGCCGGCACGACCACCCGGCCGATATGCCGGTTGCCATCCGCCCGCATGACGACAGGCTCGCCATTGACATGAACTGTCACGGCGGCCGGCTCGTCCGCGCCGACCTCCAGCGCGATCGCGATCTCATCGGCATCGCTGGATCGCGTCGTCTCGGCGGTGAGCGTCAGCGTGAACGGAGCATCGCCGGCGGCCACGCCGCTGCCGTCGAACACATCGTCGGCCAGCGCCGGCGTGCGCGGCGGGATGGTGCGACGCCTGGTGGCGCGCTCGTAGTCGCCAGCCAGGCTGAGCAACGCCACATCGTCATAGGCCTTGCCGGCGAAGGTCAGCCCGACCGGCACGCCGATATCGGCCATCGTGCCCATCGGCACGGTCACCGTCGGGATGCCGAGATGCCGCCAGACGAGATTGCCGTTGGCGACCCAGGTGCCGTTGCGCCAGGCGAGCGCGGCCGAGGCCTCGTTGACATCGGCATCGGCCGGGCCGACATCCGCGACCGCCGGTAGCACAACGGCGTCGAGCCCGTTGGCCTCGAGCCAATCCTCGAAATCGACGCGGCGCGTTTGCTCCAGCCCCTTGAGCCCCTCCTCGATGGTGGGAATGTTTTCCAGCGGCGCCACACCCTTCTTCGCCCGTTCGACATAGTCGGCAAGGTCGAGGTCGACATAGCGGTCGGACAGCGTGCCCGGCGGCTGCGGGAAGATCTTTGCACCGTCGACCGAAGCGAGATCGGGGATCGCCGGATCGGAATTGGCGCGCAGGAAATCGTCCCACGACCAGATGCAGAGATCCCAGATCTCGCGTTCGGCGAAATCCGGCGGCACCAGCCCGCGATCGACCATCGATAGCGCGCCCGGACGGTCGCGCTCGTAGTTGGAGACGACGGGGAAATCGACCTCGACCACCTCCGCGCCGAGCGCTTCTAGATCGCGCGCCGCCTGCCGCCAGAGCTCGAGCACCGAGGCGCGTGTTTCGATCGGGCGGTCGGCGCCTTCGTCCTTGCCGATATACATTTTCGGCACTCCCAGACGCTTGCCCTTGAGCGCGCCCTGCATGGCAAGCGCGGTGTAGCTCACCGGCCGCAGCGCCGAGGCTTTCGGGATTTTCACCCAGGGCTGCACGCGCCAGAAATCCCCGCGCGTCGCTTCATCGTCGGTGACGATCACATCGAGCAGCTCCAGCATGTCGGCAACGGTCCGCGTATGCGGCACGACCACATCCATGGTCGGCACGAGGGGCCAATTGCCGCGCACCGAGATCACGCCGCGCGAAGGCGTGTAGGCGACCAGCGCATTGTTGGAAGCCGGCGCGCGCCCGGACGACCAAGTCTCTTCGCCCAGCCCGAAAGCCGCGAAGCTGGCGGCGGTCGCCGTGCCGGAACCGTTCGACGAACCGGAGGCAAAAGCGGCGGTGAGGAAATCCTTGTTGTAGGGGCTCTCGGCGCGGCCATAGACGCCGCGCTGCATGCCGCCATTGGCCATCGGCGGCATGTTGGTGAGGCCGATCAGCACCGCGCCCGCCGCGCGCAGGCGGGCGATGGTGAAGGCGTCCTCGTTCGCCGTGAGCTGCTCGAAGGCCGGCGAGCCGGCCGCTACCGTCAGGCCCTCCGCCTTGTAGCTGTTCTTGGCGGTGTACGGGATGCCGTCGAGCCGACCGAGCGCCTTGCCCCCGCGGCGTCGCCGGTCGGACGCTTCCGCCTCCTCGAACACGTTCGGGTTGAGGATGGGCACCGCGTTGAGCGCGATGCCGTGGCGGTCGTAATGCGCGATGCGCCTGAGATAGGCCGCGACCAGCTCGACGCTGGTGACGGTGCCGTCTTCCAGCGCGCGGCGCAGATCGGCGATCGAGGCTTCGACGAGGTGGAGATGGGGCATGATGGGATGGCACGCTGATTGGTGGGCTGTCTGTGCGCCTACGATGACGGGACGCACGTAACTTGTACAGGTGAGTTCGTCAGACTGATGCGCTGGTGGGCGGCACCCCCTCTGCCCTGCCGGGCATCTCCCCCGCAAGGGGGGAGATTACAGCCCCACCCCTACACTCCCAGCACTGCCTTCACTCGTTCGCGGGTATAGGGCAGATCATAGATCCGTTTGCCCGTGGCATTCCGGAACGCGTTGGCGATGGCGCCGGCGGTGGGGCCTTGGGCGGCCTCGGCGACGCCGAGATAGGGCGTGCCGGGGTTGTCGACGACCTGCACTTCGATGCTGTCGGGCACCGCGCTGAAGCGCAGAATCGGATAGGTCGACCAGTCGGGACTCAAGATGCGCGTCCGGTCGAAATGCACGGCCTCGTAAAGCGTCCAGCTCATCGACTGCAATATGCCGCCTTCGGTCTGGTTGACGATCGAATCCGGGGCGACAGCCTCGCCGCAATCGACCGCCGCGACGACGTGCGACACCTTGATCGCGCCGCTGTCGCTGTCGACATCGGCCTCCAGCGCGATAGCCAGATAGGCTGCGTGGTTCTTGTACTTGGCGAAGGCAAAGCCCCTGCCGCGGCCTTCCGGCAAGGGATCCTTCGACCAGCCGAATTTCTCGGCCGCCACCTCGACCACCTTCTTGGCGCGCGGATCCTTCAGGTGACGCAGCCGGTATTCGACCGGATCGGCGTTCGCCGCCAGCGCCAGCTCGTCCATGAAGCTCTCGATGGAGAAGACGTTGCAATAGGCGCCTAGGCCGCGCAGCGAGGAAACCCGCACCGGCATGTCGGCGATGAAATGCCAGTTCACGCGCTGGTTGGGCACGTCATAAAGCGGGATTGCATTGCGGTCGCCGTTGCCGAGGGGAGTGATCTCCATCTTGGCGGGATCCGGCGGGAAATGCCGCGCCATCAAGCGGCCGGCGATCAGCGATCCGGCCGAGCCCGGCCGCGTGCCATGGCTGTTGCTCCACAGGTCGTAGTGCCAGTTGACGATGTTGCCGTTCTGGTCGAGCGTGGCGCTCGCCCTGGTCAGCATTGCCGGCCCATATGGCTCCCACAGATGCTCCTGGTCGCGCATCCACTGCACGCGCACCGGCTTGCCCGGCACTTTCTGAGCGATCAGCGCGGCGTCGGCGGCGGCATCGTCGGCGCCGTTGTGGCCGTAGCAGCCAGAACCTTCGGTGTGGATGCAGCGCACCTTTTCCGGCGGCACGCCGAGCATCTGGGCAATCGCCTTGCGGTCGGGGTAGACGCCCTGCGTGTGCGTCCACACCGTCGTCAGGCCATTGTCGACCATGGCCACCGCGCTCGACGGGCCGATCGAACCGTGCATCTGATAGGCGCGCGTGAACTGCGCCTGGAGCGTTTTCGCGCCCGGCGCGCTGTCGGCGCCGACCGAGGTCACCGTGCCGACTTCCGAAACCGATTTCTCCAGGAAGGCCGGCATATCGTTCTGGTCGGGAAGCGCCGGCTGCTCCTGCCATTTGGCGACGCTGGCCATGGCGCGCATGGCCCTCACCGCCTGGAATTCCTGCTCGGCAACCACGGCTAGGAAATCGCCGTCGCGCACCACCGCGATGATGCCAGGCATCGCCTTGACGGCGGCATCGGCGAAGTCAGTGAGCTTCGCGCCGAAGCTTGGCGGCCGCACGACGCGGGCATGCACCATGCCGGGCGGCCGCATGTCCTGGACATAGGCATTGCCGCCGGTGATCTTGGCCGGGATGTCCACCCGCGCGAAGGGCTTGCCGATGGCGTGGTAGGCGGCAGGCGGCTTGAGCTTGGTGTCGGCCGCCGCATCGACATGCAGGAAATCGGCCGAGACCAGTTCGCCATAGCTGGCCTTGGCGCCGCTCGGGCCGACGATCGCGCCCGCCTGCGCCCTGAGCGCCTCGACCGGCGCGCCGAGCTTTTCGCTGGCCTTGGCGATGAGGATCTGCCGCACCTGCGCCGAGGCATGGCGGATGGCGGTGCCTGAGTTCTGGATCGTCTGGCTGCCGGCGGTATAGCCTTCGTTCGGCGTCAGCGCGGTATCGGCGGTGATCAGCTTGATCGCCGCCGGCTCCACCTCCAACTCCTCGGCCGCGATCTGGCGCAGCGACGTCTTGGTGCCCTGGCCAAGCTCGGCCTTGCCGGTGAAGACAGTGATCGAACCGTCGGCGTCGATGCGGATCCAGGCATCGAGCGAGGGCGTATCGGCCAGGCTGCCGGGTAGTTTCGGCTTAGCCGCCTGGGCGCCTGGCGCGGTCGGCAACTCGCCCTCCTGCGCCTCGGCGGGGATCGCGAAGGACACGACCAGCGCGCCGGCTCCCGCCAGGAAACCGCGGCGGGTGACATCGGGAAGCGGGTTCGATGCGTTCATCATCCCCTCCCCGTGGCGGCGGCCGGCGCCATGTTGCCGGCGGACTTGCCCTGCATCAGGTCTCTGGCGCTGGCCACGGCCCGAAGGATGCGCATATGCGTGCCGCAGCGACAGAGATTGGGCTCCAGCGCCTGCCTGATGTCGGCGTCGGCGGCATCGGGCTTTGCCTCGAGCAGGGCCTGCGCCCGCATCATCATGCCGGCGATGCAATAGCCGCATTGGGCTGCCTGTTGTTCGATGAAAGCTTTTTGCATCGGTCCGGGATCGTCGATGGTGCCAAGGCTCTCGACAGTCTTGATCGCGCGCCCCTCGGCGAGCATGGCCGGCGTCAGGCAGGAAAAGACCGCCTCGCCGTCAACCATCACCGTGCAGGCGCCGCACTGGCCGAGGCCGCAGCCGAACTTGGCGCCGTTGAGCTTCAGGTCGTTGCGCAGCACATAGAGCAGCGGCGTCGCCGGATCGACGTCAATGTCGTGCGAGGCGCTGTTGACGTTGAGCTTAACCATCAGTCCTTGGCTCCCACGTTGTCCGGGCCGCGCTCGATGCCGTCCGAAGGCCGGACGCTGACCCGGTATTTGCCGCTCCTGGTGTCGGCGATCTTCGCCTTCGCGTCCGCCCATGCCGGCTTCTGGGCATAGGCCTCGCGCAGATAGCCGAGCAGGTCCGCCACCTGATCGTCGGTCAGCATCGCGGCAAAGCCCGGCATGATCGGGCTCTCCCGGCCGCTCGCCGCCGGCAGGCCAAAGAGCACGACGTTGATCGCATTTTGCGGATCGCCCGCGGCGATTGTGCTGGAGAGATGGAAATCGATGCCGCCGAAAGGCTGCGGGCGGCTGCCGTCATGGCAGGTTGCGCAGGCCGCCTGGTAGATCGCGCCGCCGCGGCTTGTCGGACTGCCGGCTGTGGCGCTGGCCGGTATCGGCGTGCCGCCCTGGTCAATCGAAAGCTTCTTGCGGGTGTCCTCGGCTGCCGCCGCACGTTCCGGCGTCGGCTCGCCCATCCGCGAGGCCAGGTAAGTGGCGATGGCGCTGATATCGGAATCGGGAAGCCGGCCGAGATTGCCGGTGACCTCGGCCATCGGCCCGTTGGCCACGCCGTGATCCGAATGCCAGCCCTGGCGCAGATAGGCAAAGAGGCTGTCATGCGTCCACGGGATCGGCGCTGAGGACGATGCGTTGAGCGCAAAGGCATCCCAGCCCTCCGCTTCACCGCCTGCCAGATGCGCGCCTTTCCGCTCGGCGCCCAGGGCATTGCGCGGCGTGTGGCAGGCGCCGCAATGGCCAAGCCCTTCGACGAGGTAGGCGCCGCGGTTCCATTCGGCACTCTGCGCGGCATCCTCACGATAGGCGCCCTTATTGAAGAACAACAGCTTCCATCCGGCCAGCACGAAGCGCAGGTTGAGCGGGAACGGCAGCTCATTGGCGGGAGGCCGATTCTCCACGGCATGCCGCGTCATCAGATAGGCATAGAGCGCCTTGTTGTCTTCGTCGGAGACCAGCGTGAAATGGTCGAACGGGAAGGCCGGATAAAGATGATTGCCGTCGCGCTCGACGCCTTCCCGCATCGCCCGGCTGAAGGCAGCTTCCGACCAGCGGCCGATACCGGTCGCGGCGTCCGGCGTGATGTTGGTGGAATAAATGGTGCCGAACGGCGTCGGCACCGCCAGCCCGCCGGCGAAGGACTTTCCGCCGGGCTTGGTATGGCAGGCCGTGCAGTTGCCGACCGAAGCGAGCACCGCCCCCTTCTCGATCAGCGCCTGGTCGAAGGAGACGCGCTGCGGCGGTTCGATCGGGTCGATCGCCGGCTTCCAGGCATAGGCGACAAAGCCCGCCAGGCAGACGACAATGAGGATGAGAACGCCGATCCAGAAGCGTTTCAAGGAGGCACTCCCTTGCGCAAGGCGCGGCGGGCACGCGTCGCAGGCGTGACGCCATGCGAGGAGAACTAGGTTCGCTCCGCGGGGCGTCAATGACAGCCGATCTCCCCCTCGATGGCCCTCGATGGGGAGATCGGCTGTCACGCGGGCCTTCGCCAATCGCCCGCGCTATTCCGGCGCCCCGGCAAACAGCACCGTGCCATCCCCTCCCGCCGCCGGCCAGTCGCGGATGGTGCGGTCGATGCCGCCGGTCAACAGCGTGCCGTCGGCGGCGAAGGCGACCGAGTACATCGGGCCAGTGCCGGGGTCGAATTCGGCGATCTCGGCACCCGTGTCCATGTTCCAGATCCTCGCGGTGCCGTCGAGCGAAACGTAGCCGAGACGCTTGCCGTCGGCCGACAAGGCCAGCGCATAGACGGTGCCTGAATGGCCGTCGAAGCGGCGGATCTCCTTGAAAGTGTCGAGGTCCCAGAGCTTGATCGTGTAGTCGCCGCTGCCGGTCACCGCATGGTGGCCGTCGGCCAGGAAGACCGCGCCATACGCGCCGCGGTCGTGGCCGTGCCAGCTGCGCAGCTGCTTGCCCGCAACGATATCCCAGAGCTTCAGCTCACCGTCGATGCTGCCCGTGAGCGCCCTGGTGCCGTCGGGCGAAATGGCGACGGAGCTCACCGACCAGTCGTGGCCAGGCAGCACATGCAAGACCGTCCCCTTCCCCAGGTCCCAAACCACAACGGAACCGGTGTCGTGACCGCTGACGGCGCGCGTGCCGTCCGGGCTGATCTTCAGTTGCCTGACGCCACCGTTCGTTCCTGAGGAGAACACGTGCAGCACCGTGCCGTCGGATAGCTGGCGCAGCACGATCTCGCCGTCGTCGCCGGCCGTGAGCGCGGTCTTGCCGTCGGGCATGAAAAGCGCGCTGCGCGCCATGTCCTTCTGCTCGCCCAGATCGCGGATCAGCCGCTTGCCGTCGATATCCCAGAGCTTGATCATGCGGTCGGTGCTTGCGCTCATGATCTCGTGGCCGTCGGCCGACACCGCCAGCCAGACCACGGCGTTGCGGTGGCCTTCGGGCGCCGTTGGCTGGGCCGGAAGCGCTGGCGGAGGCGGCGCCACCGTCTGTGGCGGCGTTGCGGGCGCGAGCGCCGTCTGCTCGGTCGGCTGGACGGGCTGTGCCGGTTGGGCAGGCTGCGGCGGCGCGGACTCTGCCGGCGAGGCGCCCGTCAGCGCAGGCTGAACGGGAGCCGCAACCGGCTCTGCGGGCGGCGCGGGTTTCGCGGCCTCTTGCCGCGTGGGTGCGGGCGCGGCTGGCTCGACGCTTGCCTCCGGCGTGGCTGGCTTTGCGCTCACCTCCGGCTCGGGTGACCGGGGCGCCGGCTGCGCCGGCTCGGGGGCGACTTCTTTCGCCGGCTCGCCGCCCGGCTCCTGAGCCCGCCACGGACCGAACTGGTCGGCGAGGATGACGATCAGGGCCAACAGCGGCAAAGCGAGCGCTACGCGGCGCAATCGTGGACGGCCGGCCGGCGCGATCTCGGCGTCGCGGCCGAACAAAGGGGCGGCCGGGTCATGCCTGGCGACGGCTGGCAGCAGGCCCGCGAGGAAAAGCAGCCCGGCAAGGACCGATAGCACACCGGCCACGCCGAAGACTTCCAGGCGCGCCGTCGTGAGCGGCGTGCCACCCAGCGCCGGATAGAGCTTGGCGAAACAGGCGATGCCGACGATCAGCATCGCCAGCGCCGGCAGCCTGTCGGTCGATCTCTTCATCAGTCTCCCCCTGCCCCTTGCCGCTCGCGTCCTTGCAACATGGCGGCGGCAGGCCGGCCCCGGCATCCTAGTCGAGCTTGCGGCCAAGGCTAAGTGCAAGACATCACATAAGCTTCGCCAGGCGATATGCTTCTCATCCAGTTCCAGCAGCCACGACCATCATACTATCGTGCCGCTGTTCCATCGGTACAACACTATCCCCAGCTATAGATCGTCCTGCGCTAGCCGCTTACTTGACAGAAGCCGCTCACATGAGATCATCTGTCGTAGTATAGGAGGGCAACCCATGAAAAAGACTTACGAGAAGTCGGTTTTCGTTTGCAAAGGCAAGCTTTCGGCAGTTGTGGCGGGTGTGGCGGGCTCGCCGCCTACCACGCCGCCGCCATGACCTTGCATCCAGAAACTGATCCTCGATAGTCCCCGCCACGGCGGGGATTTCTGTTTTCTCACCCCAACTCCACCCAGACCGGCGCATGGTCGCTGGGGTTTTCCCCTCCCCGCACCTCGCGGTCGATGCCGGCCGCTTTCAGCTTTCGAGCGAGCTTCTTCGACAGCAATATGTGGTCGAGCCGCAATCCGGCGTCGCGCGGCCAGCGGTTCCGGCGGTAGTCCCAGAAAGTATAGAGCCGCTCCTCCTTGGGAAAAACCTTGCGCAGCGCGTCCGTCCAGCCCTGGTCGATCAGCGCGGCAAAGGCGGCGCGGCTTTCAGGCTGCACCAACGCGTTGTCGTCATAGGAGCGGGTTTGGTAGATGTCGCGCGGTTCGGGCACGATGTTGAAGTCGCTGGCGAGCACCACCGGCAGGCCGGTGTCGAGGAGCTCACCCGCATGCGCGGCCAAGCGCTCGTGCCAGGCGAGCTTGTAGGCGAATTTCGACCCCGGCCGCGGGTTGCCGTTCGGCGCATAGAGGCAGGCGATGACAACGCCGTCGACCGCCGCCTCGATATAGCGCGCCTGGCGGTCGGCATCGTCACCTGGCAGCGCGTCGCGCGTCAGCACCGGCTCGGCGCCCTTTGCCAGGATGGCGACGCCGTTCCAGGTCGGCTCGCCCTTCCATACCGCGCCATAGCCGGCCTTGGCGAGCCGGGTCAGCGGGAATTGGGTGTCGCGGGATTTCAGCTCCTGCAGGCAGACGACATCGGGTTTTGCCTTGGCGAGCCAGGCGAGCAGGTTTTCCAGCCGGCTGTTGATGTTGTTGATGTTAAAGGTGGCGAGTTTCATCTGAGGATGCCGCCGCCTCGCGCTTCGTCATCCTCGGGCTTGACCCGAGGATCCATGCCGCGACGCATGCCGAGGAATGCGGCGGAGCAGAATTCTGCTCCGCGGCGCCCCCTCAACGTCACGGAATGGATTCTAGGGTCTGCGCGCGTCGCTTCGCTCCTTGCTCCGCCCTAGAATGACGAAGCCGATGGCTGCGCCAGCTTGGCTTTTATAGTCTCCGCCACCGTCTTCAGATGGTCGCCCGTCGAAAAGCCTGAGATCGCCTTGCGCGGCTTCAGATCATGGTCGCCGTCTTCCAGCCAGATTACGTCGATGGCTGGGGAAAGACCGTAGATCGCGACCTCGTCCCTGGTGCCGAATTCGTCGCGCGTGCCCTGGAAGATCAGCGTCGGCGTCTTGAGGTCGATCAGATGTTTCGTGCGCAACTGCTCAGGCTTGCCCGGTGGATGGAAGGGGTAGCCGAGGCAGACCAGCCCGGCGATCTCACCTTTGGCGAACATTTCGTCGGCCACCATCGAGGCGACGCGGCCGCCCATCGACTTGCCGCCGATAATGAGCTTGCCGGTCACGCCCTTGGCGCGCAGGTCGGCGATCGCCTTGATGTATTCCGGGTTCACCGTCTCGGCGCGCGGCGGCGGCTTGCGATGGCCGTAGCGGCGCGCCGCCATATAGTGGAACTCGAAGCGCGCGACCTGGAATCCGGCTGCTGCGAGCGTCTTGGCGGTGGCGGTCATGGAAGGCGAGTCCATCGACGCGCCGGCGCCATGGGCGAGAAGGATGGTGACGGGGGCGGTGTCGTCGCCGTCGAAGAGGAAGGTGGTCATGAGATGAAATCCTGCGCGGCGGCGACGCTGCCGATCTCCCCCCTAGTGGGGGAGATGCCCGGCAGGGCAGAGGGGGGCGCGAAGGAACTCGGCTTTCGCCGCTTAACGAACGAAAATTCTAGAGATCGCGGGAGGGACCAGTCGAGCGGCAGGCGGGACAGCGCCCCCCTCTGTCCTGCCGGACATCTCCCCCACAAGGGGGGAGATTGGATGTCGCGGTCGCCTTGGCTCACCATCCTCACCCCGCCGTGCGTGCCATATGCAAATCCACGAACTGTATTCCCTTCTGCGCAGTCCGCGCCCATTCGGACACCGCATCCAATTCCAGATACCGCACCCACAGCCAGCGCGCTTCCGCCATGTTCCCCGCATCGAATTCCAGCCGCGCAAGGTTGAACACCGGGTCGGCGTAGTTCTTGTCCAGCGCGATCGCCTTCTGCAGATGCCTGCGCGCCGAGCCAACCTTGCCCTCGTCGCTCATCAGGCCGGCAAGGTTGAACCAGGCTTCGACGAAGCCCGGGTCGAGTTTTATGGCGCGCGCATAGTCGTGCGCGGCCTCTGCCACGCGGCCGGCGCCGCGCAGGCAATTGGCGCGGTTGAAGGCGGCAATCGCATCCTTGGGATCGATCGCCAGGCAGCGCTGGTAGAGCGCTGCCGCGTCGTCGTGGCGCCCCTCCTCTTCCGCCATCTCCGCCTCGGCGAACAGCTCCTCCAGCGTGTCGTCCTCCGGTGAGCCGAGGTCGAACAAAAGCTGGCCGTCGAGCTCGCTCCTGCCTTCGTCGAGATAGATCGCATCCGGGCGGCCATGCTGCGAGCCAAGGTTGAGCGACTTGGCGGTGAGCGAGGCGACGGGGCCGGAGCGGTGCACCGAGCGCGCGATCGCGCCCCAGTTCGCGCCGCTGGCGATCAGCCCGGCATATTTCCTCGCCAGGATCAGGTCGCGGAAGGAATAGGGTTCGCCGTCATGCTCGAAGGCGTCGAACAGCGACAGCATGTCGAGATCGTCGCCGGCGAGCCGCGACTGGTCGATGAGCGATTGCCGGGACAGCGACGAGGTGTCGGGCGCCTTCATCAGTCCAAGCAGGCGCAGGAAACCGTTCTCGCTGGTGAGCTGGCGGCCGGCTTCGCGCTCGACCTTCGCGCGGCGTTCGATCTCGGCATCGCCGGATTTCGCCGCCTTGGCGAGAAGCGCGCGGCCGAAGACAATGTGAGTGGTGCGACGGGTGACGCCGCGCCTCAGCTCCGCATGGCGGCGCTCGACCTCACGCGCGGCGAGCCGCAGCGGAAAGGCGGCCAGCGCGCCTATGACGCCGAAGACGGCGCCGGGAACGATCACTGGCCCCGCATTTCCCGTCACTTCTTGCTCTTGCCGACGGCCTTCAAGAGATTCGCCTTCAGCGGGTTTTCAGCCGCACCGCCGCCGGCCGCAGCCTTCTTGGCGGGCTTCGCGGGCGCCTCGTCGGCCTTGCTCTTCGACTTGGCAGGCGGCTTGGCCTGCTGCGACAGGCTGGCCTTCAAAGCATCCATCAGGTTGATGACATTGCCGCGCTCGGGCGCCGCCGCGATGATCGGCTTGTGGCCCTTCAGCTTCTCGCGGATCATCGCCATCAGCGCCACCTCGTAGCGATCCTCATAGTTCTTCGGATCGAAATGGGTCTGCTTTTGCTTGATCAGCGCCTCCGCCAACTGCAGCATTTCGGGATCGGGCTTGGCGTCCGGGATATTGCCGAAATATTCAGTTGTGCCGCGCACTTCGTTCGGATTCCTCAAGGTGCAGACGAACATGCCGTTCTCGCGTGCCCCGATCGTCACCACGCGCTCGCGGCTGGACAGCACAAGGCGCGCGATCGCCAGCTTGCCAGACTTGCGCATGGCTTCGCGCAGCACCGCGAAGGTCTCTTCCGCCATGGCGCCATCAGGCGCGAGATAATAGGGCGAGTCCTGATAGATGACGTCAACCTCGTTCTCATCGACGAAGGCCTCGATGTTCATCGTATGGTTGGATTCGATCCTCACCGCATCGAGGTCGGCATCATCGATGATGATGTACTGCTTGTCCTCATATTCGTAGCCGCGGACCAGATCCGAGCGCTCGACCAAGCCGAGCTCGGGGTCGACCGGCTTCATGTTGATGCGGTTGTGCGTCTTCTTATGCAGCTGATTGAACGAGATGCGCTCGCTCGCGCTGGTGGCCGGATAGAGCCGGACCGGACAGCTGACGAGGCTGAGCTTGAGGTAACCTTTCCAACTTGCCCTGGGCGCCATGATGAACTCCTACGCGGCCATGCACTGACACTATGTTGGAGCATGGTCTTGTCCATGCTCTTTGCAGCGCTTCGTCTGTAGGACGAGCAGCGCCGTGGAAATCCTACACCGACCCCCAAGCTTATAGCCGAATTCCTAGCGAAGTGTTCTTGGGGTGGTTTGGCGAGAAGGATAATTCAAATTGTAGGAAGCGTCGATGGAGAGCTGAGACGATGGCGATTAGCCGATAACCCTTAAGCTACCGCTCCTTCTCCATCGCGGGCAAATCCCTCGCCATCTCATCGATCTCCGCCCACGGATCCCCCGATGTCTCCAGCAACCCCGGCAGCGAGGCGTAGTTCAGGTCCTCGGGCGCGTCGATCGTCTCCAGGTCGGTCCAGCTTACCGGCGTCGAAGCTGGCAGGTTGGTGCGGGCGCGCAGCGAATAGGGAGCGGCGGAGGTGTGGCCGCGGGCGTTGCGGTGGAAGTCGATGAAGATGCGCTTCTTGCGGTTTTCCTTGCCCATCGTGGTGGTGAAGGTGTCGGGCGCGCTCGCGGCCAGCAAAGTCGAAATCGCGCTCGAGGCCTGGTGCAGTTTCTTCCAGTTCTGCTTTCTGGTCACCGGCACGGTGATGTGGATGCCCTTGCCGCCCGAGGTCTTCGCGAAAGGCACAAGGCCGAGGCGTTCCAGCCCACCCTTGATGTGGACGGCCGCCTCCACCACCTCGCGCCAGGAAATCCCCTCGCCCGGATCGAGGTCGAAGACGATCTGGTCGGGCTTGTCGAGCTTCGTCCGGTGCGTGCCCCAGGTGTGGAACTCGACGACACCGAATTGCGCCAGCGCCAGATAGCCCTTGGCGTCCTCGACCGACAGATAGGTCTTGGTCTCGCCTTCCGAATTGGTCGACTCGAACACCGCCACCGAGGGCGGCATGCCGGTGAAGGCGTGGCGCTGGAAGAAGCAATCCTGCGGCTTGCCAGTCGGGCAGCGCACCAGCGACACCGGGCGGCCGATGATGTGCGGCAGCATGAAATCACCGACCAGCGCGTAATAGACGGCGATGTCGAGTTTTGTGGGTCCGGTCTTGCCGAACAGTCGGCGTTCTGGATTGGTGACCCAGATGGTGGCGAGGTCGGATTCGGCGATCAGCCGCTTGCGCTTGACCGCCACCGGCGTGGTCAGCCCGCCGACATCGCGCAGGCCGCGGAAGACGCCGTGACGGACCGCATTGTCGGCGGTGCGGTTCGAATAGCGGACGCGGGCCGACAGCAGCGGCTTCACCCAGCGCATCTCGCGCATGATCTCGCGCGGCACGCCTTCGGGCGGGCTGGCGCCGGCGGTCAGCCGCTCCAGCCGGGCGAGCAGGTCCGCCGCCATGTCCGCGTCGAAGCCGGTGCCGACCTTGCCGCGATAGTGCAACTCGCCATTTTCGAACTCGGCCATGCCGAGCGCCGCAAGCCCTTCCGCCTGGTCGGACACGGTATAGCCGGCGATGACGAAGTCGTCAGTCTTTTGCGCCTTCACCTTGGTCCAGCTCTTGGTGCGGCCGCTCTGGTAGATGGCGTCGGCGCGCTTGGAGACGACGCCTTCCAGCCCAAGCTCCGAAGCCTGATCGTACAGGCCTTGGCCGTCTCCCTCGACATGGTCGCTGTACTGGATGGCGGAATTGGCGGCCTGGCCGGCGAGCAGCTCGGCGAGCAGCGCCTTGCGCTTTTGCAGCGGCACGTTGCGCAGGTCCCAGCCGTCGAGATGGAGCAGGTCGAAGGCGTAGAAATGCAGCTTCGAGCCGGCGCCTTCGGCCAGCGCGTCCTGCAGCAGCGCGAAGCGCGAGATGCCCTTGTCGTCGAGAACCATGATCTCGCCGTCGATGATCGCCTGGGCGACCGGCAGGCGCGAAAAGGCCTGCGGAAGATCGCCATAGCGCTTGGTCCAGTCGATGCCCGCGCGGGTCATCAATCTCACCGTACCATCCACGACATGCGCCATGGTGCGATAGCCGTCGAATTTTATCTCGTGCAGCCAGAGCTCGCCGGTGCGCTCGGCGGGATCATCCCCGCCCGGCGGTTTCGGCACCTGCGTGGCAAGCTGCGGCTCGATGCGGGCAGGCGGATCGCCTTTCACCGCGCCGGGGAGCGCGCCGGGCTTCAGCGAGCCGGCTTTCGGCGGCAGGCGTTGCGGCTTCTTCGGCGGCGCCACCAATTCCTCGATGCGGCGGCCCGATTTCACGCTTTCAGGCCTGGTATCGAGGATGTCGAGCTTGGTGTCGGAAGCGAGGTCGCGCTCCTTGAAGAGCAGCCAGTTCTTTTTGTTCTCGTCCTCACCGGGCTTCGGCTTCAGCCGGGTCAGCATCCAGCCGCCATTGAGTTTTTGCCCAGCCAGCCGGAACTTGAACGCGCCGGTCCTCAGGCTTTTCTCGACATCCTCCATCGGCGCCCAGGTGCCGGTGTCCCAGACGATCATCGGCCCGCCACCATATTCGCCCTCGGGGATGACACCTTCGAAGTCGATATATTCGATCGGATGGTCCTCGGTCTCGACGGCCAGACGCTTGTCGGCGGGGTTGAGCGACGGCCCGCGCGGGACGGCCCAGCTTTTCAGAACGCCGCCGACTTCGAGACGCAGATCATAGTGGTCGGCTGTGGCGTGGTGCTTGTGCACGACGAAGCGGTTGGAGCCCTCGGCGGAAAGGCTGCCGGCCGGTTCCGGGGTGCGGGAGAATTCGCGCTTGGCGCGGTAGGGGGTGAGTTTGGAGGGCATGGGTCAGGCGCCGAAGGGAGGGATGGAATGCGGCGAATGCCGAGTTCCTTCACGCCCCCCTCTGTCCTGCCGGACGTCTCCCCCTCTAGGGGGGAGATTGGCAGACCGCTCGCCGGCGCCCCCCTTACAACGTCGGCGATTGGCGAAGGCGGGGGCGACATCTAATCTCCCCCTTAGTGGGGGAGATGGCCGGCAGGCCAGAGGGGGGCGCTGTCCCGCCAGCCTTGCCCTCGTCATGCGTGAGATCTCAATCGTCAATCGCCGGCGTCAGTTCCAGCTCGGCCGGCGTCAGCCCTTGCCTCAATTGCGATAGCCGGAACTCGTCGACCCAGTAGGCCTCGCCGTCGACCAGCACGCGGGCGCTGTAGGAGCCGCCGGAAAAACGCTGCGCGGTGACATAGACCTTGTGGCGCTCGAGCGCGGTCTTCACCGCGGCGCGGCGGGACTTTTCTCTGGCGACGGGACTGGCCATGGCTTCACTCGAACACGCCGCCGCTAAAAGATGCGGCTGCCCATAAGCATGGCGGAGAGCGGAATGTGAGTCAATTTGCCAGCCAAAGCCGCCACTCAGCTACCCGCCCGCAGCCGCCGCCAGCGCTGCATGAATTCCTGCGCGACCTTGAACAGGCGCGGGTTGTCACGCACGAAGGCGACGCCCTGGCCGCGGTATTTGATGGCCTCGCTCGCCGCCACGCCCTTCAGCGTGATGCCATAGCAAAGCTCGGACAGAACGGACTTCACCGCGCCCATATGTTCCTTGTAGCTCTGGTTGCCGACCGACAGGTCGAAATAATCGAAGCCGGCGCCCCGGCCCCATCTGATCAGCTCGCCCATGATGCAAAGTCCGGGCGAAACGTTGGGCACCGCGCCCTGGTCGATCGCGATCAGCAGCGCGTGCAAGGTGCCAAGATGGGCCGCCAGATACTGGACCGCCACTGTGACGTCGCCGGCGCGCAGGCCAAAGATCCGCACCGAACCGTCCGTCAGGCCGCGATGCGCGGCGGCGCGGTAGAAATCAACGACCGCCGGCTGCGCCATGAGATCGAACCGGCCAAGCTCGCGAAAACGGCTGAGCCGCAGCTCGACCAGCTCGTCGAATATGGAGTCGACAAGGGCCGGCGTGTCGGCTTCCACCAGCGCCAGGCCGCCATTGCGGTCGAGCCGGCGCAGATCCTTGTTGAGCGCCTTGACGAAGGACGGGCGGCAGATGCGCTTGACGACGGTTTCGGCGTCGCCATCCATGGCGATGCCATAATGGGAGTGGATGGAGTCGCGTGCCGGCGCCAGCAGCGCCAAGGGATTGGCGACGCCGCCAACCTCTTTCGGGATGCCGACAATGTGGATGCGGTCGGCTGGCGGCAGCACGGACAGCACCGCAGCCCACGCAGCCTCGGCGGATTGCCTGGTCCAGGGCGTCGCGTCGGCGAGCAAGGGTGCTGCATAGTCGCACACTCCGCAGCTCAGCCATTCGATCACCCAATGGTGGAAGGCGCGGCGCCGCATCAGCGGCACAAGCATCCTCGGCTCGCCCGTGCCCGCATCCCTCACCTCAACGATCGCGAGGTCGGCTTTTTGCGGCAGGAGCCCTTCGACGATTCCCTCGGCCCAGGCGAAATGCTGGTGGCCGGTGCACACGCCCGTCGCCTCGAAGCGCAGCCAGAGCGGCTTGGCTGTTTCGAGGCTGGTGTGCAGCTCAGCCACGTAAGCGGTGCTGGCGGCGCCGGCGGCCTGCGGCGCGGCCTCACCGTCGGCCAAGCCGGTCGTCATTGCGGCCATCGGCATTGCCTGGCTTGCCACATCATTCTCCTATCGTCTCTGCACGGCGAGCGTCGCCGCGCGGCGCCAGGCGCCGACCATCGTGGGGCGGTGCTCGCTGGGGTGCTTGAGGTTCCACATGCGGTTGGCCGCGAAATACCATGAGGCCACGAGCACGAAGGTCTCGGACACCGCGGCACCCGCCAGCGACCATGTCGACGGCGCGACCGCCAGCAGGATCCCGATCGTCACGAGCCCGACAACCGCGCCAGCCAGGGTGATGAAGGCGACGATGCGGAAATCGCCGACGATCTCCAGGACCACGCGCGGCATCACATAGCCCATGATCGGCACGAAGTTGGCGATGGCGAAAATTCCGATCAGCCCGACCGAGGCATGCTGCAGGGCCTGGGACTTGATCATCGGCAGGACGAACAGGACGCCGCAGCCATAGGCCAGGCTGCCGACGCCCATGACGAGCGCCCAGATCTTGGCCTGCGTCCATACGCGGTCGAACTCCTTGTTGCGCATCAGCTTTGCGAGTTCCGGCTGCGTCATGTTCGAGAAGGCGAGGCTGGAAATGCGCAGCGGCGCAAACAGCACCAGCACCGCCGCCAGCGGCGCGTAGGCGGCGGGCCCCGCGATGCCCGCGACCAACAGCGCCAGGGATTGCCCCTGGATGTTGGTGGTGGTGGCGCTGAACCCCGACCAGCAGAGCTGCGGCCACAGCTTCGCATAGCGCCGCCAGGTCGGCGCGCGGAAGGAGATGCGCAGCCTGCGGCGCGCCAGCCTCACCAGCACGGCGATGCCGACGACATTGGCCGCTGCAAGCGCATAGAAAGTGGCCTGAAGCGCATCCGCGAAGAACCAGATCGCCGCCCCCGCGAGGACTATGCCGGCGATCGTGAACACGGCGTCGCTGATGGAGACGACGAGTTGCATGCGTCGCGCGAAGAAGGCCGTGCGCATATGGCTGCGCAGCGACCAGGCACAGACGAAGCAGGCGGCGCCGATGCCGCTCGGGTCGCCCAGGAGGCGCATCAGCAATCCCGTGCCCAGCCCCATCACCAGCGCCACCACCAGCGCCGCCGATCCGAAGGTGACGTCATGGGCGTCGACGCCGGCGCTGTTGGTGCTCTTGCTCATCCATATGGTGGCGGGAACGGCGGTGAGCGAGCGGATGTAGGACAAGCCGACGCCGCCCATCACCATGGCGAGCGCGAAGAGGCCGTAGCCTTCCGCCGACAGAAGATGCAGCAGCGCGATGTTGAGAGCAAAATGGAAGCCGCTCTGCATCGCCTCGCCGCCGATCATCAGCATGAGGCGCCGCACCAGATGGGCCGGGAAGGTGAACTTCACGGGCTTGTCTCCGCCTCGCGGGCAATGCGCGCCCGCTCCTGCCGCGGCGTTGCCGCCTTCAGCTTGTCGGTCACGATCGCCACGATCGCGGCGGCGGCGATATGTTCGCTGAACATCACCTCGTAGCGCGCCCGGCCGGCGGCGGCGAAGCCGCGCCAGAGGTCCGGCCGCGGGATGATCTCCGCGAGCTTGCCGGCAAGGGCAGCGGCGTTGCCCGGCGGCACATGCCAGCCGGTCTCGCCGTCCGCCACCACTTCCACCAGCCCGCCGATCGCCGACACCAGCGGCGGCCGGCCCCAGCCCATCGCCTCGATGGCGACGCGGCCGAGCGATTCCGGCCGGCGCGACGGCACCGCCACGATGTCGGCCCAGCGGTAGTGATCGGTGGGGTCGGAGACGAACGGCAGCACCTCGACATGCCCGGTCAGTCCCATGCGCCCGACCAGCTCGGCCAACGCCTGCTCGCGCTCGACGCTTTCGAAGGCGCCGCCCACCAGGCGGACCTCGACACGGTCGCGCAACGCGGCGGGGAGCGAGGCGACGGCTTCGAGCAGCACCTCCTGCCCCTTGATCCGGTTGACGCGGCCAAGCAGCAGAACCTTGAGCGGCCGGCTGCCGTCATAAGTCATCGGCAGGGCGGCGGCCGGCCCGGCGACGCCGTTATAGACGACGTGCGTGCGCCGTCCCCTGGCATCGATGGCCGGCGGGTCGCCGAAGGTGGCGCGCGTGGCGCGGGAATTGAAGATCAGGTCGGCCTTGCTCCAGCGCATCAGGGCGACAAGCACCGTGCGCAGGACGCCCTCGGGAATCTCGTGGATGTGCATTAGCGCCTTGCGCGGCAAGAGGCGCGCGGCCAGCGCATAATCGGCGATGATCGAAGTGTTGATATAGGTCAGGTCGCTGCTCCGCATGCGCCGCCAGGCGCGCCAAAGCGCCGCCGGCAGCCGCGCCATCTCGACGGTGGCGAGCCTGAGCATCGCCTGGCGCCTGAGCACCCAGAGCGGCTCGAACACGATACGGCTGGCATGCGGCTTGAGGATATCGACAATCGGGCCCTCGCGCGGCAGCACGACCTCGATCTCCGCGGCCGGAAACGCGGCGCGCAACGCGGCCACGCTCTCCGCGAAGCTGCGGTCCGAACCATAGAGCTCATAGCCCTGATGAACGCAGGCAATGCGCATCACTCTCTTTCCACCTTGCACCCCGAGTCCGCTCAGCACCGGACCCTTCAAGCGCGGAAGAAACTTCATGCCAAATCCGCACGCCGCTCTACCCAGCGGCGGCCACAGCAGGCCCGGGAGCAAGGATCATGCCGGGTTCCTGAACGCCCTGCTGCGACCCTGGAACCCCAGCCGTGCCCCGTATCGGTACAGATACGTCGCGAAAGTTGACCGATAATGAAGCAAGCCATGCTTTCTGAAGAGAAATTTTACACCTTCATGCGAGTATTCGCCTTGGGGGTACCCTGGCACAGAAGTTGCTGGGCGTGTCATTGACGTAACAACAACCATGACCGGACCCCGGGGAATCCTTTATTTTGAAACCGGAACGACCTTCCAACCTGATCGAAAAGCCTTCGATCCTGATCCTGGGGACACGCGGCATTCCGGCTTCTCACGGCGGCTTCGAGACCTTCGCCGAGCGGCTGGCGCTTTTCCTGGCCGGACGCGGCTGGAAGGTCGGTGTCTACTGCCAAAAGGAGGTCGAGCGCGTCGGCCAAAGGGTGACGAGCGAGACCTGGCGCGGCATCGAGCTCATCACCATCGAGGTCGCCTCCAAGGGTCCGCGCGCGACGCTGGAATTCGACTGGCAATGCGTGCTCGACGCCGCCAGGCGGCCGGGCGTGTGCCTTGTGCTCGGCTATAATGGCGCGGTTTTCCTGACCTGGCTCAGGCTCATGCGGCGCAAGATCATCACCAACATGGACGGGATCGAGTGGCGGCGGCCGAAATGGGGACCGGCGGCGCGCAGCTGGTTCTGGCTCAACGAATGGATCGGCGCCTGGCTTTCGCACCGGCTCGTCGCCGATCACCCGGCGATCGCCGATCACCTGGCGACAAGGCGGCCGCGCAGCGCCATCGCCACCATTGCTTACGGCGCGGACCCGGTGACCTCGGCTCCGGAGGAACCCATTCGCGCGCTCGGGCTCGAGCCCGGTAAATATCTGGTCTCGATCGCGCGGATCGAACCCGACAACAACATCCTGCCGATCGTCGAAGCCTTCCGCCGCCGCGATCGCGGCGACACCAAGCTGGTGGTGCTGGGCACGCTCAACGACGAGATCCCCTATCACCGCGCCGTGCGCGAAGCGGCAGGTTCGGTGGTGATGCTGCCGGGCGCGATCTATGACCAGGCGGTGGTGAAGGCGCTGCGCTACCATGCGCGCGCCTATATGCACGGACACACGGTGGGCGGCACCAACCCCTCGCTGGTCGAAGCGCTGGCCGCCGGCAACATGGTGATCGCGCATGACAATCGCTACAACCGCTGGGTCGCTGGCGATGCGGCGATCTATTTCAGCGACACCGACAGCCTGAGCCAACGGATCGACGAGGCGCTGGCCGATGATGCCCTTGTGGCGCGCTGCAGCAAGGCGGCGCGGGCCCGCGCCCGCGAGGCCTTCTGCTGGGAAGACGTGCTCAGCGCCTATGAGAAGGAAGCGCTGCGGCAGCTCGGTGTTGCCACAGCCGTGCCGGCGAAAGCCGACCTCGCCAAGCACGCATGACTGGCCCACTCGTGACCGGCTGGTCGCGCCGACGAATCCTCGGCGCGGCGCTGGCCGCTGCGGCATCGCCTCTCACGACGGCGGTTCCACCGCTTTTGTCTTCGGCGCAAGCCGCCACCGGCGAATGGCCTTTCCGGCACGGCGTCAACACCTGGCCATGGTTCGCGCTGACGCGCGAATATCCCGCGCCACGCACCGATTACGGCTGGCCGCCCTTCCAATCGCAGCGGCCCGTGCCGACGCCGGCCGACCTTGCCCGGCTGCGCGCCAGCGGGCTCGATTTCATCCGCCTGCCTGTCGATCCAGGCCCGTTCCTTGCCGCCGACGCGGGCCAGCGCGCCGAGCTGATGGCGATGCTGGGCGCGGCGGTCGAGGCGGCGCTCGCGGCCGATCTCGCCGTCATCGTCAACGTGCAGGCCAACGGCGCCACGCATTACTGGAATCCCGACCGCATGTATTCCAGCACTGCCGCGCCGGAATTCGCGCGCTACCAGGTCTTGGTCGGCGAAGTGGCCGGCATGCTGGAAGACATGGCGCCCGGCAGGATAGCGCTGGAGCCGGTCAACGAGCCGCCGCAGGACTGTTCCTCCGAGGCATGGCCCAAGGTGCAGGCCGCGCTGCTGAGCGTCGCGCGGGGCGCGGCGCGAAAGCTGCCGCTGCTCGCCACCGGCGGCTGCGGCTCGATGGTGCGGGGGCTCGCCGCGCTCGATCCCGCACCGCTGGCGGACTACGAGCCGATCCTGTTCACCTTCCACTTCTACGAACCCTATCTGTTCAGCCATCAGGGCGCGCCGTGGATGCGCGAGCCGGTCTACCGCGCGCTGAACAACGTGCCGTGGCCGGCCTCCGCCGGGACGCTGGAAAGGACGCTTGCCTCGGTCAGGGCAGGGATGGCGCAGGATTCCGAGAGGTCCGACGAGGCCAAGAAGGCTGCCTATGCCGAGACCGAGAAGGTGCTCAAAGTCTATTTCGACGCCCAGCCCGACCGCCGCTTCATCGACGGCTACCTCAAACAGGTAAGCGACTGGGCGGACAGAAACGGCATCGCGCGCGGGCGCATCATCATGGGCGAGTTCGGCGCGCTGCGCACCGACGCCCGCTATACCGCCGCGCCCAATCCCGACCGCGCCCGCTACATCGCCGATGTCCGGCAGAGCGCCGAAGCGAGCGGCTTTCCCTGGGCGTTCTGGGACCTGTTCGACGGTATGGGCATGATGGACGACACCACGCGCGCGCTGGATCCTGCGATGGTCGAGGCGCTTGGGCTGAGAATGCCACGCGCTTGATTTGTTGAATCATCAAACCGCGCTAAGGGTTTGGTTTCCATCTAGCGGTGATTGGCAAAAGCCGACGTGACGGCTGATCTCCCTACTTGTGGGGGAGATGTCCGGCAGGACAGGGGGGGCCGTAGAGCACCTACGGCTGCGTCCTTTGACGCGCGATAGTCCTCGCCGGCCGATAAAGCACCAGCGCGATCACCACGAATTTGGTCATCAGCGTCGTCTTGGAGGCGATGCTCTCGGAGGTGTTGAGCAGGATGAGCCAGCCCAGCATCGGCAGCCAGATGCCCGGATGGCAGCGGCGCGCGACCTCGTGCATGAACAGCGCGAAGCCGAAGAAGATCAGCAGCGTGAAGAACGCCCCCTGGTAGAGCGTCAGGCGCAGGACCGGGTTCTCGATGCCCTGCTCCAGGCCGCTGATGCGGCGCATGCTGTCGAGCAGGTCGACATCGGGCCCGACGATCAGGTCGCGCAGCTCCAGATGCCTGAAGAGATCGAACATCTCGACGCGGGCGTTGGCGCTGCCGCTGTCGGAGACGAAACGTTCGAGCAGCGCGTCGAAGAAGCCGTAGTAACCGGCAAGCGCGACCGCCAGCGGCAGCAGCGCGGCGAGCATGATGACCAGCGCGGCGCCCAAGAGATTGACGCGCCGGGTCCTGAGCTGGGCCAGACCCTGGATGAGCAGGTAGGCGCCGCCGAGCAGGATCGTCAGCACCATGCCCGAGCGGCCGCCGAAGGCGACCAGCGCGCAGAACTGCAGGCCGACGAGCGCCAGCCTGAGCGGCGTCGACAGGGAACGCGAGCCCGACAGCAACGACAGCACATAGATCGAGGTGACCGTGGCATTGGAGAGCGGGTGCCCCTGCAGCGCCGTCGAGCGCAGATCGTTGACGAACACCGCGCCGTCGAACCTGTAGGGGAACACCAGATGCTTGGTGCCGAATTCGAACAGCGCCAGCAGCGCGTTCACCGTCATGACGACATGGATGACGAGCTGCAGCCAGGCAAAGGTCTTCTCGTCATCTTCGCTGAGCAGCAGCACGAGCAGCGCAGGCGCGACGAAAGTGTCGATCATGCCGGCCATGCCCGGACGCTGCCTGAGGATGACGACGAAGAGAAGCACCGTCGAGATCACCGCCATCAGCATCGTTGCCGGCCGCTTGTTGGTCACATGGACCACATAGCCGACCGGATTGCCGAAGGTGCAGGAGCGCCAGACGAAGGTGAGCACGAAGAGATAGGTGGACGGGTGGATCTTGCTCAGCGGGCTGCCTTGCAGGCCGTCGTAATTGTAGCCGGCCAGCCACAGCATGCCGCCCGAGACGGAAAACAGAAGCAGCACCGCCACGGTGATGCCGAGACGGGTCAGCGTGTCGACAGGAACAACGCGTCGACCGGGGATGCCATAACCCGAAACGGGGACAGGCCGGGCGGGACCCGCCAGGATCGAGGCCATGTCAGGCCGCCTCGTCGACCAGCATGGCGCCAGTCGGCAAGCGCCCCATGACCGAGACCGCTTCGGAGGTCGAGGCGACGTCGCGCATCGGCGTCGCATTCAGCCTGGCCACGAGCAGGATCTCGTCGGCCATGGCGACCAGCGGCAGGACGTTGAGGTCGTCGGCCAGCGCGCCGCCGTCGACGACGACGAGCTCGAAACTGTGGTTCGCCTCGGCCAGCATGCGATGGGCGAAATAGAGCGCCTGGGCCTCCTGGAACACCGCGGTCGGCCGACCCCTGCCGATCAGCGCCACCGAACTGCCGGGCGCATAACGGCTGACCGCTTCGAGCGGATATTCGCCACGCAACACGTCGAGCACGCCGGGCTGCGGGTCCTTCTGGCCCTTGCCGGCGTTGATGTCGATGAACAGCACGCGACGGCCCCTGGCGGCGGCGGCGTTGGCGAGCTGCCATGCAACCCTCGAGCGCTGCGCCTTATCCTCGGGCGGCGACGCCACAAGGATGGAGGGGACCAGCGGCCAGTCCGGCGGACGCCTGGTGGCGGCGGCGATGCGCTGCAGCGCGAGCCCGGCCACGGCATCGGTCTTTTGCACCACGCCGCCTGCACGGCCAAAGCGGCGGCGGCCCCTGCCCGGCAGCACGCCCAGCACCGGGGCTTCGATAGCCGACTGCATCTGGTTGGCGGAAAGCACGGTCGGCGAGAGATATTCGGCGATCAGCGCCATGCCGACGCCCAGCGCCAGCCCGCCGAAGATGGCGCCGAAGATGAGCAGCCCCTTCGGCGGCCAGCTCTTCTTCAGCGCCGGCATGGCCTGCGAGATGATGCGGGCGTTGGTGCTGTTGACGTTGGTCTGCTCGCGCGTTTCCTGGGCGCGCTGCAGGTAATTGGCATAGACGGTGCGCACGGCATCGAGGTCCCGCTGCAGCTCGCGCAGCCTGACCGACGCCTGGTCGGTGTCGAGCGACTTGCCCTTCAGCGACGCCACCTTGGCTTCCAGTTCCTTCTGGTTGGCCAAAGCGCGCTGGTAATCCGTCTCGGCTGCGGCGACGAGGCGGCCGAGCTCACGCGAAATCAGCTTGCGCAGGTCGCTCAATTGCTGCTGCGCCGAGATCATCGAGGGGTGGCGCGGCCCGAGCGCGGTGCCGAACTGCGATATCTGATCGACGAGCGTCGCCTCCTGCGCCCTGAGGCTGGCGATCACCGGCGAGCGCATCGCCTCAGACGTCGCGTCCGGCGCGCTGCCCTGCCGGCGCAGTTGGTCGACCTGCGCCTTGAGCTGCGCGGTACGGGTCTGGGCGGCGGTCAGCTGCGTGTTGAGGTCGGTCAGTTCCTGATCGCTCACCAGATTGCCGGCTGCCATGACCATATTGTGCTCGGCCTTGTAGGTCTCGACGGCGTTGGCCGCCTGCTCGACGCGCTTGCGCTGGTCCTCCAGCCGGGCGCTGATCGCGTCGGAAGCGTCGGCGGCGGCCTTCGAGCGCGCCTCCGCCTGGTCGTCGAGATAGGCCTGAGCGATGGCGTTGGCGAGCTCGGCCGCCAGGTCGGCGCTCTTGGCGGTGATGATGATGTTGAGGACCAGCACCTTGTCGTCGCGCTTCACCGCCAGGCGGCGGCGCAGCGAATCGAGCGTCTGCGCCATCCTGTCGCCGTCGTCGGAGCCGAACAACATGCCGAGCCACCCGCCGAGCCCGCCCTGCCCGTTGAAGTCCGGGTTCTCGGTCAGGTTGGTCGCCTTGATGGCGCGCAGCAGGACGCCGTTCGACTGGGCCACGCTCACCTGGCTTTCGACCTGGGTGATGCCGCCATCGGGCGAGATGCGGCTTGGATTGACGTCGTTGGTGACGACCTGGAGGTCCTGCGGGTCGATGATGATCTGCGCCGTCGAGGAGTAGAGCGCCGGCGTCAGCATGGCATAGACAAGCGTCAACGCGGTGAGCAGCGCGGTGACGGCGAGGATCAGGAAGCGGCGCCGCAGCAGGATGCGGCCGAGATCCCCAAGCTCTACCGTGGCTTGCGCGGGCGCGTGCGCATAATAGGCCGGCGCCGGCGCCATCGCCTCCGGAGCGTTCTGCTGAGGCACCATGAGCAGGGGTGGTTGCAAAGGTCGCTCCGACAACGCTCCATCGGCCGGCAAGATGAGAAATGCGGCGTTGGCCTAGCTATTCCCGGCAACGATTAAAACACTGTTAATTATGTTCATAAATTGGCACCGCGCTGGCACGAAGTTTGCACCGACGCAGTAGAATTTAAGTGCAGCCTAAATTGGAGACATCGTGCGCATGCGGCGGAAGCTTGACCTGGCCAGCCGGGCCGCCGGCACCGGATATGAGTCGCGCAGGGATTGGCCATGCGCCTGACCCTGCGCCTCAACGGCAATTGCGCGCGTGCTTTCCACGTGGCGCTGGCCGAGCGGCTGTCGCGGCTGCCCGGCGTGGAGCTTGCCGTGGACGCCCGTCCGGCGCCCGGCGGTGTGCCGCGCAGCGCCGAAGCGCTGTTCCAGCTTGAGACGCTCATCCATCGCCTGCCCGCCAATGGGACGGCAAAGCGTGTGCCACTTTCGACACTGGCCGGCCATGCGAGACCATCCGCGCCGGCCGATCTCACGATCGATCTCGTCGGCGACGTCGAACCGCAGGGCCGACGGGTCTGGCGGCTTGCCTATGACGGCGTCTGTGGCGAAGAGGCCCTGCTGGCGCTGATCCTTGCCGGCCGCACGCCGCTTGCCCGCCTGGAACAGAACGGCGCGACGGTCGCAGAGGGGCGGCTCGGCACCGAGTATCACGGCATTGCGCTCGCTTCCTTCCAGGACATGCTGACGCGCAGCGCCGGCATGATCGCCGCGGCGGTCAACGGCGCCGCGCGCTCGTCGCTTCCGGCGCTGCCCGAACCGTCATCCGAGACGTCGGCTCCGGCCATGCCGTCGGCCATGAAGCTCGGTGTGCGGGCGGCCAAGGCGACGGCGCGCCGCATCGTCCAGCAGATATACCATCTGTGCTACAACGCCCCGCATTGGCGGGTCGGCTGGCGCGAGACCGGAGGCAAGGACCTCTACGAGCTGCGCGCCCATCCGCAATCGGGCTGGCGCGACCTGCCCGACGACTGCAGCCGCTTCTACGCCGACCCGTTCCCGGTGGTTCATCGGGGCCAGGTGACGCTGTTCGTCGAGGATTATATCCATCGCACCGGCAAGGCGATCCTGTCGGCGGTGGCTTTCGGGCCGAACGGACCGGCAGGCCAGCCGAAGCCGGTGCTGGAACTGCCCTATCACCTCTCCTACCCCTTCGTGTTCGAACGCGACGGCGAGATGTGGATGGTGCCGGAAAGCTCTGCCAACCGAACCGTCGACCTCTACCGCGCCACCGCGTTCCCGGGCGGCTGGGTCAAGGAAGCGACGCTTCTGTCAGACATCGTCGCCAGCGACGCCACGCTCACCGAGCATGGCGGGCGCTGGTGGATGTTCGCCACCGTGCGCGACGGCGGCGGCGCCTTCTCGGACCAGCTGCATCTGTGGTCGGCGCCGGATTTCCGCGGACCGTGGACGCCGCATCCAAAGAACCCGTTGCTGGTCGACATCGCCTCGGCGCGGCCGGCAGGCCGCATGGTCAACCGCGGCGGCCAGCTCCTGCGCCCGGTGCAGGACTGCCGCCGCAGCTATGGCGCCGCGCTCGGCATAGCGCGCGTCACGCAGCTCGACGAGAGCGGCTTCGAGCAGGTCGTCGAAACGATCCTCAACCCCGGCGCAGGCTGGGCCGGCCGCAAGCTGCACACGCTCAACGAGGCGGGCGGGCTGGAATTCATCGACGGTTCGGCAATGGCGCCGCGCTGGAAACGCACGCAGAGGCAGGATCCCATGCCTGCGGGCGGTGGAGAAAAGACATGAGCATCGCAGAAGATCGCGAAACGCCGGCCGTGCCGGCCGGCCGGACCGAGGTCGAAGTGGCGATCGTCGGCGCGGGACTCGCCGGAACCGTCCTGGCGACAACGCTCGCCAATGCGGGCCGCAAGATAGCGCTGGTCGACCCGCATCGCATCCACCACGACGAATTCCGGGCCGAGAAAACCCGCGCGGAGCAGATGGGGCTGTTCGAGAAGCTCGGGCTCGGCCCGGCTTTCAGATCGCTCGTCACACCGATGACTGACATCAATGTCTTCCGCTTCGGCAAGTTTTTCGAGCGTAAAGAAGGTCCGGAGTTCGCCTTTTCCTACACGCCGCTGGTCAACGGCCTGCGCTCGGCGCTGCCGCCGCAAGTGCCGCTGACGGTGGGCAAGGTCGCCGAAGTCACGACTGGGCCGGACCGGCAGCGCCTGGTGCTCACCGACGGCTCCGTCATCGAAGCCCGCCTGCTGGTGGTGGCGACCGGCTATAGCGAGGCGGTGCGGCGCGCCATCGGCGTCGAGCGCATCGATGAATCGAAGGCGCATTCGCTGTCGACGGGCTTCGACCTGGCGATCTCTCCGCGGGAATTCGGCCCGCCTCTCACCTTCTATGGAACGCGTGTCGCCGATCGCATCCCGTTTATTACCATCTTCCGCATCGGCGAGCGGATGCGGGCGAATATGTTCGTCTACAGGACCGTCGCCGATCCGTGGGTGCGGGATTTCCGCGAAAACCCGCAAAAGATGCTGCTGGAACTGATGCCGGAGATTGCCGAGCGATGCGGCAATTTCGCGATCGCCAGCGAAGTGGACGTGAGGCAGGTCAGCCTGACGACGACGCAGGGGCACCGCCGCGACGGCGTCGTCTTCATCGGCGATGCGTTCGCCACGACCTGTCCGGCGCAAGGCGACGGCATCCACCGGGTGCTTACCGATGTCGACCGCCTCACGACGCACATCCCGGCCTGGTTCGCAACACCCGGCATGGCGGCCGACAAGATCTGCGTCTTCTACGACGATCCTATCAAGGTCGCCGCCGACGCCAAAGCCATGCGCGCCAGCATCTATGCCAGGCAGATTACCGTCGAGACCGGGCTTGAATGGCGCCTGCGTCGCCTGCGCAACAACACTGCGCGGCGCCTGATGATCCTCGCCCGCCGGTTCCGTGAGGCGGGAAAACCGAGTGACGCCGCGCCTGCCGTAACAGGAGTCGCTTTCGACCGCACCGACGAGGCAGGTCAGGAATTGCCCGCCGGGCCGCGCCTGGGAACATGATCGTGAGTGAGCTTACGAATCCGTAAGTCGCGCTTCCTGGCGGAGCTGGTTTAGATCACGGGCGAGCAGTGTCTCCTGCTCGGCGGGACAGCACTCCCGTCGCACCAATGGCCCCGCTGTCACCTCTATCGGTTCGGCAACGGGCTATCGAGCGGCGGCTCTCACGAAGCGGATTAACCTAATTTTTCATTGCTACCCTGCTCTCGCCTGGGTTGCTTGAGATTGTTTCAGCCACTCATGATATTCGGCCGCGTGGGCTGTGGAGCAGAAAGATGGACACCGCACAGGGCCGCGAAACGCCTGCCGTCGAAGTCGAAGTGGCGATCGTCGGCGCCGGGCTGGCGGGGACAAGCCTGGCCGCGGTGCTGGGCAAGGCCGGCCGCAAGGTGGCGCTGATCGACCCGCATCTGGTCCATCACGACGAGTTCCGCGCCGAGAAGATCGGCATGAAGCAGATGCAGGTGTTCGAGAAGCTCGGTCTCGGGCCGGCCATCCAGCCTTTGGTCACGCCGATGACCGACATCCATGTCTTCCGCCTCGGCCAGCTCTTCCAGCGCGAACGGAAATGGGAATTCGCCTTCTCCTATGGCGCGCTGGTCAACGGCATGCGGCAGGCCCTGCCCGCCCAAGTGCCGCTGACGGTAGGCAAGATCGCCGAGGTCTCGACCGGGCCGGACCGGCAGCGCCTGGTGCTGACCGACGGCTCCGTCATCGATGCCCGGCTGCTGGTGGTGGCCACCGGCTACAGCGAGGCGGTGCGGCGCGCCATCGGCATCGAGCGCGTCGAGGAATCGAAGGCGCATTCGCTGTCGATCGGCTTCGACCTCGCGATCGCGCCGCAGCAATGCGCCTATCCGGCCGTCACCTGCTACGCCAGGAACCCGGCGGATCGTGTCGCCTATCTCAGCGTCTTCCCGATCGGCGACCGCCTGCGGGGCAACATGTTCGTCTATCGTACCGTGGCCGAGGAATGGACGCGGGCATTCCGTGAAAATCCGCAGGCCATGCTTTGCGAACTGATGCCGGAGATCGCCAGGCAATGCGGCAATTTCGCCGTCGCCGGCCCCGTCGAAGTGAGGCAGGTCAGCCTGACGACGACCAGGCATCACCGTCGCGCCGGCGTCGTCACCATCGGCGACGCGTTCTGGACGACATGCCCGGCGCCCGGCATCGGCATCAACCGCGTGGTGACCGATGTCGACCGGCTTACCTCGACCTACATTCCGCAATGGCTCTCGACGCCCGGCATGGACGCCGACAAGATCTGCGCCTTCTATGACGACCCGGTGAAGGTCGCGACCGACAAAGCCGGCATGCGCTCCAGCATCTATGCCAAGCGCATCACCATCGAGACGGGGCTCGAATGGCGGCTGCGCCGCCTGCGCAACAACGCCGCGCGCCAGCTTATGATCCTCGGCCGCAAGATAAGCCACCGCGAAGAGCTGCCGGCGCCGAGCGCGGCATAGGGCCGAGATCCCAAGCGGGCAGGCGGCCGGGATAGCGCCCCTCTGCCCTGCCGGCTTTCGTCGCTCGGAAAGCCAAGCAGTTGGCTTCCCGTCCGCTTCGCGAACCGCTCCCCAACCCGCTCCTCAACCCACAAGGGGGAGATTGGCTGTGTCGGTCGCTTCGCCCTATGTTCAGACTCCAACAAGGAGGACGAAGATGACGCATATCCGGCCGATGACGCGCAACGACCTCGCGGATGTCTCGCGGCTGCTCGGCCAATCCTGGCGGCGGACCTATGCGCCGATCATGGGCGACGAGACCGTGGCCAGGCTCTCCGACGAAAGGCACGCGCCGGAAAGGCTCGCGGCCGAGCTCGAGGACGAAGACATCATGTCCTTCGTCGCCGAACGCGCCGATGGCTCGATCGCCGGCTATGCGATGGCGTCGATGGACGCGAAGGGCGACGTCATGCTGGACCGACTCCACATCGAGCCGGCGGCGTTTGGCAGCGGGCTGGCGGTCGACCTTCTGCACGCCGTGCTCGCCGCACATGCCGGCATCCCAAGCATCGCGCTGGAGGTGATCGAGGGCAACGACCGCGCGATCGCCTTCTATCGCAAGCATGGCTTCGAGGTGGTCGAACGCCGGGAAGCGGCACACGGCGTCGGCGGTCACGCCTCGCTGATCATGCGCCGCATGCTGCCGATGGCCTAAAGCGCGTCGCGATCTTTCAGATTTTCAGATTCGCCCCCTGCGCTTTAGGTCCTTGATTCTACGCATGTCTTTGTCCCGAAACCGGTTCCCACTTTCGGGAGTCATGCTTTAGATTCGAGGCGGTCCAGGTGGTTCCGTCAAGCTCCGAGGGAGTGCAGCCAGCCGGAACCACCCGCCCGCCTTGTGTCCTTCCCAAGACGCATGAGCGATACGGCTCTGCCTCCGGCCCCGCTTTGATCAGGATCAAGCGAATGTGCCGGCTGGACGTCCCGCCTTCGGCCTCTATATTCGCGAGCGCTGATTTTCCTTCGGAGATAGATGCATGAGCCTCGGCAGACACAAACTCGGCAGCCAGGGGCTCGAAGTCTCGGCAATCGGTCTCGGCTGCATGGGCATGAGCCAGGCCTATGGTCCAGCCGACGAGGCGGAGTCGATCGCGACCCTGCACCGGTCGATCGAACTCGGCTGCACTTTTCTCGACACGGCCGAGGTCTACGGACCCTTCGTCAACGAAGAGCTGCTTGGGCGCGCGCTGGAAGGCCGGCGCGACCAGGTGACGATCGCGACGAAATTCGGTTTCCGCATCGTCGACGGCAAGCAGGCCGGCCTGGACAGTCGACCAGAGCATATACGCGAGGTGGTCGACGCTTCGCTGAAGCGGCTCGCCACCGACCGCATCGACCTGCTTTATCAGCACCGCGTCGACCCCGCCGTGCCGATGGAGGATGTCGCGGGCACGGTCGGCGAATTGGTAGCGCAGGGCAAGGTACGCTTCTTCGGCCTGTCGGAAGCGGGCATTGCCAACATCCGCCGCGCGCATGCCGCGCATCCCGTCTCGGCGCTGCAGAGCGAATATTCGCTGTGGGAGCGCAACCTCGAGCCGGAGATCATCCCGGCGCTGAAGGAGCTCGGCATCGGCCTGGTGCCGTTCGCGCCGCTCGGCCGCGGCTTCCTCGCTGGCGACGTCAAGCGTGCGGAAGACTATCCGGATGGCGATTTCCGCCGCGGCGACCCGCGCTACCAGGGCGAGAATTTCGACCTGAATGTTGCCGCTGCCGCCGTGGTGCGCGACATCGCCGACGCCAAGGGCGTGAAGCCCGGCCAGGTCGCCATCGCCTGGCTGCTCGCCAAGGGCCCGGACTTCGGCATCGACATCGTGCCGATCCCCGGCACCAAGCGGCGGACTTATCTGGAGGAGAATGTCGCGGCGGCGGACATCAGGCTGGACGCGACCGAGATGCTGGGGCTCGACATGGCGCTGACGCCCGACAAGGTATCGGGGCCAAGGTACAACGAGCGGACTATGTCGCTGGTGGACCGGTAGGCGTTATCCCAGCGCCTACTTCTTCTTGCAGTCCGCCATCGCCTCCATCGCCTTCCTGGCCTCGCCCTCGCTGGCGTATTTCTTCTTGCCGAGATCGACGACTAGCGTGCCGTCGGGCTTCTTGGGCACAATCTCGCACTGCTTCGACACGACGTCCCTGGCGACCCAGTATTCCTCGGCGGCAACCGCAGGCAGGCCGGCAATGCCGGTGGCGAGGATGGCGATAGCGAAGGGGCGAACCATTCCTGATCTCCATTGCTTCATGTTGCTGGAAAGCAGGCCGCAACTGCCGGGCAACAAATGAGGCGACGCCCGGCGCCCTGCTCTTTGAAAACGCCCTCCCCGCCGCCGTGTTCCGACGGCTCAGGCGTGCGAATGCGGATCGATGCTGTAGGGGTGTACCGGATAGTCCGGGCCGATCGCCTCTTGCACCCTGCCCAGCCAGGCGTCGACAGCCGGATAGTCGGCGAGCGAAAAGCCGCAATCCTCGGCGCGGTGGGTATAGGCATAGACCGCTATGTCGGCGATGGTAAGCGTGTCGCCGACGAGGAAAGGCGTGTCTTGCAGGCTGCGCTCCAGGGCGCCAAGCGCCCGCACGCCCGCCTCCTGCTTACCGGCGACCAGCGCCCTGTTTCGCTCCAGCCGCCCGGTCAGCGTCCAGAAGCGCAGCGAGCCGATGACCGGCTCGATATAATATTGCTCGAAGAACAGCCACTGCATCACCTTGGCGCGCAGGAGCCGGTCCGCCGGCAGATAGGGCGTGCCCTCCGCAACGCAAACGAGGATCGCGTTCGACTCGGCGATCGCCTGCCCATTCTCCACGGCGAGCACTGGAACGGCGCCCGCCGGGTTGAGCTTCAGGAAAGCTTCGGTCCGGCTCTCGCCCTCGAAGATCGAGATGATGCGGGTTTCGTAGGCGATGCCCAGCAGGCCGAGCAGGACGCGAATCTTCCAGGCATTTTGCGACGGGAGATAGTCGTAAAGCGTGAGCATGGCGCGGTCCCTGGTTGATGCGGATGCTTCGCATGGCGGGGGTGCAAGGTACCACCCGATTCAGGCGCAGGTAATCTCCCGGGGGAGATCAGCAGCTTCGACGCCTCGCCCTCACCGCCCCGCAATATCCTTCGCCACCGCCTGCGCCTCGATGCCGATCTCGCGCAGCAGGCCGGTGACCGGATTGTAGAAGCCAACGAGATAGACGCCGAGCTCCGTCGCGCGAGTGTTCACGCCGCTCTTGTCCGGGCTAAGCTCCGCCGGCAGGAAGGCGTCATAGCTCGGACGGTAGCCGGTGGCGAAAATCGCCGCGTCGAACTTCTTCTCCGCCCCGTCGGCGAATTTCACGCCGTCCCCGGTGAAGCTTGCGATGTCAGGGGCAATGCCGATCCGACCCTGCTTGATCGCCGCCACCGTGCCGACATCGATCACTGGAATGCGGCCGGCATCGATCCCTTGCAGGATGCCCTGCTTCGGCCGCACGATGCCGTACTTCTCCAGCCGGCCCAGCGCCAGATCGAGGATCTTGGGAAACATCCAGTCGTTCAGCGCCTGCGGCATCGGCCGGCTGGCGATGCCCACCATCTGAATCGGCACGCCGAACAGCTGGCGCGGCACGATATGGACGCCCTTGCGCACCGAGATGGTCGGATGGGCGCCGCTTTCGGCGAGGTCGAGCGCGATCTCCGCGCCCGTATTGCCCATGCCGATGACCAGCACGTCCTTGCTGACATAGGGCGTGGCCTCGGTATAGGCGGCGCTGTGCAGCAGCTTGCCCTTGAAGGCCTCGATGCCCGGGAAGGCCGGCGTGACCGGCTCAGCATTGTTGCCGGTGGCAACGACAATTTTGCGGGCATTGAAGCGCCCGGCATCGGTCTGGACCTGCAGCCGATCGCCTTCGCGGCGGATGGATTTCACCGTCACGCCGAAGCGCGGCTCGAGCCCGAAACGCTCGGCATAGGCATCGAGATAGGCCACGACCTTCTCGCGCGGCACATAGCGCGGATGGTTTTTCGGGAACGGCACGAAGGGCAGCGATGACAGGGATTTCACCGTGTGCAGATGCAGCCGCCGGTAGTGCCGGCGCCAGGAGGGCGCAACCTCATTGGCCTTTTCAAGGATGATGAAATCCTGCCCCGCCTGTTTCAGGCAGGCGGCGACCGCGAGGCCGGCAGGGCCGGCGCCGACGATGACGACATTGGTGTCCAAGGACCTCACCTCCCGCCCAAGCGACAAAAGCTATGCCGGGAGGCATGCGGCGACAAGTAGGGAGCAGCACCTATAGGGCGGCGCTTTACTCCATGGCGCCCGGCGTCTCGGGCTCGTCCTCGGGCGGTTCGAGTATCTCGATCAGCTTCGCCACGCGGGTGCCGGGCATGGCGCGGCCTTCGTTGACCAGCGCCTCGTCGGCGCCGATCCAGGCGAAGGCCTCGCGCAGTTCCTCGAGGCTGGCGCCGGTGAGCGCGATATCCGCGATAACGGCCTCGTCGACCGGCCCGAGCACGGAAATGATATCGTTGCGGGTCATCTTGTCCTCCCCCATGGGTCGGGATGATTGCCCAAGGAAACGGCTGGCGAGCGGAGCGGGTTCCCAATATCCGCGGGCCGGCTTCTTCCAAAGGAGGCCTAATGCTATGGCTCGCCCCATGAAGCCCGCCATCCTCCTCGCCGCCCTGCTCCTGTCCACGCCGGCCCTCGCAGACTGGAAGCCAATCGAGAAAATCGACACCTATGCCGTCTCAGGCGAAAGCGCGGAGCAGCTCTATCTGTCGATCGGGGAGAAAGGCCCGCTGATCGGCACGGGCGGCAACGCACGGCGTGTCATCGCGCATACGTTCTTCAAGCTGACCTGGCAGCGCGACTACCAGCCACAAGAAGGCGGCGCCTGCGTGCTGAAGTCGGCGCGGCCGAAGCTCCTCATCACCTACACGCTGCCGAAGCCGGCCGGAAAACTCGCGCCCGGCTTGCAGGTGCGCTGGGACACATTCGCCTCCGGGCTGATCGCGCATGAGAAGGTGCACGGCGCCGGCATTGTCGACATGGTGGACAAGATCGTTGCCTTCAGCACCGGCCTTACCGCCCACAACGATCCCGGCTGCAAGAAGGTCAGAGCGGAGCTGACGGCCTATCTCGACCAGCTCTCCAAGGCGCAGCGCCAGGACAGCCGTGACTTCGACACGAAAGAGTTCGGGCGGGACGGCAACATGCTGAAGCTAATCGCGGCGTTTCTGGGCGCTCCGCCTAAGAACTGATCTCCACCGCGGCGGCACTTCGCTTGGCCTCGCCGTGGAACACCGCCTCGATGTTGTTGCCGTCGGGGTCGAGCAGGAAACAGGCGTAGTAGCCAGGATGGTAGCGGCGCTCGCCCGGCGCGCCATTGTCCTTGCCACCAGCGGCGAGCCCTGCCTGGTAGAAAGCATCGACCATGGCGCGGTCTTTGGCCTGGAAGGCGAGATGGTGGCGGCCGGTGAGCACGCCGAGCGCGGCGCGGCTGTCGGCGCTGGAGATGAACAACTCGTCGGCCCAGAAATAATCCCGCGCTTCGCCGCCGATCGGAATGCCCAGCACCTCGAACAGGGCGCCGTAGAAACGCCGGCTGGCCTGAAGATCGCGCACCACGAGATGGATGTGGTCGATGAGCCGGCCGCGATAGAGTTCCATGAGGATTCTCCTGGTTGAGACGGGTCAATTTAGATGGGAGGGGATCGTGGTCAATGCGGGTGCTACAGGCTGCTGACACGCCGGCGCGAAGGAGCTCGGCCTTGCGGGCGATAGCGAACTATCCGCTCTTTCAAAAATCCAGATAAAAAATGCAACCGGATTTGTAGGATCGGCTCCCAACCTGGCGTCCTTCGGACGCAAGCGGCCCGGTGGACTGGAAAAACTGCGCCGCATCAAACAGGATGCCTTACGGCATGGGAGCAGAACCATGAACCATTCCTATCGTTGGGTCATCGTCGCGGCCGGCGCGCTGATGACCTGCGTGGCGCTCGGCGCCATGTTTTCGCTGGCGATCTTCCTGGAGCCGATGTCGCTCGACACCAACTGGTCGCGCACCGGCATTTCCAGCGCCATGACCTTGAATTTCCTGGTGATGGGCCTCGGCGGCTTCGCCTGGGGCGCGATCTATGACCGGGTCGGCGCGCGGCCAGTCGTGCTTGCGGGCGCGGTGCTGCTTGGACTGTCGCTGGTGGTGGCGAGCCGCGCCACCTCGCTCATCGTCTTCCAGCTGAGCTATGGCGTGATCGTAGGCCTGGCAGCCAGCGCCTTCTTCGCGCCGATGATCGCGCTCACCACCGCCTGGTTCGACACCAATCGCAGCCTCGCCGTCTCGCTGGTGTCAGCGGGCATGGGTGTTGCGCCGATGACCATCTCGCCCTTCGCGCGCTGGCTGATCACGGCCTATGACTGGCGCACCGCCATGTTCGACATCGGCGTCATGGCCTGGGTGCTGCTCATTCCCGCCGTGTTCCTGGTGCGCCAGCCGCCTGCGGCGGCAGCAGCAAGCGACGGCACGCGCACGCCTGCCACCGACGATCCCGGCATGAGCGTCGGCCAGGCGCTGCGCTCGCCGCAATTCATTGTGCTGGGCCTCACCTTCTTCGCCTGCTGCGCGGCGCATTCGGGCCCGATCTTCCACATGGTGAGCTATGCCATGTCCTGTGGCGTCGCGCCGATGGCAGCCGTGTCGATCTACAGCGTCGAGGGATTGGCCGGCCTTGGCGGGCGCGTGCTCTACGGCGTGCTTGGCGACCGGCTGGGCGTGAAGCCGGTGCTGGTCGCCGGGCTCGCCATCCAGGGCCTGGTGATCGCCGCCTATCTCACCGCCGGCCAGCTCGACCAGTTCTACCTTCTGGCCGTCATCTTCGGCGCCACCTATGGCGGCGTGATGCCGCTCTACGCGGTGCTGGCGCGCGAATATTTCGGCCTGCGCATCATCGGCACGGTGCTTGGCGCGGCGACGATGCTCTCGAGCCTCGGCATGTCGCTCGGGCCGCTTGCCGGCGGCATGATCTATGACGCCACTGCCAGCTACCACTGGCTGTTCATCGGCTCGGCGCTCATTGGTCTCGGCGCGGCCGGCATCGCCATCGCCTTCCCGCCGCAACCCAGCCGGCAGAAACTGCAGATGGCGTGAGGAGCACCGGTTCCTCGCCCCGCCTCGGCGGGCGAGGAACCGAGCGTGCGGGAGATCCGCCGCTTACCCCGTCCCCGTGCCCGTGCGCACAGCCTCGCGGTCGCTCTCGTCGCGTTTTACCCGCTCGTCGGAGATCAGCACCACCGGGCGTGGGCTGCGGCGCAAGACGGCCGTCGTCGTCTCGCCGAAGATGAGCTCCTCGCCCTGGCGCCGCGCCACGCCCATGACGATCAACGCCACGTTGCGGCCAGCCTGGCGGGCGATGGCATCGGCGGCAGCGGCTCTGCTGCGGATCGCCGTCTCGATCTCGACGCCATAGCGGTCGGCGAGCGCAACGATGTCCTTCAGCACGGCTTCCCGACGACGATGCGAGACGGTGTCGCGCGGCTCTTCGCGGCCAGCGCGCGCGACATAGAGCATCTTGACCTGCGCGCCGGTGACGGCGGCAATGGCCAAGGCCAGTTCGGCGCCGCGGCGGGCAACCGCGGTGCCGTTGACCGGCACAAGTATCTTGCCTGAATCCGGGCCGAGTTGCGGGATCTGGCGGCCTGCCCCCGCCGGCTTCAGGACAAGACAAAGCGGACCGTCGAAGGAGCCCGTCACCTCGTTCAACCGATGCGAGAAAGCGCCCTTGGCGGTGACCGCGCGGCCGAGGCCGACGAGCAGCATGCCGTAGCCCTTGCGCGCCTCCTTCGCGACCGCCTCGGCCGAAAGCACTTCATGCTGGCGGCGGGTGACCGGCGCTTCGCGCACCGGCGTCTCGTCGGATTTCTTGGCCGCCTCGCGGCTGTCCTCCGCACCTTTCTCCATTTCTTCCAGATGCAGGCCTTCCGTCGGCTCGGCATCGATCTCGCCGCTGGAATGCAGCACCGTCGTCGGCTTGCCCGCGCCGATGACGCCGGCAAGATAGGCGGCGAAGCGGCCGACGACGCCCTCATCGACCACCACCAGCAGCCGCTCCAGATTGGCGACGAAACCACGCTGGTCGATCTCCTCACGCTCCAGGCGTTTCTTCTCCTTCTCGCCGATCGGCAGGCGGCGCAGCGCCCAGCGCAATGTCGGCGGCATGGCCAAGGTGGTGATGACGGCCATGGTGACGATCATGGTGAAGAGGTTGTGCGATAGCACGCCCATCGACAGGCCGATCGAGGCGACGATCACCTCCGTTGACCCACGCGCATTCATGCCGCAGCCCACCGCAATGCCTTCGGCGCGGCTCATGCCGGCGACCTCGGCGCCGATGAAGGCGCCGCCGAACTTGCCGATCGAGGCGATCACCACCAGCGCCACCGTGAGCAGCGCGAGCTGCGGGTCGGCCAGCACGGTGAGGTCGGCCGACAGGCCGGCGACACCGAAGAAGACCGGCATGAACAGCGCGGTGATGATGCCCCGCAATTGCCCCTCGATGTGACGCGACAGGATCGGCGACTCGCCCACCAATATGCCGGCGACGAAGGCGCCGAGCACGGTGTGGACGCCGATCAGGTCGGTGATCAAGGCCATCACGCCCATGATGGCGAGGATGACGGTGACCACCGCATATTCCGAACGGAAGGTGTCGTTGGTCCAGCGGATAGCGTCGAAAACGATGCGGCGTCCGAGCGTGAAGGAAAACGCCATGAAGGCGGCGACGCCGGCGATGGTGAAGGTCAGGCTGCCGATCTCTATCCGCCCCCTGGTGGCTATGCCGATGGTGATGGCGATGATCACCCAGCCGATCGTGTCCTCGATGATGGCCGAGGAGACGATGACCTGGCCGAGATCGCGACGCATGAAGTTCATGTCGCGCACCACCATGGCGACGATCTTGACCGAGGAGATGGAGAGCGCGGTACCGAGGAACAGGCCGGCGACGATGCGTTCGCTGCCGGTCGCGAGCAGCGTGGCCGGCATGAACTGGGCGGCGATGAAGCCGAGCACGAAGGGCACGGCCACGCCTGCGGCCGAGATGGAAAAGCAGGCGCGGCCGACACGGCGCACGAGCCGCAGATCCGTCTCCATGCCGGTGAGCAACAGCAGCATCAAGACACCGAGCTGAGCGATGGCGTTGATCATCGATTTCTGCGAAGGATCGCCGGCAAAGATCAGCCGCTCGGCCGCCGGCCATATCCAGCCGAGCAGCGAGGGTCCAAGCAGGATGCCGCCGATCAATTGCCCCATCACCGCCGGCTGGCCGAGCGTCTCCAGCACTTCGCCGATGCCGCGACCGACGACCAGAAGCAGGATCAGCTCGGCGACGAAAATGCCCTCCGAGGACATGCCGGTCTTCTCGGCGGCGAAGGCGACGGCGGGCATCAAGGTGAGCGCCACAGCGCCAAGCGCGATCCAGACCGACAGCGACCGGCGCCGATTGAGCGTGTTCGACAAGTTATGCACCCCTCATTCCTCGCACCGGCACAACGATTTGGCCAGAGGATCGGTTGCACGGCTTTCCTCGCCCCATGAAATGGGGAGAGGTGGCTCGGCGAAGCCGAGACGGAGAGGGGGAACGCCGGTTCGACCGGTAAAAGCGCCTCTATGAGGAAGACTTCCGCTCTACGAAAGCCCCCTCTCCGTCCGCTTCGCGGACACCTCTCCCCCGCTTTACGGGGGCGAGGAAACGCTCCCTACAATTCTAATCAAATGCCACCGCCGATCTTTGCTTCCCGGTAAAGCGACTCAACGATGTTGGCCGCTAAGGCGGGGCAATAAGGAGAAGCTAATGAAAAGCGACTTTGCCGCCGCCCACCTGCACCTCGACCGGGCATGCCACTATCTGCGTGGCGACGATGAAACGAGCCGCGCGGCGCTTGCGGCGCTCGACCTTGTGATCGAGGCTGTGGCGGCAGCCCAGCATGCCAGGCCGATGGCCGACGTGCTGCCCTTTCCGCGGCGCGCGAATGGCGGCCTTCCCCCGCTTGCATCCTGACTTATCCGCCTGAAAAGGCGGGAACATTTTGGGTCGGCCGCACGTTGTGCTATATGGGGTGTGGCCGGCCTGTTCTCAGTCGGGACGCGGCCGGCCATTGCGGCGGGAGGCGCATGGCAGAATGTCCCAGACGAAGGCCGCAAAATCCACCGACGCGGCCACGGCCCCGAAATTCACCGAGGCGAACGCGCCGGCAACATCAAGCGAGAAGGCCGCGCCGCCGCGGGCGTCCGACACGCTGGCGCTGAAGCTCAGTTCCTCCGAATTCACCACGACGCTGTCGCATTTCCACCGCGCCGAGATCGCACGCATGGCCGGCTGGCGCGACCGGCTCGACCGCACCAGCAACTGGGCGATCACCGTGGTGGCGGCGATGCTGTCGGTATCGCTGTCGACGCCCAGCGCGCATCACGGCGTGCTGTTGTTCGCTATGCTCCTGATCACGCTGTTGTTGTGGATCGAGGCGCGGCGATATCGCTTCTTCGATGTCTACCGCGCCCGCGTGCGGCAGTTCGAGCGCTACTACTTCGCCCAGATCTTTTCGCCGCAGCCTGATTACGCGTCCAACTGGCTCGCCATCCTCGGCGAAGGCCTGCGCTCGCCGCGCTTCCTGATCACGCAGCGCGCGGCACTGATCCGCCGGCTGCGCCGCAACTACATCTTCATGTACACGATCCTGCTGCTTGCCTGGATCCTGAAGATCACGACGCCGAGCCTGTCGCGCGAGGGCTCTCCCATCGGGTTCGGCGCCTCGCTCGTCGATACGTTCCGGGTAGCGACGCTCGGGCCCATCCCAGGCGTCGTCGTCGTGTTCGGGGTGGCCGCCTGCTATCTCGCGCTGCTTGCCGCCGCCTTCCTGGTCCGCGCCGATGACGGGGAGCTGTCCTTCGGCGACGTGCATGTGTGAAACCGGGTTGACCCCTCAACAGCGGGCGGCGACTATCGTGAAAAGCATTCAAGCAATTTCCTGAGATGCTTCAGGACGGAGGAGATCGCATGGACGAGACCGAACAGTGGCGCAACATGGCGAGCGCGCCGCGGGACGGCAGCCGCATCCTGGTGACGGTACGCTCCTCCGAGCAGGGACCGGCCGAGGTCGACATGGCCTATTGGTCCCGCGCCGACCAGTTCGGCGAGGAAGGCTGGCGGGCGTCGGACTCCTCGCCCGGGCGCGTGGTCGAATATGCCGAGCCGGAGTTGCGGTGCTGGATGCCCCTGCCCACCGCCGGTCGCGCGTCAATGCCGAGCCCATGGGAAGGCGAGGACGTGCCGCTGGTGGACGGCGACGGGATTTAGGCGGCCTTACCCTTCTCCCGCAACAAGGGGAGAAGGGTACTCTTCACCGTCGCGCACTCAATTCTTATTCAAATACTCCGCCGCGTTCTGCGGCGTCACCAGCTCGAAAGGCACGTAGACCACCCGGTCGACCTTCTCGCCCTTGGCCAGCGCAAGTGCTGCATCCACACCGCCGCCGCCCTGCCCCTTGGCGTTCTGGAACACCGTCACCGAAAGCTCGCCGGCCTTCATCGCCTGCAGGCCGTCCTGCGTGGCGTCGATGCCGCCGACGACGACGTTCTTCATGTCGACGCCATTGGCCTTGAGCGCCAGGATGGCGCCGATGGCGGATTCGTCGTTGTTGGCAATGACGGCGTCCGGCGCCGGGCCCGCGGTCAGCCAGTTGGTCATCAGGTTCTGTGCGTTGTCACGCGACCATTCCGACGACTGCTTGTCGGTGACCTTGATGAAGTTGCACATGTCGGTGGCAAAAATCTGCTCGACATCCTTGGTGCGCTGGAGGGCTGCCTGGTGCACAAGGCTGCCCATGACGATATAGGCGCTGGCGCCGGCTGACTTGCCCCTGGCGCGCAGCATCTTGCAGACCTCGAAGGCTTCCAGCGTGCCGGACTCGGTCTCGTTGGAGCCGACATAGGCCTGCTTTTCCGGCAGGTTCTTCATGTCCAACGGCTCGAGGTTGACGAAGACCAGCGGAATGCCGGCCTTGGCCGCTTCCTCGCTGATGGTCTTGGACGCATTGGTGTCGACCAGCGTGATGATGATGGCGTCGACGCCCGAGGCGATGAAGTTCTTCACCTGGTCGAGTTGCTTGGCGACGTCGTTATGCGCGTCCTCGACCTGGATATCGACGCCCTTCTCCTTGGCGCGATCCTGCATGCCGTGCATGAGCAGCGTCTGGAAATTGTTGTCGAAGTCGACGATCGAGACGCCGAGCTTGGCGGCGAAAGCGCTTGCCGGCATCGATATCAGAGCGGCGAGCGCCGTCGATAGCAAAAGTTTCTTCACAGGTTCCTCCCTTGGCGGATGGGTGCCGGTTCACCCCGCTTTGTCTCCGGCCCTTTCGGGATGGCTCAAGCGGACGGGTGACCCGCTCCGCATGGCTGTCTGGTCAAGCCGTCATCTCGCGGCGGCGTGGCGCGCGCCTTCTTCTTCTCGTAGCGGGCATCCATGCGCGCTGCGGCTTCCTTGCTGCCGTCGTGGAAGGTGCCGAACCAGCGGTCGAACGGAATCAGGCCGTCGCCGTAGTTCACCTCGAAATATTTGTGGTGGAGGTAGTGGATGTAAGCATGGCTCTCGACCGCGCTGTCCTCGGTCAGTTCCACCTTGTCGAAGCCGACATGGCCCGGGATCGCGCCGAAGCCTGCATAGTGGAGCTGGTAGAGCGCCAGCAGCGGGTTCGACGGGATGATCAGGTGCCAGAAGGCAACGCCGAGATAGCCGAGCTGCTCGACCGGATGCATCGACAGCGACGACCAGGGCGACGGGTTGACCGAATTGTGGTGCACGGAATGCACCCATCTGTAGAGCGGCCCCCAGTGGATGGCGCGGTGCAGCAGGAAGAAATGCGTCTCGTGGATGACCGGCACCACCAGCGCCAGCAGGAAGAGATAGACGGGGTGCCCGAGGAGGGTCAGCCACGGCACGTAGCCATTGGCGTAGGCGTAGAGGATGGCGACCTCGATCGCCGTCCAGATCGGCATGCCGGTGCCGAAGGTGCGCAGCATGTTGTCGATGTTCTGGTTCTCGAAGAAGAAAGCCTTGTTCTTCTGCTCCGAGGGCCATTTGCCGTTGTATTTGAAGCGGTTGCCCTGGGCTTTCAAAATGTACAGCCGAAGCTCGAAGGCGCCGAAAAAGACCAGCAGCGCCGCGCAGTTGACGATGAACAGGCGCAGGATCCAGCCGACGGAAAGCGTCTTCATCGTCTCGACGTCAGGCAGCACGTAACGCCACCACACCACGGCCGTGAGCGCGAAGAGCAAGTTGTAGGGCAGGAAATAATGCGGCAGCCATTTCAGCACTGCCAGCGGGCGCGGCGGAAAGACGAAGAGCGGCGCGGTGCCGGCCGGTTCGTTCGGAGCCCAGTCGCCTCGCTTGTTGCGCGTGCCGTATTGCAGGTCGTCCATGCTGATCTCACAAAGCCTGAGCAAGGGTGAGGAAGCGGTCATAGGCGGCATCGTCCATGTCCACCTGGTGCTTGGCTTCCGGATAGGTTCCGCCGGCGACGTCGCGGCCGAAGGCGCGGAAGGCTGCGATGCGCTTTTCCTGCAGCTCGGCCTCCAGCGTGACGAAGTCGGCATAGCGCTTGGCGTGGCGCGGGTAATGGCCTGCATGGGTGCCCAGCACATCGCAGGAGAACAGATACTGCGTGTCGCAGGCCGAGCCGCAGCCCATGCCCATGGTGATCAGCGGCGTCGAGCGCGTGATGTGCTCGGCAAGACGGACCGGCACCACTTCCACTTCGATGCAGGCCGCGCCCGCATTCTCCAAGTCCTTTGCCGCGCGCAGCACTTTGAAGGCCTCTTCGGCCGTACGGCCGACGGCGCGGAAATTCGTCCAGGTGGCGCGGTTCGGCACCAAGCCGACATGTCCGGTGACCGGAATGCCTTCGGCGGCCATGGCCTCGATGAAGCGCGGCGAATGCGATGAATAAACCGCATCGGCGCCGCGCTTCATCATGGCGAAGCCGAGCCGCACCGCCTCCTCAGGCGAAGCGACCGCGCCATGCGGCATGCCGACGGAGAGGAACGCGTAAGGTGCCGCCTGGCGGATGGCTTCCAGATTGTGGTCGGGTTCGCAGGAGAGGATGACGATGTCGCAGGCAACCGCGGCGGCGGCCTCGGCGGGCGTGTCGACATGCAGTTGCAGCCATTTCCTGCTGCCCTTGGCGCTCTGCAGATCGTAGGCCGTCAGCCGTCTCGTCACCGGTTATCCTCCCGTTTGCGAGGGGATAACACCCAAGCCCTGCGGACGCCGCCTGTTCCTTGATCAAATCAGATCAAAGGTTCTCGGCGGTGAAGGTGATGAAGCGGATCGGCGGGTTTTCGACCGGCAGGTCGTGCAAATTGAGCGCGGCCAGCGCCAAGTCGATGGCGCGGCGCGCCTGCGCCTCGGGCGCCTGGTCGAGCACGACGTCCATCGTGCCTTCGCGCAGGCCCCTTGTGCTGCGCTCGGTGAGCTCGTGGCCGACGAAGAAGATATCGCGACCGCGTGGATGCCTGCGCAGCACGTCGTTCAGCGCGGTGTTGGCGCCGCCGGCGTTGTAGAGCCCAGCAAGGTCGGGCCAGCGTTTCAGCGCCTCGTGCAGTTGCTCGGCGTTGCGGTCGCCGTCGTCGAAACCGAACAGCGCTGCCATGGGCTCGAAGTCCCGCCCCTCCTCAATCAGGTAATTGAAGAAACCGCGCACGCGGTCGCGGTGGACGCGGTAGATCTGGCTGTGGCAGAGCGCCACCACCTTGCCCGGGCGCCGCTGCATCCTGACCATCAGCAGCCCAGCCATGCGGCCGGCGGCGTAATTGTCGATGCCGACATAGATGCTTTTGGTGCCGGAGATCTGGGTGACGATCTGCACCGTCGGAATGTTCTCCGCCTCGAGCTTGCGAAGCGCTGCGCTCACCAGCGGATGATCGGGCACGGCGAGGATGAGCGCCGCGCGCCTCGGATCGGGTTCGAGGATGCGTTTTGCGATCGCCGCCGGGTTCGCCTCGTCGAGGAAGGTACGGTGGACGGCGATCGAGCGATCGAGCGTCGCCGCGATGCGTTCGAAGGCGCGCGACAGCCTGGCGAAGAAAGTCGCGTCGGGCCTGACCAGGATCACCTCGATGCGGATGACGCCGCGATGCGCCTCGGGCAGCCGGCGCGGGTAATCCAGCGAGCGCGCCGCCGCCACCACCTTCTCGACGGTCTGCGGCCGCACCCCGCCCCGGCCGTTCAGCACGCGCTCGACCGTCGCCGTGCCGACGCCGGCGCGCCGGGCGATTTCGAGGAAGGTGGGCTTTGGAATGGCGGGGCTCCCTGGGTGTCACGATGCAAGGGTAGCCAGAGGTTTTGCGATTTCCAAGGTGAGCATTGGCGGACGTTGCAGCAATGGCGCTTTCGGCGGAGCTGCCGGTCTACAATATTAGAAAATACTAATTGACATCCTATGAAATGCAGCGCCCATTCGAAGCTGTACGGATCGCAGCCAAGGTGGGCGCTTTCGACCCGCCGGCGTCATCTCGGGAGGGTCTCAAATGCCAACGATCATCGGCTATCACGACATCAGCAAAGGCGTGAACCACTGGCTCACATCGCCCAAGCGCAAGGAGCTGTTCGGCCCGCTCGGGATCACCAATATCCGCACTTTCGTTGACCCGCAGAATCCGAAGCGCGTGGCCGTGATGATGGACGTTCCGGACATGGACAAGCTCACGGCCGTGATGCAGGGCAAGGCGGCCGCCGACGCGATGGCCTATGATGGCGTGGTGCCGGAGTCGCTGGTCATCGTGGTGGAATCGAAGGGTTAGGCTAGCGCCCTCTCTCCCTCAACGCTTCCAATTTCCATATGCAGTTGCTCTGACCCCAAAGGGGAGATTGGCCGGCACGCCGGAGGGGCCTTCAACGCCAGCGCCTTTCGCGAAGACAGACGCCGGCAATTTACGTGACACGCCCCCCGTCGCCCTCGGCGACCTCAAGAGGGGAGATCGGCCGCGCCTCAGAACAAGAACGCCGCGGTTGCCGGATCAGGCCCCGTGCGGCCGTCGGCGGAATCCAGGCCACGGATGATCCGCATGTCGTCCGCGTCCAGTTCGAAGCCGAAGACGTCGAAATTGCCGGCGATGCGCTCCTGGTGGATCGACTTCGGGATGACGATGAGCCCTTCCTGCAAATGCCAGCGGATGATCACCTGGGCCACCGACTTGCCGTGCTTCTTCGCGACCTTCTCCAGCGTTGGGTTGGAAAGCAGCCGGCCGCTGCCCAGCGGGCTCCAGCTTTCGATGTGGATGTTGTGCTTCTTGTGGAATTCGCGCTTGTCGTGCTGCTGGAAGCGCGGGTGCAGCTCGATCTGGTTGACGACGGGCGTCACGCCGGTCTCGCCGATGATGCGCTCCAGATGGTCCTGGTTGAAGTTCGAGACGCCGACCGACTTGATGCGCCCGGCCTTCTGCAGCTCGACCAGCGTCTTCCAGGCTTCGACATATTTGTTCTGGCTGGGCACGGGCCAATGGATGAGGAAGAGGTCGATCTGATCGATGCCGAGCTTCTGCATCGTGTCGTCGAAGGCGCGCAGCGCTGCGTCACGCTGATGCGCGCCGTTGCGGAGCTTGGAGGTGATGAACAGCTCTGCTCGCGGCACGCCGGCAGCGCGGATCGCCTCGCCCACGCCTTCCTCGTTGCGATAGCCCTCGGCGGTATCGATAAGGCGGTAGCCGGCCTCGATCCCCCAGCGCACGACCTTGCTGGTGATGCCCGGATCGACTTGCCACACACCGAGCCCGATCTGGGGAATGGAAGCGCCGTCGTTGAGTTTGAGCTGTTCGGGCATGTGTGGTTCCTTCTGCAAGGGTGTTGTGCCTCGCTCTATGTAGGCTGCGGTTCGATGAATGCGAATCGATGATGCTTCCGCGCCAATGGAACCGAGCCCCCCTTGGCCGACTTATGCTTAAGCCGGGGGCAACCCATGGGTGCCATGGCCGACGATCGAAAAGGAATCTCACCTGCCCGCGAGACTAAGACAAGCTCGCCACAGGCACAGGCACGCAACCGCTGCATCATCGTCATCGGCGCGTCGGCAGGCGGGATCGAGCCGCTGAAGACGATCGTGAGCGACCTGCCCGCCGGTCTGCCAGCGGCCGTGTTCATCGTGCTCCATGTCGGCCCGGTCAGCTACCTGCCGGGAATCCTCGATAGCGTGGCAAAGCTCAAGACCTCGGTCGCCAGGAATGGCGCGAGCGTCAGGACCGGCAACATCTATGTGGCGCCGCCCGGCTTCCATCTTCTCTTGCATGGCGACCATATGATGCTGCGGCGCGGACCGCGCGAAAACCTTGCCCGGCCGGCGATAGACCCGCTGTTCCGCTCGGCGGCACTGAGCTTTGGCGCAAGTGTCATCGGCGTGCTGCTATCAGGCTCCCTTTCCGACGGCACCGCCGGCCTGAGGGCCATCAAGGCAGTAGGCGGGCTTGCAGTCGTCCAGCATCCGAGGGACACGCTGGTGCCTTCCATGGTGGAAAGCGCGCTGCATTACGTGGAGGTCGACCACTGCCTGCCCGCCGCCGAGCTCGGCGCTTTGCTGACCAAGCTGACGGCGCAGCCGGCCGGCGAAACCTTGCCGGCGCCGCCAGGCGTGAGATTGGAGGCAGCAGTCGCCGCGCAGGAGCATTCGACCATGAAAAATGAAGATCGACTTGGGCAATTGTCGGTGTTTACATGCCCGGAATGCCACGGGCCGCTGTGGGAGATCGAGGACGGTGACATGCTGCGCTATCGGTGCCATACCGGACACGCGTTCACGGCCGAAGCGGTGATGGAGGCACAGGCGATCGAGGCCGACGAGATCTTGTGGAGCCTGCTGCGATCCCATCAGCAGCGGGCGGGGTTTGCCCGGCGCATGGCCGAGCGGGAGAGAACGAGGGATCGCTCCAAACTCGCCGCCGAATTCGGCAGGCGAGCCACGGAATACGAGGCGGATGCGGCTCTCATCGAGGGCATCCTCGAAAGCAGACGGGTTCAGGTAACAGGCAATGGCTCAGTCGGCGAGGAAAACAAGCACACGGAAGGCAAGGGCTAGTTCGCGCGAGGCCGAGAAGCAACCCACGCCCTTCCCGATCATCGGCATCGGCGCGTCCGCGGGCGGTATCGGCGCGCTGCAGAAATTCTTTCCCGAAGCCGCGGCGGACAGCGGCTTTGCCTATGTTGTGATCCAGCATCTCGACGCCGAGCACGAAAGCGTGCTCGCAAGCATCATCCAGCGTTGCACCGCAATCGAGACCAAGACCGCGGCGGAGGGCCTGGAGATCGAGCCGGACCATATCTACGTCATTCCTCCGGGCGCCTCGGTGACCATCAAGGAACAGCGTTTTCACGTGACCAAGATGGCCACCATGCGGGCCAGACGGACGCCGATCGACGATTTCTTCACCTCGCTGGCGCGGGAGCAGGCGGAGAATGCGGCAGGTATCATTCTTTCCGGAACCGGCAGCGACGGCACCATCGGGCTGAGGGCAATCAAGGAGCACGGCGGGCTGACGCTTGCCCAGGAAAGCGCCGAATATGACGGCATGATGCGAAGCGCCGTGCAGAGCGGCCTCGTCGACATGGTGGTTCCGGCGGAGGAGATGGCCGCCAGGTTAGTCGGCTATTTTCGCCACGCCAACCCCCCGGAAAGCGAGCGCGACCGCCGCAAGCGCGATGTGGCCGATCAGCTTTCGCGCATCGCGGCGCTGCTTCGCACGCGCACCGGCCACGACTTCAGCGGCTACAAGGACAACACCATCCTGCGGCGTATCCAGCGGCGCATGCAGGTGCTGCAGATCGACGACCCGGCTGCCTTCTACGAGCGGCTGCGGGAGGAGCCGCAGCAGGTGGATCTTCTGTTCCAGGACCTGCTCATCGGCGTGACGAGCTTCTTCCGCGATCCGCAGGCCCTCGACACCCTCGAACGGCTGGTCATCCCCAAGCTTTTCGAGGGCCGCAAGCCTGACGAGGCGATCAGGGTGTGGGTGCCGGGCTGCGCCACGGGCGAGGAGGCCTATTCGATCGCCATGCTGCTCAAGGAGGCAGCGCCGCGTGGTGCTGCCTCGCCCAACCTGCAGATCTTCGCCACGGACATCGACGAGCGTGCCCTGGAAGTGGCGCGCGCCGGCCGCTATCCGGCGGCGATCGCGACCGACATGACGCCGAAGCGCCTCAAGGAGTTCTTCTCGCGCGAGGACGGGACCTATCGTGTTTCCGCCGAAATGCGGGAAATGTGCCTGTTCTCGACGCACAACCTGCTGCGCGACCCACCCTTTTCCAAGCTCGACCTGATCGCCTGCCGCAATCTCCTGATCTACATGGGTCCGGAACTGCAGGAAAAGATTGTCCCGATCTTCCACTACGCGCTGCGCAACAACGGCTATCTCTTTCTCGGATCGTCGGAGAACGTCACCCGCCACGCGCGCCTGTTTTCGACCGTCGACAAGGCGAGCCGCATCTTCCAGAAGCGCAGCGGCGTCGCCGCGCAGCGCCTGCCGGAATTCCCGCTCGCTGCCGCGGGCAGGCAGGCGACCCCGCCCATGCGCCTGCGGACGACGACGACAACTTTGCAGGAGGTTGCGGAACGGCTCCTCGTCGAGCGCTATTCGCCGGCCTATGTGGTGGTCAATGCCGCCGGCGAACTGGTGCACAGCTCGGGCGGCACCGGCAAATATCTGGAGCTCGCGGCAGGCGCTCCCGACCACAATGTATTTTCAATGGCTAGGCGCGGCCTGCGCATGGATTTGCGGGCGGCGCTCCACAAGGCCGTCAGCACCGGACAGGCGACGATCCAGAACAAGATCAGCATAGGCACCAATGGCGGGCGCCAGACGATCAGCCTCGCCGTGCAGCCACTGCCGCCGGATGGCACGACCGATCCGCTCTACATGCTGGTGTTCCGTGACGTCGGCGGCATCAAGCCGGACGCCGAGGACGAGTCGGTCCACACGACCGACGACGTCGAAAGCGCCAATATCAGCCAGCTCGAAAAGGAGTTGAGGGAAACCAGGGAGAGGCTGCAGATCACGACAGAGGAGCTCGAATCCTCCAACGAGGAGCTGAAATCCTCGAATGAGGAACTGTCCTCGATCAACGAGGAGCTGCAATCCTCCAACGAGGAACTAGAGACCTCAAAGGAAGAGCTGCAGTCGATCAACGAGGAACTGCAGACCGTCAATGCCGAGCTCAACATCCGGGTAGATGAACTCAGCCGCGCCAACAATGACATGGCGAACTTGCTCGAAAGCACGCAGATCGCAACGGTGTTCCTCGACCTCGAGCTCTGCATCAAGAGCTTCACGCCGACGGCCCGCGACCTGTTCAGGCTAGTCGAAAGCGACGTGGGCCGGCCGCTCGCGCATGTTCGCCCGCGCTTTCCCGCCGACGGGCTGCAGACCGACGTGGAGCAGGTGCTGCGGCGCCTCGGCACGATCGAGCGACAGGTCGAAGGCACCGAAAGCGGCAGGCGCTACATCATGCGCGTGATGCCCTATCGCACGGTCGACAATGTCATCGCCGGCGTGGTCGTCACCTTTGGCGACGTCACCCAGATCTCGCGGGCGGAGGAAAGGATCGGCGCGCTCTCGCATGACCTGCGCAACCGTGTCGAAAGCCTGGAGACGCTGCTCGACCTGGTGCCGGTCGGCATCTTCATTGCCGAGGGAGGCAATGGCGATGCGATCCGCGCCAACCGCCGCGCGGCGGAACTCGCCGGCCGGCGCGCCACGGACGGCAAGCTGATATCGGTGCCGGCCGCGCTGCCGCTGATGGTGAACGGTGCAGCGGTGGACACGGACGACCAGCCCTTGCTGAAGGCCATGCGGACCGCCAAGCCGGTTCGCGCGTACGAGGCGCGGATCATGCATGACGATGGCTCCAGCATCGACGTCATGATCTCGGCCAACCCGCTGTTCGACGAATCCGGCAAGGTCAGAGGGGCGATCGCGACGCTGGTCGACATATCGAACCACAAGGAGGCGGAGCGCAGCCAGGACAGACTGCTGAATGAGCTGCAGCACCGTGTGAAGAACATCCTCGCAACGATCACGGCGCTCGCCTCGCGCATGATCCGCTCGTCAAGCTCAATGGGCGAATTCTCGACATCCTTCCAGGAGCGATTGCACGCGATGGCCCGCACGCATGAGGTCCTGTCGTCCTATAATTGGGGCGATGCCGACCTCGAACAGTTGCTCAGGGCGATGTTCTCTCCTTTCAGCGGCGAGGAACGCGAGGCCCTCATCATCCGCGGCCGGTCGGTCAAACTCGACGCGCCCTCGGCGGCGACGCTCGGCATGGTGTTCTTCGAACTTGCCAGCAACGCCGCCAAATACGGAGCCCTTTCCGTGGACACCGGCCGCGTCGAAGTCTCCTGGCACTTCGCAAAGCCGGGCGTGTTGTCGATCAACTGGAAGGAAATCGGCGGTCCGCGCGTCGAGGAGCCATCGCGCAGGAATTTCGGAACAACCTTCATCCAGCAGAGTTTGGAATATGAGCTGGGAGGAAGCGTTGAATTGAACTTCAGGCCCTCCGGGCTGGAATGCCGGATCGAGGTTTCCTTGCCTCAGCTGGAGTCTTCCGATCTGTTGCCCCAGCACTTGGCCTAGCAACGCATGAAAACGCATGAACAAGAGCGCCCCATTGTCCGGTTTGCGGATCCTCGTCGTCGAGGATGCTTTCCTGGTTGCGCTCGATCTTTCCGACGAATTGACCGACGCAGGATGCGATGTCGTCGGTCCCGCGCCTTCCGTTGATGAGGCGCTCGAACAGATCGACGGCGTCGAGTTGGATGGGGCGGTGCTCGACGTCAACCTGAATGGCGAACGCAGCTTTCGGCTCGCCGAGCACCTCGCAACCCGCGACGTCCCCTTTGTTTTCCTCACCGGCTATGACAGTTCCACGGTCTTCCCGGATCAGTTCCGGGATTCGCCGAGATTGTCCAAGCCCGTCGAGACAAGACAGCTCATCGAGGCAGTTTCGCGTTTCGGCAACAACAAGCATTGAGCTGCATGCTCTCCTCCCGCTTGTGGGAGAAGGCGGGGCGCTACCCCCTCGCCCCGAACCTCAAGCCATCCATCAAGAGCTTCACCAGCCTGCCCGAACGCTCGCGCCAGTCCGGCGTGTTCGGCGCCGAATAGATGCCGCCGAGCGCATGCATCACATCGGAGGCGTCGACGTCGGCGCGGATTTTTCCCGAGGCGGCGGCGGCCTCGATCAGGCTTCGCATAGCGGCCGAGACGCGGCCGGAGGTGTCGGAGAACAGCGTCGAGTTGGTGGTGAGCAGGACCCGCAGGCTGGTGGCAAGGCCTCGCTTGGTGGCGATGTAGTCGACGAAGCGCTGCATCCAGAGTTCCAGCGCGACATCGGCCGGATGTTCGCGCGCCAGGTCCCCGGCGGCGTGGCAGAGGCCTTCCACCTCGCGACGGTAGACCACTTCGACCAGATGCTCACGCGTCGGGAAGTGCCGGTAGAGCGTGCCGATGCCGACCCCTGCCCTCCTGGCGATCTCCTCCAGCGAAGCGTCGACGCCGTCGCTCGCAAACATTTGCGCCGCCACCTCGACGAGCTTGTCGCGGTTGCGCTGGGCATCGGCGCGCAACGGCTTTTGCGCCGACGCGCCGCGCGTCGCTTCGGTGGTCATTTCCTGGTCGGGCACTTTTTTCTCCACCAATGCAATATGGGGGGTTGAACCATGACTGGCCAGATCCCAGTTAAATAAACGGAGGCACCTCCGCTTTAGTGGAGTGCTTTTATCATATAACCAGGGGAAGCGGTATGTCACTTACCCAGCGCATAATCTCCCCCCTTGAGGGGGAGATGTCGCCGAAGGCGACAGAGGGGGTCCTGGCGCGTGAAGCGCCAACGCCCTCCGCGACGGCCGGCGAGGCTGGCGCTCTGCGTGAGGCGACCCCCTCTGTCCGCTTCGCGGCCGTCTCCCCCTCAAGAGGGGAGATTAGGCTTCGCCCTCCCTTGCCCCTCTCCTCCCAAGCCCCATTTCCATCCGCCTAGCGTCCAGCAATCGGAGCCCGACGCCCCATGACAAGTCAAATCCAGACAATCATCGATCCTCCCGAAGACGGCCATTTCAGGAATGGCCTCGCCACCAACGGCTCATCCCCCAGTCCCACCACGCTTTCGCTCCATCTCACCATCAACGGCCGCGACCATGCGCTCGAGATCGAGCCGCGCGTGACGCTGCTCGACGCCCTGCGCGACCGCCTTCACCTCACCGGCACCAAGAAGGGCTGCGACCAGGGCCAGTGCGGCGCATGCACCGTGCATGTCGACGGCGAGCGCGTGCTTGCCTGCCTGACCTTGGCTGCCCAGGTCGAAGGCCGCGCGATCACCACCATCGAGGGCCTTGCCGACGAGAACGGCACTCTCAATGCCGTGCAGGCCGCTTTCCTCGAACAGGACGCCTTCCAGTGCGGCTATTGCACGCCGGGACAGATCATGTCGGCGGTGGCCTGCATCCGCGAAGGCCATGCCGGCTCCGACGAGGAAATCCGCGAGTATATGGCCGGGAACCTGTGCCGCTGCGGAGCCTATCCCAACATCGTCGCCGCCGTCCGCCAGGCCGCACAGGAGCTGCGCTCATGAGAGATTTTTCCTATCTTCGCGCCGACAATATCGAGGCAGCGCGCAATGCGGCCGCCCTTCCCGGCGCCATGCTGCTCGCTGGCGGCACGACGCTCGTCGACCTCGCCAAATGCGGCGTCGCCGAACCCGCCACTGTCGTTGACATCAGCCATATCGAAGGGCTCAACGCCATCGATGTGAGCGCCGACCGCGCTTTGGTCGGCGCGCTGGCGAAGATGAGCCATGTCGCCGACAATGCTGAAATCAAAAGCTATTTTCCGGCTGTGTCGGAAGCGCTCTGGCAGGCTGCGTCGGCGCAGCTGCGCAACATGGCGACCATCGGCGGCAACCTGATGCAGCGCACGCGCTGCCCCTATTTCCGCGATCCCGCCAACTTCCCGGCCTGCAACAAGCGTGCGCCGGGCAGCGGCTGCTCGGCGATCGGCGGCGTGACGCGCGGCCATGCGGTGCTCGGCGTGAGCGAAGCCTGCATCGCCACCTATCCAGGGGATCTCGCCGTGGCGCTCGTCGCCTTCGACGCCGAGGTCGATCTCGGCGAGCGCAAGCTCAACGTCGAGGACTTCTTCCTGGCCCCTGGCGCTACGGCCGAGCAGGAGCACGACATCCGCCCTGGCGAGATGATCACCGCTGTCAAAATCCCTGGCTCGGCCGCGGCCAGGCGCTCGACCTATCTGAAAGTCCGCGACCGCCAGTCCTACGAGTTCGCGGCGGCCAGCGCCGCTGTCGGACTGGATCTCGAAAGCGACGGCCGCACCGTCCGCGACATCCGCGTCGCGCTCGGTGGCGTCGCCACCAAGCCGTGGCGAGCGCGGGCCGTCGAGGACGCACTGAAAGGCAAGGCCCTGTCCGAAGATATCGTGCGCAAGGCGAGCGAACTCGCCATGGAGGGCGCCGTCGACCATGGCGCGAACCACTACAAGATTGCGTTGGCACCGCGCGTGATCGCGCGCGCCATCCTCAAACTGGGAGAGACGGCATGACCGTTCATGACATGAAACACGCCGCGTCCGACAGCGCGCGCCTCGAAGCCGTCGGTGGACGCCTGTCGCGCGTCGACGGTCCGGCCAAGATCACAGGCGCGGCGCATTACGCGGTCGAGCAGCAGCTCGAAGGGCTGACGCATGCGGTGCTGGTCGGCGCAACCATCGCCGCGGGCAAGGTGACGGCAATCGACACACGCGCGGCCGACACGGCGCCCGGCGTGCTCGCCGTGCTGACGCCGGACACGATCATGGAGCTGAGGGGCGCCTCGGACTGGTTCGGCAACCCGCCGGCGCAGCCAACTTTCTCGCCGCTCGTGCGCGAGGTCACCTTTTCCGGCCAGCATGTCGCGGCCGTGGTGGCCGAGACGTTCGAGCAGGCGGTGGCGGCGGTCGCGTTGGTCAAGGTCTGGTATGATGAAATCCCGGCGATCGTCGACCTGAGCGACGGCAAGGCCGGCGACGGCATCCCGATCGACGCCATGACCAAGGAATGGGGCGACGCGCAGGCCGCCTTCGCCGCGGCGCCGGTGCGCATCTGCGCGGCTTACAACACGCCACGTGAGTTCCAGGCGGCGATGGAGCCGCATGGGCTGATCGCGAGCTGGGAAGGCGACGAGCTGACCGTCTGGGAGCCGAGCCAGTGGCTCGACGGCATGGCGCGCACCTATGCCGAATGGTTCGGCATCCCCTTCGAGAATGTGCGGCTGGTGTCGCCCTATATCGGCGGTGGCTTCGGCTCGAAGGCCCTCGCCCTCGCGCACAGCGCGGTGGCAGCGGCTGCCGCAAGGATGCTGGGGCGGCCCGTGAAGCTGGTGCTCAACCGCCCGCAGAATTTCACGTCCTATGGCGGCCGCGCCGCGACGCGGCAGACCGTTGCGATCGGCGCCGACAGGGATGGCAGGATCCAGTCGATCGTCCATCGCGGCGTCAACGAAACCGCGGTCGACGGCATGTGGGTCGAGCCGCTCGGCTCCGTCACCTCGATCATGTACGCCACGCCGAATTTCTCCTCGAAGCAGAATGTGGTGCGGGTGAACACTGTGGTGCCGGGAGCAAAACGCGCGCCGGGCGAGAACCCGAGCGCCTTCGGCATCGAATGCGCGATCGACGAGCTTGCCCATGAGCTCGGCATCGATCCACTGGAGATGCGGCTGATCAACTATGCCGAACAGGATCCGCACGCGAAGAAGGCCTGGTCGACACGGCAGCTGCGCGAGGCATTCGCAGCAGGAGCGGAAGCCTTCGGCTGGGCCAGGCGCTCACCTCAACCCCGTTCGATGCGCGACGGCCGCCAGCTCATCGGCTGGGGCGTGGCGGCTGGCACCTATCCGGTGCGGCGCGCCCATGGCGAGGCGGTGGTGAAGATCCTCGCCGACGGCACGGTCGAGGTCGAAAGCTCCTCCATCGACATGGGCCAGGGTACCTATACGATCCTGGCGCAGACCGCCGCCGAAACGCTCGGCGTGCCAGTGGAGCAAGTGTCGGTGAAGCTCGGCGACTCGCATTTCGCCCGCGCCGGCGTCACCGGCGGCTCGCGGCTTGCTGGCGTCATGACCGGCGCCGTGCACAAGGCGGCGGGCCAGGCGCTGGACGAACTGATCGGGCTGGCGCTGTCCAACCCGCGCTCGCCCTTCCAGAAGCTGCAGGCGAACACGCTGCAAGTGCGGGACGGCCGCATCGCATCGCCACGCGGCGAAGGACCGGACCTGTCGATCGCCGAACTCATGAGCGCCGTTGGCCGCGACCGGATCGAGGCCAAGGGCGACACCCTGCCGGCCAGCACGACGCCGGAGGAGCGCTACAACAACTACACCACCATCGCCATGTCGATCCCGCACACCGAGGGCGAGTATTCGCGTCATTCCTGGTGCGCGCATTTCGTCGAGGTGCGGGTGGATGAGGATTTCGGCACAGTGCGGGTGTCGCGCGTGGTGTCGGCGCTGGACTCCGGCCGGCTCTATAACCCCAAGCTGGCGGAGAGCCAGTGGAAGGGCGGCATCATCATGGGCATCGGCCAGGCGCTGCTCGAGGAAGGCATCGTCGACCGCCGCCACGGCCGCATCGTCAACGGCAATTTCGCCGACTACATGCTGCCGACCAATGCCGACATTCCCGATATCCAGACGATCTCGGTCGGCATCCCCGACCCACACTCCTCCGCCCTCGGCGGCAAGGGCGTGGGAGAACTCGCGATCGTCGGCATCGCGCCGGCAATCGCCAACGCTGTGTTCCACGCAACGGGGAAAAGAGTGCGGGACCTGCCGATTACCTTGGAGAAGTTGATCTGAGGGTGGCCTAATCTCCCCCCTTGAGGGGGAGATGTCGCCGAAGGCGACAGAGGGGGTTGCCGCGCGTGGAGCGCCGACGCCCCGCTCGACGAGAGACAACGCTGCCGCTCCATGTGAGACGACCCCCTCTGCCCTACCGGGCATCTCCCCTTGAGGGGGAGATTAGCAGTTTCGGCGCCACACCTGCCTCTCCTACCAATCCAACCCGAACACCAGCTTGCCGAAATGCAGGCCGCCCGCGGCCATATGGGTGTAGGCCTCGGTCGCCTCGTTCTGCGAAAACACCTTGTCGACAACCGGCTCGATACGGGCAGCGCCGATGGCGCGGGCGGCGTCTTTGAGGTCGGACACCGATCCGGTGTTGTTGCCCACAACCTTCAGCGCCTTGATGATGATCGGCAACAGGTTGACCGTTGCCTCGGCGCCGGTGACGAAGCCGATGGTGAACAGCGTGCCGCCGGGCGCGGTGGCGTTCACCGCACGGGCAAAGGTGGCGGTACCGCCGGTCTCGACGACAAGGTCGGCGCCGAGGCCATCGGTCAGTTCCAACACCTTGCCGTCCCAGTCCGACGTCGCGCGGTAGTTGATAAGGTGATCGGCGCCGAGCGCCTTGGCCCGCTCCAGCTTCTCATCCGAAGACGAAGTGATGATGACGGTGGCCCCGGCCGCCTTGGCGAGTTGCAGCGTGAAGATCGAGACGCCGCCGGTGCCGAGCAGCACCACCACTGAGCCCGGCCCGACATTGGCGATGCGAAGCGCGTTCCAGGCGGTGGTGCCGGCGATCGGCAAGGTCGAGGCCGCCTCGAAGGAAAGATTGGCCGGGATCGGCACAATGGAATTGGCCGGCAGCGCGACATATTCGGCAAGCGACCCTGGCAATGAGATGCCACGCATCTGCGTCATCTCGTAGGGACGCGGCCGGCCGCCGATCCAGCGCGGCTTGGCGTGGGCGACGACGCGATCGCCCGTGCTGAACCCTGTCACACCCTCGCCCAGCAAGACAATCTCGCCGGCGCCGTCGGCAACCGGAATGAGCGGAAAGACCGGTCCTGGGTAGTTGCCGCTCGCCACAGCAACATCGACGAAATTCAAGCTCGCCGCGCGCTGGCGGATGAGCACCTCGCCGCGTTGCGGTTCGGGGGTGGCGACGCTGGCGGCGCGGAAGGCGTCCAGCCTCGGCTGGCTGAGTTCGATGGCTTTCATGGGTTAACTCCGTGGGCGGTCGATTGATGGTTGAGCGAACCTAGCTGCTGCGCTATTCCTCGATAATTGTTTGATTTTGCATTTGAGTATTGCAAACTATGCAGCAATCAGTTGAACCCTCGGCCCTTGCCGAAATGGCGGCCTTCGCAGCCGTCGCCGAGGCGCGCTCCTTCACCAGGGCGGCGGCGATAGTTGGGCGCGACGCGACCATCCTGTCGCGCCGCCTGCAATCGCTGGAAGAGCGGCTGGGGGTGCGGCTGCTGCACCGCACGACGCGCAGCGTATCACTGACCGAGGCGGGCGCGGAATTCCTGTTGCGCGTCCGCGCCATCCTGGCCTCGGTCGACGAGGCGGAAGCGGCCGCCGCCGCGCATGCCGGGGGCCGGCCGCGCGGGCTGCTGAGACTGGCGCTGCCCGGCACGTTCGGGCGCATGTGGATAGCCCCGTTCCTGCCGCAGTTCCTTGCCGAGTTCCCGGATGTGCGCATCGAGGCGGAATTCTCCAACCGTTTCGCCGATCTCGTCGCCGAGAATTTCGACGTCGCGGTGCGGCTGGGCAGCCTGGAGGATTCGCGACTGGTGGCGCGCAAGGTGGCGACGCGGCGCCGCCTGCTTTGCGCGGCGCCTTCCTACCTCGCCCGCAGAGGCAGGCCGGAAACGCCGCAGGCGCTGCTCGAGCATGCCTGCCTCGGCTTCTCCGGCTTCCAGACGTTTCCGGCATGGGAGATGACCGACCGCGAGGGCCGGCGCGCGCGTGTCGAGGTTTCGGGCCCGCTGGTCAGCGACGACGCCGAGGTGCTGGTCGAGGCCGCAGTACAGGGCGTCGGCCTGATGATGAGCACCGACTGGCTGGTCGGTCGCGAGCTCGCCGATGGCCGCCTTGTGCCGATCCTGGAGGGCTGGACACTGGCCGACGAGGGCGCGGTCTATGTGGTCATGCCCTCGGCCAAGGGCCAGGCCGCCAAGGCCCGTGCCTTCGCCGACTGGATCGGCAAGCGCTTCGCGCCGGAACCGCCATGGCGAAAGTGAAGGCGAGATAGCTGGTGTTCGCGCCTGCGATAACAATGCGGTGTTCCGCACGACGAGGAAGAGGGTGAGGTATTTGCTGCTGTGCGCTCGCTTGCGGGGAGATCCGTCGTCCCTGGGTTCGCCAGCTTCGCTCTTCTCTCGACGCCCGATCGAACCTCAAACGGCCGGGCCGGGACGGAACCCGCCAGCACCGCCCGCGTTGGCAACAAAGCAGTCCACGAATGGAGATGGACAATGGCAAGCGCAAACGACCGCGATCCGCGGCACCACACGCAGAAAATGCAGAAAGCATTCCGGGAGATTCAAGACCACCTCCGGGAAGACATCACAAAGGTGGATGAGCCCCAGTTGAAGGCAATGTTTGAAACGTCGGCGGAGGTCCTGGGCGGCCTGATCAAGGCTTTCAGGGATTATGAGCAGAAGAATGAGGCAGCCTGGCGGTAAGCAGGCTAGGCTGCTTCGCCGTTCACGGAAGAGGCAAGGCGATGTCCACGACTGTAAATGTCCGATACATGGTCAACGACGTCGATGAGGCCGTGGCCTGGTACACGAAACACCTCGGTTTCACGCCGCTTTCCAACCATGCGCCGGCCTTCGCGGATGTCACGAGGGGAGCGCTTCGTCTGCTGCTCAGTGGCCCGACCAGTTCAGCGGGAAGGCCGATGCCCGATGGCGAGCGGCCAGGTCCTGGAGGCTGGAACCGCATCCATCTGATTGTCGAGGACCTTGCCGCGGAGGTTGTCCGGCTGCGCGCTGCGGGCCTCTCCTTCCGCAATGAAATCGTGACGGGTCCAGGCGGCAAGCAGATTTTGCTGGTCGATCCTTCGGGCAATCTGGTGGAACTGTTCCAGCCGGCCCGATAATTGGCGAAACCGGCGGGGTGAATAATCTCCTCCGTTGCGGGGAGATTGGCCGTAACTTCGCAAATCTCCCAGCTGCGATGCGCCTGCTTGTTCTGTATGATCCGAGCGACAGCTCATTGGGGGAAAGATTATGCGGACCAAACTGCCCAAATGCGCCGCCGCGATATCCGTCATCGCCGCGCTGCTCACCACCTTGTCCGCCCATGCCGCATCCTGCACCTGGTCCGCCAAGATGGAGGAGGACGAAGGAGGCAGCGTGATGACGGCCTCGGTCTGCGGCGGGCCAAAGGGTGACGCGCATCTGATGCTCGCCTGTTTCGGCAAGCCGGTGCTGAGCTACGATCTCGGCACCGCCGGCGGGCAGCTCGAGCCCGGCATTAGTGCGAACTTCGCCTTCAAGGCCGGCGGCAAGAGCCTGACCAAAAAACTCGAGCTCGAGGCAATGTACAATTACTTCACGACCGAGCTATCCGGCCCGGCCGACCCGTTGCTGGCGCTCTTGCGCGGCAAGGGCGAGGTGGCGGTTTCCGCCGACAAATATGGTGAGATGAGTTTTCCGCTTAAAGGCTCCGGCGCGGCGATCGGCAAGGTGTTGGCCGAGTGCGGCAAGGGTTCCGGCGGCGAGGCGGATTGAAGCGTGACGCAAATCCCCTCGAGGGGAGAATAGCGCCTTCACTTGCCCTGTGCTTTCATGAACTGCCCGAGCAGTTCCATCGGCAGGGGGAACACCACCGTCGACGAACGCTCGCCGGCGATGTCGTGCAGGGCCTCGAAATAGCGCAACTGCATGGCCTGCGGCTCGGTCGCCAGCATGCGACCGGCCTCGACCAGCTTCGCTGCTGCCTGCTGCTCACCGTCGGCGTTGATCACCTTGGCGCGGCGCAGCCGCTCGGCCTCGGCCTGCTTGGCGATGGCGCGGATCATGCTCTCGTTGAGGTCGACATGCTTGATCTCGACATTGGAAACCTTGATGCCCCAGGCATCGGTGCGCTGGTCGAGTATCTCCTGGATGTCGCTGTTGAGCTTGTCGCGCTCGGCCAGCATCTCGTCGAGCTCGTGCTTGCCGAGCACCGAGCGCAGCGTGGTCTGCGCCAGCTGGTTGGTGGCGGCCATGAAATCCTCCACCTGGATGATCGCCCGCTCGGCGTCGACGATGCGGAAATAGAGCACGGCGTTGACTTTGACCGAGACATTGTCGCGCGAGATCACATCCTGCGGCGGCACATCCTGCACCACCACGCGCAGGTCGACCCGCACCATCTGCTGAACGAAGGGGACGAGGATGATCAGCCCGGGGCCCTTGACCCCGGTGAAGCGGCCGAGCGTGAAGACCACGCCGCGCTCATATTCCCTGAGGATACGGATCGCCGCCGCCAGGAACATGAGCACGGCCACCGCAATGATGAGATAGGCCACATAACCGACCATCATTTTATTGCTCCGTTGTTGCCTGCATCGCGACGCCGCACCGTCAGCACGAGGTCGCTGACATCAGTCACCTCGACGTGGTCGCCGGGCTGCATTGGCTCGCCTGCCTTCGCCCGCCAGCGCTCGCCAAAAGCCAGCACGTGCCCTTCGCCGCCCTGCCAGTCGAGGATCTCGACGGGAAGGCCGCGCATGGCCTCGCCGCCGACGCGCGGCGGGTTCTTGCGCGCCGCCCAGACATAGGTGCCGGTGAGCAGCGCCAGCCCGAGCGTCAGCGCGGCCGCCGGGCCGATGACCGCCCACGACATGGCAAAGCCCGGCCCTTCGACCTTGAGCAGCATGGCCGAGCCGAGCACGAAGGCGGCGACGCCGCCCAATCCAAGCACCACGGTGGGGTTGAAGGCCTCGATGATCAGGAAGGCGACGCCCAGCAGCATCAGCGCGAGACCGGTATAGTTGATCGGCAAGAGGTTCAGCGCATAGAGTCCGAGCACCAGGCAAATGGTGCCGATGACCCCCGGCGCCACCGCGCCCGGGCTGGTGAACTCGAAGACGAGGCCATAGACGCCGACCAGCATCAGGATGATTGCGGTGTTCGGGTCGGTGATGACAGCCAGCAGCCGGATGAACCAGCCTGGCTCAAGCGTCTCGACCGGCAGCCCTTTGGTCGCCAGCACCTCTTTCCTGCCGGCCACCTCGACGGTGCGCCCGTCGGCAAGCTGCAGAAGCTCGGCGGTGTCGCGGGCGACGAAGTCGATGACATGTTCCTGCAGGGCGGCGTTGGCCGACAGGCTCGCCGCCTCGCGCACCGCCTTCTCGCCCCAGTCGCCATTGCGCCCGCGCATCTCGGCGAGCGAACGGATGAGCGCGACCGCGTCATTGGTGACCTTGGCCATCTCCGCATCGCCGGGCGGCCGTCCGGTGGCGTCCTTTCCGTCCTTGCCCGGGCCATTGTCCTTCTCGCCGCCGGGCAGCGAGGGCAGCCCGCCGATCTCGATCGGCGTCGCGGCGCCGAGATTGGTGCCGGGCGCCATCGCCGCAACGTGGGTGGCGTAGAGGATGTAGGTGCCGGCGCTGGCCGCATGGCCGCCGGGGGGCGCGACATAGCCGATGACGGGCACGGGCGACGCCAGGATGCCGGCGATCATCTCGCGCATCGAGGTGACCAGGCCGCCCGGCGTATTGAGCTGAAGGATCAGGACCGCGGCATCGCGCTTGGCGGCGGTGCCGAGCGCTTCCTCAAGCTGCCTGGCGCTCGCCGGCCCGATGGCGCCGTCGATGGCGACGCTCAACGCAACCTTCCCGCTCCCGGCGGAGGAGAAGGGAGAAACGACGGCCGCGGCCATGAGAGCAGCGGCGAAAACCCGCGCCATGCTCACGCTCAAAGCTCCATGGCTCAAATATGGGTTGTATCGCGGCGAACTCCAATGGGCGTTGAAGACCACTCGAGCGGAGATCACGCGCTCCAGCGCTTTTGCCGATCGTCGCAACCGCTTTCCGCCCGGCCCGTGCGACACTGCGCACGGGCCGGGCTGCTAAAAATCAAAAATCAGTAATCGGAGCCGCCCTCAACGACGACCGGGCGGTGATGATGCCGGTGGATCGAACTCGTGACGACCACGGAGTCGTCACGGCGGTGGTGGCGGTGACGCCAGCCGCGCTCGCCATTGTCATAGAAGGCGACGGTGCCGTGATGGCGGTGGTGCAGGCGGTGGCCCTCGTCATTTATGATGAACGCCGGGCGGTGGTGATAGTGGTGCCTGTGATGCGTCCTGATGACGACATCGGCCTCGGCCGCCGAAGCGACGGCGGGTGCGGCGACGCAGAGCGCCAGGGCCGCAAGAAGCACTGTTTTCATTGCTCTATTCCTCAATTCCTGAATCGTCCCTTCGCCGGATAAACAGCTTTCCACCGCTTTGGTTCCGGCCTTGTCCGCGTGCCGGCGCGAGGCCAGGACGGAGGAAGCAAAGGCTCGGCCGGTGCAGCGGGCGGCATGGCTCAGCGACCCTGCTGGCGCCGAAGCGCGACATATCTGAGGTAGGTCGTGGCCGCGGCGTCGCAGGCACGCCGTCCCCCGCCATTCGCGTCGATTATCGTCTTGGCAAGCCGTGTCGGCAGGCCGTATTTGCTGGCAAAGAACGTGGGCTCGTATGGCTGGTCTTCAGCATCGTCTATAGATCTATCGAGGCTCATGTCGGCTCCCTATCGGCGGCTCCAGAAAATTCGCGCGTTTGCCAATGCGAAGCGGCGGCTTTGGTTGCCGCGCTCGGCCCTCCTCAGAGCTCTGTCCGACTTCAGTCCGATACGGCCTTCCGACCGTCGCCTGATCGGCGGAACGAAGGCCTTCCGCCCTCGTTTGCCGACATCGATTCCGCAGCATCACGGCTGCCAAATGGAGCAACGGACATGAACGACGACCGCAACAGTGTTCTGGAGGCGCGCTGGCTTCTCGCTGTGCCGGCCTCGATGCTGCTCACCGTGCTGATAGCCGGGTTATTGCTTGGGTAGACGGCGATGAAACCGCCTTCTCTTTCGCGCCAGCGATTTCCTGTCATGCCCGCCGGCTTCTACGCAACGGTCGTTGCTATGGTCGCCAGCACCCTGGTGCCGTTCGGCCTGACCAATGCGGTGACTTATGCCCTAACGGTGCGACGATCATCATCGCCGGAGCCGAGCGCCTTGCGGCCGGTGAAGGCTTGAGGACGCAATGAGTGAAGCCGGAGCCGCGGTGGGTGGGGGTTCGTTGGGGTGGCCGAGGCCCCGGCTGAAGGCGGAATGGGCACCGCCGCCAGCCAAAGATAGACCCCACGAGCGGCTGCGAAATTACGTGATCGCGGAAGCATTTTTGACCACGAAACCATCCCGACGCATCGTTGTCGCACGGACCGATAGGAACAAGTGCTCGGCGTCGCCGTTTGTGGGGATGGTTATGTTCGCACCCCTCGATATGAACGGCGAGAGCCGCGCCGATCTCCACCGAGCCGCAAGGCTGTCGATGCTTCATGACCGCGTGGTGAAGCGCCTCGACAAGGTCGACCATTCCGCCGATGCCGTCGAGATGGCCGCAGCCGCTTTCGTTGAGGCCACCCATTCGCCGACCATCGTCGCTGCGCCATTCAGGCAAGTCAGGAAAATTCAAATGGCGGCCGGTTGGACACTCGGGCTGTGAGCTGCAAAGGGCAGCATGAACTGGTCAGTGAGACCGAGCGTTGCGTTCCCTGACGAGATCGCGCGTCCTCAACTCGGCGTATGCCGCCTCGCGGTCCCCACGATATCGCCCCAGCAATCTCATTGCCTCGTCGCGTTCCAGACGCCCGAGCTTCATCATAAATCGAAGTTCAGGCTCCGGAATCAGAGGCTGAGGTTCCCGGCGCCGCCACCACATCTCATGCATCGCTTCGACCTCCCACGCCAACTCAAGAGTCCGGCAGAACCGCTATCCGCCAATCGCCCTGCCTGCGGAGACGTTATAGCCCAGCCATGCAATGGCCTGAGTGACAATGCCCACACTTCTCACTTCTGACGCGTGTATTTGCTGGCGATGTCCCCTCCAGCCGGGCATCGGCCCGGTCTGCATCCTGTGTCGGAGGCGCAGGCCGGGCTCCTGAGATCACACGCTGCGGCGCTCTCTCCAATCGCCAGCAAACGCAATCATCATTGCAGCCGCGACCTGCCCAGCCGCCACCGCAAAGGTCAGTCCCATCCCGTGCGCAACGGCTGCCGGCGGCGCTGCCGCGACATCTTTCGTGCCCACGGCGAAGGAGAATACCGCGCCCATCAACGCCGTGCCGGTGACGAGCCCGAGATTGCGCGAGAGGCTCAGCATGCCCGACACCACGCCGCGCTCGCTCCTGTCGACGCCGGCCATGACGGCAGTGTTGTTGGCCGCCTGGAAGAGCTGGTAGCCCGGCGTGAGCACAATGATCGCCGCCGCGTAGCCGGCAACGCCGAAGAGGCCTGGCAACGCGGCGAGCGCGACGCAGCCGGCGGCCATCAGCGCCAGCCCGGCAACCACCATCGCCGCGGCGCCGAGGCGGTCGACGACACGCCCGGCAATGACGCCGCAGAACGCCGAGACCACGGGCCCGATCGACAGCACGGCGCCGGTCGCCGCTTCGCTCAGACCCAGCGCCCGCGACAGGAAGAAAGGGCCGACGACGAGCGTCGCCATCATCACTGTCGAGACCAGCGCGTTCGCGGCGAGGCTGGGCGCCAGCACCGGGTCGCGCAACAGCGCGAGCTTGACCAGGGGAGACGCCACCTTGGCCTCGACAATAAAGAACAGCCCCGTGCCCACCATGGCCGTGCCGAGCAGCACCATGTTCAGGCCGCCGAAATGGCCGCGCCCCATGGTCATCGCCAGCGCATAGGCGGCAAGCGTGACGGCCAGCAGCAGCGTGCCCAGCGTATCGAAGCGCGCGGCTCCCTTCGTCCCCCGGTGGTTGATGCCCTCCCCCTTGTCGCCCGGCAGGAAGCGCCAGGCGGCAAGCAGGGCAACGGCGCCGAGCCCGGCGTTGATGAGGAAGATCGAGCGCCAGCCGAGCGCGGCGATCAGCACGCCGCCGAGCGAAGGCCCGAGCGCCGTGCCGATCGCTGACATGGTGCCGAGCAGGCCCATGGCGCTGCCGGTGCGCTCCTTCGGCACCGTCTCGCCGACGAAGGCGATCGTCAGCGCCATCATCACGGCAGCGCCCAGTCCTTGCGCGGCGCGCGCGGCGACCAGCAGCGCCAGCGACGGCGCGAGCGCCGCGGCGAACGAGGCGGCTCCGAATAGCGCGAGGCCGGCGATGAGCAGCGGCCGGCGGCCGACCAGATCGCCGAGCCTCCCGACGCTGACGATGAGCATCGTGATGGCGAGCAGATAGGCCAGCACCACCCATTGCACTGCCGCAAAGGACGCAGCGAAGGCCACGCTCAGCGTCGGCAGCGCGACATTGGCGACGCTGGTGCCGAGCGAGGAGACGAGCATGGCCAAGGACAGGCTGGCCAGCGCGCCCACCGTCGAATGGCTTCCAGGCGCAGCTCGTGTTTCGGCAATGTCGGCCATGATCTCTTCTCCGTCGTTTCGAACCTGCCGGGAAGATAAGCGTGCCGGCGACATGGCGAAATATGCAGCATTTGCACTTGAACAGTGCATCAGACGCCATGTCTCTTTGACGGATCCGTGCTAAGGTCGCGCCATGTCGCGACCCGATCTCAACCTGCTCGTCACGCTGGATGTGCTGCTTGCCGAAGGCAGCGTCGCCAGGGCGGCGCGGCGGCTGAAGCTCAGCCCCTCGGCGATGAGCCGGGCCCTGGCAAGGTCGCGCGAAGCGACCGGCGATCCGCTCCTGGTGCGCGCCGGGCGGGGCCTGGTGCCGACGCCGCGCGCCATCGAATTGAGCTCCGACGTCGGCCGACTGGTGAAGGAGGCAGAAGCGGTGCTGCGGCCGGTCGAGCGGCTCGACCTCACGCGGCTCACCCGTAGCTTCACGCTGCGCAACAGTGACGGTTTCGTAGAGAATTTCGGCCCGGCGCTGCTGGCCCGCGTGGCTGAAGAAGCGCCGGGCGTGCAATTGCGCTTCGTGCCCAAGCCCGACAAGGACAGCGGCCCGATGCGCGAGGGCACGGTCGATCTGGAAACCGGCGTGGTCGGCGGCTCGACCGGGCCGGAGGTGCGCGTGCAGGCGCTGTTCCGCGACCGCTTCGTCGGCGTCGTGCGCGCCGGCCATCCGTTAAGCGAAGGCCGCATTACCACCACCCGCTTCGCCGCCGGCCGGCACATATTGATCTCGCGCCGCGGCTTGGATCGCGGCCCGGTGGACGACGCCCTGGAGCTAGCCGGGCTGACGCGGAAAGTTACGACCGTGGTCGGCGGCTTTGCCGAGGCGCTGGCCCTGGCGCGCGGCTCCGATCTCATCGCCACCGTGCCGGAGCGCTATACCGGCATATTGCGCGAGGGCCTGTTCACCTTCGCGCTGCCGGTGAAACTCGCTGCGCTGACGATCTCGCTTCTGTGGCATCCGAGGCTCGAGGCTGATCCGGCGCATCGCTGGCTGCGCGGGCTGGTGAAAGAGGCGTGTCGCCTGTCCTCTCCCCCATCTCACGGGGGCGAGAAACCGATGCCCTGATGCCCGCCGCAACATCACCGAACCAACCGCGCGTTGCAGGCGATATCCCCATAACGTTAGCATCTACTGACTTATATTGCAGTACGCAGGACAAACCGTGTCTGTGATGGAACCCGCGACACTGTCAGCGCGTTGCCGGGCGCCTGTGAAACAGCCGGAGGCTCCCTTTGATCGAATTCAGGAAGTTCACCTGCCCCCGGTGCCTGGGCGCCGGCAAGGTGTTCGAGTGCGAGAAGCAGGTGGCGTCGAACGGCACGTGCTGCCTCTCTGGGGCATTGCGCGACAATTGCCCAGGTCAGCGGGTTTCCTGCCAGGGCTGCAACGGAACCGGCCTGCGCGGCTACGGTACACCCTCTGCCGTAGAGCGCTGAACCCCAGCCGGCTTGCCCGGCACGACAATCGGATCTTGAATTATATGCGTTGTTTCTAATATAAAGATGTCGCGCGGGAAGCGAAGCGGCGGGCGCCCTGGATACGCGCATGAAAACGTAACGGCGAAACCGTCGTCGCGATCCATTCGACAGAAGCCAAGACACCTTTCGAGGTGGCCGAGAAGGCGCTCGGCCAGAAAGTCACCTTGCGCGCCGGCGCCGACAGATGGGTCCGTGTCGTCGACCTCACCGAGCGGCCGCGGCCAGCGAAGCTCAGGCCCGCGATCTTCGAATTCAAGGCGATCGGACAAAGAAAATAGGGCGCCCGCTCCGTGGCACGTTAGGCACTGGCGCCGCCCATCAGCGCCGCTACCAGGGTCGCCAGGAAGACAAGCAGCCCCAATGCGACCCGATCCAGCCATGACCGCCGTCTGGCAAGAACGTCGAACAACCGATTGGCCATCGCAACTTCCCCCATTCGCTGGCGACATTCTAGCACGTCTTTCATGAGCGGATCATGAAACGGCTCACAGATGCGTCCGATACCGCTTTCCAGGAAAACCCCTCGTCGCAGGACGCCAATGCTGCACCGCCGGATTTGCGCCCAAAAAAAGTCGGGATCGAAGGGACAAGCCGGCCAGCGAAAAATCAGCTTATTCAAGCAGATAAGCATATATGTGCGGCGCGGCCTGCCGGATATCGGAAAAGCCCGGAATTCCGCCATTTCGCGGCTCTTCGCATGGGGTCCAGGATGCCTGCAATGCGTGCTTCGGACACGAAAAGGCGGCTAAAAGGACGCTCCCGGACCGCTCGGCGGCGGCGTTGACAGGACCCCGCGCCAATGGCACTCCGCAACCACTGGTCACGCCATGACCGTTGCTGTTGGGGACGGACGGGGTTTCAGCAGCTTGGCGGCGGCGCCGGACGGGCGGGCACCTGCGCAGTGTACCGCCCGCTCCTGGCCAGGCTTGGCTTCCAGCTTCAAAAACCGATGTCCTCGAAACTGCCGGCCTTAAGACTGCTGGTCGGCGCGTTCGTCGACCCCGGCTCTCGGGATATCAGAATGAGAAGCCCGAGTTTGGTGTGGCAGCTGTCACGGCGGAAAGCCTGTCACGTCTGGCAAGCGTCGGTTTGCAGTATGGCTTCGTCATCGGCTGTCTCGGCCCGGGCGATGAGATCAGGACAGCAACATATGTCCGGCGCCGGCCGCGTCAAGCGAGCTCAAAAATCTGGCGAGCCAGAAATTTGGCGAACAGGTAAAATTTGGCTGGCAAGCCGACAGGCGCGCCAGCCAATGTCGTCGGTACGCCTATGTTACGGCGCCGGGTTCGAGGCGACGGCCGCGACGACGCTCGACAGCTTCTGGCGCTTCGACAGTACCGGCTTCTCGTAAGTCTTCTTCATGGGAAACCCCTTGCCCAGTTTTCACGCCGGCAGCGGAAACCCGAATCGGATTCGCGTCAAGAACATTCGCGTGATCGACGTGCCGTAAGGGCTGACTACAACCGAATGCATACGGGCTGTAGCTTACCTGCAACATCCGCTGCCGTTCTCCGATATCTTGCGACGGTCCCGGGTTAGCCGGCGTGCCGCAGCCAGTGGCGGTCGAATACGTCCAGGATAGCGCGGAACTCGGCCGGCGGGATCTGGCCGGCGTCGCCCTCGCCGTCGGCTCCGAGGAACCGGCCGACCAGCCGGTCGACAGTTTCCGGATGCTCGATGGTGATGCCGAGCGCTGCAAGGTCGGCGGCGATCGATCCCTGCGGAAGCAGATACCCTCCCCATGCGGAGGCGCCGGGCACCGGATCGCGCAGGCGCACCATGAGGATCCGGGTAAACGAAGGCTGCGCCTCCGGACCGATGATGGCTGTGCCGCACATATAGCCGCCAAGCACGCTGCCCGGTTGTGATTGAGGGAACAGGCTGAAGAAGAACTGGGCATCGCCGCCGACCTCCCTGACATGGACGTACAGGCCGCGCTTCGCGGGCGTCACGGGGCCACCCAGAACGAGCTGGCCGGTCGGCAAGGCCTCGCGGTAATGGGCGGTGAGGCCGTGCACACCAGGTCCCCCTTCGATCGACAGGCTGCCCTTGATAAGCTGGCCGCGATAGTAGGGCGACCAGGCACGCGAATAGCAGGCATAGCTTCCGATCAGCGCTATGCTCTGGGCGCGGTCGTCATGCGCGGAGGCTGCCTCGAACTGCTGCGCGGCGAGCCGTTCGAGCGCGCCCCGGTCCATGCCGTGACGGGCGCAAATGGCGGCGGTGAAGCTCGGCAGATCGCTTTCGGCGATCCACGCGCCGGGCTGTTCCAGCTGCAGCAGCTTCGCCCAGTCGTCATAGACGCTGACCTCGCGCGGATGGGCCCGACCTTGCAGCCACTTGTCGGCACGGCCGAGATCAAATGCCGTTCTGGGATTGACGGCGCGGAACGCCGCCGCGAGATCCTTGCGGGTCACCGTGCCCAGCAAGGCCGAAGTCAGCCTCAATTTTTGCGCGATGTGCTGCGCCATGCCACAAGCCCCTCAACGCCTTTCGCCGCCAGAGCGTTTCGGCATTTGGCGGGAATAGGCGAACTGCCCACGATTTCATTCGGGTCGCCGGCAAACAGTCTCCATTGCCGGCTACCTTATTTCCATTTCCTAATGTCGCAGGAAATCCAAAGAATTCCACGATATTCCACGCGCGCCGTCTTTGCGACCTGGCGACCGGCGCTAGGGTCTCCCCGGGATGAATGCATTTGGGACAAATACTGGGGAGCTGTCATGAAACTCGTTCTATCCGCGCTTGTCTTGGCGCTTGCGCTGTCGCAAGCCGCCGAGGCCAAAACAAAAATCCTCCTGACCGAGACAAAGACCAGCCACGAGAAAAGCCGGCCGCCGCTCGATCAGACGGCCACCGGCGGCATAGTGCCCTCGGCGGACCTGGCTTCGAAGGCCGCCGACCCTGGCCAAGCCTATCCGCAGCCGCTGGACCTTCATTTCTAGAGCAATTCCCGGATCTGCGCTCGGCGGTTTTGGTCCGCGACCGCCTAAGACAAAAGGTAGCCATTCCAGTGGACCCATAGCCGGTTCGCCATATGGGATCGGCGGGGAAAAAGCAGCGGCCGGAGGGCCAAACCAACAGCCACCCAGCCAACCCGAGGGCTGGGGACCTGGCGCCGCCGGCGGGGGCGGCGCCTTCCCGCGCGGATCGCGAGGTCACGGTCCGCGCGGGCAAGGCTTCCGGCAGTCACCCCGATCATTCTTCTGCAGATCCAAGCCGTTCTTGACGAATGGCCGGCGAACCGAAAAGCTCGGCCGCGACGCCGCAATGGCGCTGTGCGGGAAGGGAGGCCGTGCCATGGGTGCCGACGAAAAGCTTGCCGCGCTCGGCATCGTGCTGCCACCGCCGCTGAAACTGCCGCCAGGCATGGTGGTGCCTTTTCCCTGGGTGAATGTGCGCGGCGACCGCGCCTATATCTCCGGCCATGGGCCGCAAGAGCCGAACGGCTCGCTAGCCGGCCCGTTCGGCGCCGTCGGCGAGAGTATGTCGATGGAGGAGGCGCGGGGCTCGGCCCGCAAGGTCGGGCTGTCGATGCTTGGCAGCCTGAAACGCGAGCTCGGCAGCCTCGACCGGATCACCGGCTGGTGCCGCGTGCACGGCATGGTCAATTCGGCATTGCGCTACACCGAGACGCCGGCGGTGATGAACGGCTTCTCGGAACTCATCCTCGAGGTCTTCGGACCGGAGATCGGCCGCCACGCCCGCACGGCAATAGGCGTTGCCGCCCTGCCCTTGAATTTCCCGGTCGAGATCGAGGCCGAGGTGATGATTGGGAGGTGAGCGTCACAGCTCCCCTTTCAAGCCAGATGGTCAGCTCCAGCCCGCTTGACCAGGCCGTGGTCGGCGCGATACGCGGGCGCAGGCCATCCAACCGATGAAAGATCCGCCATGACAGACGTTATCGTAAAAGACAGCAACGGCACGCCGCTGAAGGATGGCGACTCCGTGACCCTGATCAAGGACCTCAAGGTCAAAGGCACGTCCGAGACGATCAAGCGCGGCACGCTGGTCAAGAACATCCGCCTCAACGGCAATCCCGGCGAGATCGAATGCAACACAAAGCAGGTGAAGGGCCTGGTGCTGAAGACGGAGTTCCTGAAGAAGGCGTGATTGTGGGGCCGGGTCGAGCGGATTTCTGCGTGGCACTGGCGATCTGAGCTACGCTGGCGACGGCTATCCCCCATAAGGAAACCGGCGGCTTCGGCGCCGCCGCCGGCCCTGTCCACCTCCCCTTATGTTGCACTGCGTTAGATTTGTTGCATTGCGATATCAGAGCGTAGGGACGAGGCTTTGCGGCAGGCGGGATACGGACGAGCATTGCGAGGTTCGTATTCGTGTCAGCATCGGCACAGGATTTCCGACCCGACATCGAAGGATTACGGGCGCTGGCCGTGGCGGGCGTCGTCGCCTACCATTTCGGCCTGACCGCGCTGCCCGGCGGCTTTGCCGGGGTCGACATCTTCTTCGTCATCTCGGGCTACCTGATCACCCGTCATCTCGCCGCCGAGATCTCCGACACCGGCCGGCTTGATCTGTTGCGTTTCTATGCCCGGCGCGCGCGGCGCCTGCTGCCGGCCGCGCTTTTCGTCATCGCCGCGACGCTTGCCGCGGGCACGCTCATCCTGTCGCCGGAAGAACAGGCGCTCTATTCCAAGGGCGCGATGTTCGCCTCGGCCTATATGATCAATCTGTGGCTGATCCGCTGGTCGTTCGACTATTTCGCCAATGACGCCACCAGCAATCCGTTCATTCACTACTGGTCGCTGTCGGTCGAGGAGCAATTCTATCTCGCCTGGCCGGCGCTGCTGATGCTGGCCGCATGGGTGAGACCGGGCAAGCGCGGCATAGTCGTTGCGATCGGCATTGCAGGCCTCGTCTCCTTCGTCTTCTGCGCCTGGCTGACGAGCGTCTCGCAGCCCTGGGCCTTCTACTTTTCGCCGCTGCGCGCATGGGAATTTGCCGCCGGCGGCCTCGCATCGATGGTGCCGGCGCGGCTATTGCAGGAACGCCCGCGGCTGGGGCGGGCGTTAAGCCTGACCGGACTGGCGATGATCGGGGTCGCTTATCTCACCTTCAGCGAGGACGCTCCCTTCCCCGGCTTTCTGGCGCTTTTGCCTGTGGTCGGCACAGTCCTTCTGCTCAAGGCGGGAGCGGCCGGCGCCAGGGACGGCCGTTTGCGCAATTCCAAACGGAACTGCGTGAATGCCGCCCTGGCGCTGCCGCCTTTGCAATGGATCGGCAAGCTCTCCTACTCGATCTATCTCTGGCATTGGCCGGTCATAGTCTATGCCGGCATGCTGGCGCCGGAACTGACGCCCGCCGAGCGGCTCTACTGCCTTGCGCTGACGCTGGCGCTGTCTGCCCTCAGCTACCACCTCATCGAGAACCCGATCCGTCGCAACGGCTGGCTGATGGCCAATGCGGCGCGGGCGCTGGTGCCGGCCCTCCTCCTGACCGGCACCGGCGTCGCAGCCGCTTATGGCAATGCGAGGCTCGCCGTGCACGACCTCGATCCGCAGCAGCGCATTATCGCCGCGAGCGCCGCAGAACCGTCCACAGCTCGGGCCAGGGCCGGCTGCGTGCAGGACTACCAGAGCGTGACGCCGACGCCTTGCGTGTTCGGCGACGGACAGCGTGTCATCGCTCTGTTCGGCGATTCCCACGCCGACCACTGGTCGACACCGCTCATCGAGGCGGGTCGGAAAAACGGCTACAAGGTCGTGACGTGGCTGAAGAATTCCTGCCGCGCCTCGCGCATCAGCGTCTGGTCGTCCGAGCTCAAGCGCGCCTACTCGGAATGCGACCGCTGGCGCGAACAGGCGATCAAGGAGATCATCGGGGCAAAGCCGGCGCTGGTGGTCATCTCGGAGCTGGCGCTGACCAGCGGGCGCAAGATGGCGGGCCGCGAAGGCGCCACGGACAGCCAGGACGCCGACTGGCGGGCCGGTCTTCGCTCAACGCTCACCAGCCTGAGCCGAGCCGGCCTCAAGGTCGCCTTCATCCGCGACGTGCCCTTCAACAACGAAAATGTCGACACCTGCGTGGCGCGGGCGCTGTGGCGGAACGAAACGCCCTCGCGCTGCGACCAGACGCGCGCCTATGCCGCCAATGACCGGATGGCCGCGGTGGAGCGCGACATCGTCGACAGCATCCCCAACGCAGCTTACGTCGACCTCACCGACCGCTTCTGCAGCGCCACCACCTGCCACGTCTTCATCGACGGTAAGCTCGCCTTCCGCGACCAGCATCATCTGGCCACGCCCTTCGCGGAATCGCTGGAGCCGGAGGTGGAGAAAAGGGTGATTTCCAAGGTGGGGAGGTAGCTAATCTTCCCCCACGAGGGGGAGATGGCCGGCAGGCCAGAGGGGCGTGAAGGATCGCGGCGCTGCAGATCAAGGTTCCTCGCCCCCACGAATGTGGGGAGAGGTGGCGCGGCGAAGCCGAGACGGAGAGGGGAGCGCCCTACGAAAGCCCCCTCTCCGTCCGCTTCGCGGCCACCTCGCCCCCGCCTTTGGCGGGGGCGAGGAACCCAAGCCTCGATACGTTGGCGGGACAGCGCGCGCCTCTGGCCTGCCGGCCATCTCCCTCACAAGGGAGATCAGCAGCTTCGGCGTCGGCGCCCTACCCCACCGCAACGACGAAATGCTTCGTCACCGGCTCGAGGATTTTCCACGTCCCCTTGAAATCCGCCTCGACCACGAAAGCATCGCCGGGGCCGACCTCGACCGGCTCGCCGCCGTCGGGCGTAATGATGATGCGGCCGGCGATCATGTGGACGAACTCGTAGTCCGTGTAGGTGGCGTGGTAGGTGCCGGGCGAGGCGCGCCTGGTGCCGGACATCACCTTGCCGTCCTCGGTGGTGTGCTGCACGGCCGTCTGCATGGTCGGCCTGCCCTCGACGACGACCCAGCCCGGCAGGTCGCCGGCCTCGGCGTGCTCCACGGCGCCGAATTTGAGGATGGTGGGTCTGGTCATCGGATGCTCCTGCGATTGCCGGGATTGGCTGACGAGGGCATAGCCGATGATGACATGCGGTGCACGCGGCGATGCGACAAAGCGCGACGCGCTATTCTCCGCTAGTCCATATGCTGTTTGCAGGGAAGAGAGCGTTTTGCTGCATGTGCGAACGGGCTCGTCCCCGAGCAAGCGGAGATAGGGCCACGCATTTTCCTCGGAACACCGGCCAGATCGAAACCGTTTACTCTCCGAAGGGGCGTCCTCGAAACTCAAGGAGGCAGCGATGAAAAAGCTTCTGCTTGCTTCGATGATCGCCATCGCCTCGGCGTTCGCGATCGCGCCGGCCAGCGCGGCCAGCGTGCAACTCGGTATCGGCGTCGGTCCGGGCTATGACGACGGCTATTACAACGATTATGGCGGATACTACCCGCACCGTTATTATCGCCATGTCTACAATGACGACTACGACAATGGCGGCTATGTGGTGCGCTACCGCCATAATTGCCGCACCGAACTGGTGAGCCACTGGCGCCACCACCACCGCGTGCTGGAAAGAGTGCGCGTCTGCGGTAACGACTATAACGACTACTAACCGCCCGGGTTGGATAGCGCGGAACGGCTTCGCCCGCCCCGCGCTATCGTTCGGCATGCGCGTGGGCCGCTCCGAGCGCTCACGAAGTCCTCAAATGTTGCTGATTGCGCGCTGCGGCGCAATTTTTCGGCGTGCCGGACGTTATTATTGGTGAACCTTCAGGAGGAGGTTGCCATGAAAAAGTTCCTGTTTGCCTCTGTTATCGCCCTCACCTCGGCGGTTGCCATCGTCGGGCCGGCGAATGCTGGCAACGTATTCCTCGGCGGCAGTTATTTCGACTACGGCCCTTTCGGCGACTTTTACGACAGCTACGGCTCCGTTCCGGTCTACGGCTCCTATTGGGGCGGCTCCTATCTGGACGACGGGCCCGGCTACGGCCCGGCCTACGGTAACGATGGCAGCAGCTATGTTGCCCCGCCGAACGTGGTGCACGCCCACCGCCATTGCCGGATCGAAGCGGTGACAACCCGAAGCCATGACCATCGGTTCACGCGTCAGGTGCGCGTCTGCAGCTAGCTGTATCCGCCGCCAGGAAGAAGGCGCGGCTTCACACCCCGGTGATTTTCGCGCGAGGCCAACAGCCACTTGGCAGCTTTTCGGCTTGTAAAGCGTTGTTAATGTGAACCTTCAGGAGGAGGTTGCCATGAAAAAGCTTCTACTTGCCTCTGCAATCGCCGTTGCGGCGGCGGCGGCCACGGTCGCGCCGGCTGACGCGCATCCGCATGTGTTCTTCGGCTTCGGCTTCGGGCCCTTTGGCGGCTACGAGCCCTACCCGTTCTATGGCGGCCCGTATTACGGCGGCTACCGCGACTATTACGACGACGACTATTACCCTGGCTACATGGTGTACCCGCACTACCGATACCACAGGTACTATTATTACCATCACCGGTATCACCATAGGCACTACTACCATCACCGGCACCACCACAGGTACTATTACAGGTACTAGGTGGCAGGCGTTGACGAGGCCGGCGACTGGCTGATCTCCCCATTGTGGGGCCCCACAAAGGGGAGATCAGCCAGTCGCCACGCCTTGCAAATCCCCGCCGAAATGCCATCTAAGTCGCCGGTTCCAAGGAGAACAAAGGGTGACGCAGCGAAGCGGCAGCGCCGACCTGCCACTGCATGGCGGGCGGGTCCCGAAATGGCTGGGCGAGCGCATGACGAAGCTCGGCGCGGTGCTGTGCGAGGCGATCATCCACCATTACGGCCGCGACGAGCTGCTCAGGCGCCTGGCGCATCCCTTCTGGTTCCAGTCCTTCGGCGCCGTGATGGGCATGGACTGGCATTCGTCCGGCATCACCACTTCCGTCATCGGCGCGTTGAAGCGTGGGCTGAACCCGATGTCCGGCGAGCTCGGCATCCATGTCTGCGGCGGGCGCGGCGCGCATTCGCGCAAGACGCCTGGCGAATTGCTGGCGATCGGCAACCGCACCGGCCTGGACGGCGATGCCCTGGCCACCGCCAGCAGGCTCGTCGCCAAGGTCGACAGCGCCGCCGTGCAGGACGGCTACGACCTCTATCTGCACGGCTTCATCGTCGCCGATGACGGGCGCTGGGTGGTGGTGCAGCAAGGCATGAACGGCGACGCCCGCCAGGCCCGCCGCTACCACTGGCTGTCGGAGGGGCTCAAAAGCTTCGTCGACCAGCCGCATGCGGCGATCGAGGGCGAGGCGCAAGGGCAGATCGTCAACCTTACCGACCATCGCGCCGAGAAAGCGCGCGGCGGCCAGGTCGAGCTGCTGAAGACCATGAGCCCGGAAAAGATCCTGAGCGAGCTTGCCTTGCTGGAACCGAGACCCGAACCGGAGCCTGCCGCCCAGCCGCTGCTACCCAACCTCGTCATGCCCGCGCATCACGACGTGCGCGAGAGCGACATCGTCATGCGCCGCCTGCACGGCAACATCGCCTCGGCCATCGAAAGCGGCCCGAAGGATTTTCCGGAACTGCTGCTCGTCCCCGGCGTCGGCCCGCGCACGGTGCGGGCTTTGGCCATGGTCTCTGAAGTGGTGCATGGCGCGCCCTACCGCTTCTCCGACCCGGCGCGCTTCTCGCTCGCCCATGGCGGCAAGGACCGCCACCCCTTCCCCGTGCCGCTGAAGGTCTATGACGAGACGATCGGCGTGCTGAAATCCGCGGTGGGGAAGGCCAAGCTCGGACGCGGCGAGGAGTTGGAGGCGCTGAGGCGTCTCGATGGGGAGTCACGCCGGGTGGAGCGGTACGTGACGGGGCCGAGCTTGAAGGAGATTGTGGCGGGCGAGATGGACCAGTCGCATTTGCTGGGCGGGCGCAGCGTGTTCGGGTGGGAGGGGCCGCTGGAGAAAAGTGAAGGCCCGGCGCAGTTGAAGAAGGGCACTTGAAGCGCTCGCCCACAATAGCCTCGCAGGTCAGCGCTGCCCCTCATTGCCCTGCCGGGCATTTCTCCCCGTAAACGGGAGAAATGGCTGTCGCCGGCGTCTCGCCTCCCCTTCGCCCCGTTTACGGCATAAGCGCTAAGATAGTGTTGGCATGGACTGAAACTTGCGTTTTCGTGGTGGCTCACGCCAACGATGTCGCAAGGCATGGAGATTTTGACGCAGGGCTGCCAATGGCG